>JACXWA010000055.1 GCA_014764485.1 Candidatus Sulfomarinibacter kjeldsenii
ACGATGATGTAGTCCACCTGCAGCCGATCCATGTTCTGGAACAGTGAGTAGACGGTTTTGGTGTGGTACCAGGTGATGTTGAAGTAGGATTTCTTGACGTAGCCTAGGCGAAAGTCGAAGCGATAGCCATCGACATCCGATGCCATCGTCGTGTCCGACTGGGCGAAGACGTAGAAGAGGGCGTCCGGCTCCGAGTAGTATCGACTGGCGCGGAACATCATCTGGCCCTTTTTCTTGTAGTCACCGACCTGGAGGCGCACAAAATATCCAGTGTCGTACTCCTTACCAAGGCCCTGCGCCCCGGTGTTGAGATAGCCGAAGACCGAGAATTTCACGGGCCAGCGTTCGCTCTTCTTCCAACTCCACGTGACGAAGGCATTGGCGATCTCGAAATCGCTGATGAGCTGTTCCTCGTCGTCGAGCAGGTTGGTCACGCGGTTTCCGTGGAGCTTGCCGCTCAACGTGAGATCGGCGACCATCTGCGGCCGCACCCATTGGTCGAAACCGGTGCCTACGGTGAAGGTGCCGACGGAGTCAGATCCGAACTTCCCATACACCTGGCCGCCGAGAAGGTACGAATCGCTGGTCTTCTTGTCCTCCTCCAACACGTACTGGTACAAGTCGACCTTGAGAGGCCCGAAGGAGAGTTCCTCCATGGCGCCCTCGACCGTCACATCATCGTCCCACTGCATGTCGGTGACGACCCACTTCTTGTTGGCGTCGAACTTGCCGAGGGTGAGATCGAGCCAGTCGTTGGGGTGAAAGGCGGCGTACCCTTCAGAGATGGAGATCGGGATCAGCGAGAACCCGCCGTCAAAGCTGCTGTTGTCGGACACGGGATCCAACGGATCGCCGCTTCGAACCTGGAGTCCCACCTCCATCCAATCGGTAATATCGGTGTAGATTCCTGGCCGGATCCGCGCCCGAAAACGCTCCCGGCGATCATTCGACGAGATGCCATCGACCCAGAAGAACTCGCCGCGCAGTCGTAAATCACCCTTGAAGTCGATCCGGTCGTACCACCTCTCGTCCTTTGTTTCTTCCGAAGGCGGAGCCTCAACCATTTGCGGGGGCACCGCCGGTTTTGCCGGGTCAGGTTGCGGCGGCACGACAATCGACGGCTGCCCGGCCGCCCGCCGACGATCGTACTCGGCCTGCACCGCAAGCGCCTGTTCCCTGGTGATGACGCCCTGTTCGACCAGCAACTCGAGCAACGGATCGAGCTCGGGCTCCTCAGCGTTGACTCCCACAACAGCCATCAACAGCATGACTATTACTGAAATCTCCACCATCCTTCGTTTCATCGAACTCTCCTTGAATTGGGACTCGTGGGATGACCCCTTTTTCCCGGTCGTCTGCATCTCACCAGTCAGCGGCCTTTTTTTGATTCCGGCACGTCACCGAATTCGAAGCCCAGCCAGCGCGCAATCATCGGCGCCACCGAGGTGGCCTCGGCCTCACCGAAACGCTTCTTTTTGATCCCCGCACCGCGCGCGAAGAGAACCCCACATACCTCGTCGTGAGACGCAAGGAAACCGTGCTGGCCGTAATAACGGCTGGGCTCCAACACCGGACCGTCTAGGCCGCCATCGGCCGCAAAACCCGGGGTCAGGAAGACCACCAGGTCGCCGCTCGATGGGTGATCGAGACCGACGGACGCGGCCTCGCCTCGGGTGTAGATCTTCTCGACCGCAGGCCGACCCTCGGCTTCGAGATCCGCCAGCACCCGGGCCGCGCGGCGCAGAAGCTCCGGCGCCTCGGCCATGGTCACGACGCCTCCGGGCTCGCGCCCGGCGAGGTTGAGGTAGAGGTGGAGGAAGGCGCCACCCGTGACCGCAACCATCGGCGTGTCGGGAGCCACCCGAGCCCGGCCATCCTCTTCGACCACCCGAACGAGGCCGGCGTCGGCGAGCGCCCGATTCGGCCGAACGACCTCGAAGATCGGTATCTGACCGTGGTCGGAGACCACCACCAGGGCGTCCCTCTCGGGTTCGAGGGCGCGCCACAACGATGCAACCGACCGGTCGATCGAGCGGCCCATCCGTTTGAGGCCCTCGCTGGCGGCCAGCGCCCGTCCCGGGCTGTAGGCCCACTGCAGATCTTCAGTGATCAGGCTGGCGTGCTGGTAGACGTCCAGGCTCGAGTGGTAGGCGAGCAGGAGGTCGGCATCCTCCTCAGCCAGCACCCACTCGGTCATCCGGTCAAAATAGCGGTCGAGCCGCTCGCCCTGCTCGATGAAGGTGTCGAGGTCGATGCCCTGGGCGAGGTCGAGCCACCAGTCCGCAACCGCCCGGTCGGGCTCTCCCGGCCACGGACCGATGGCCTCGGTAAGACGGTCCTCGAACGCGTCGGGATAGGCGTGGAGGCGATTGATTTCACCGCGGTAGAAGCGGAGGGCGCCGGTGAAGCGGTCGATGTGAAGGACCTTGCACCAGGCACCGTAGAGATGTGAACGGAGGTCCCCTTCCGCACGCGCTTCAAATTCGACAGGGACCCACTCCATCTCGCCGACATAGCCCCAGTCATCCTCGTCTGCGAGGCGCACCGCAACGGCGTCGTAGCGGGGGCGACCGTTGGGGTCGGCATCGACCAAGGCGATCAGGAGCTCCTGGTTGCTCGGCGTGGCCGAGCTGAGATCAAACCTGAGCCGCCACAGTAACGGCGCGAGGCCATCGTTGGAAGGCACCTCGCCGGTCGTCTCGGCGACTTCGGGATCGAACTCGACGAGCTCGGATCGAGCCAGAGGTGGACCGGGCCACACCACGCCGAAGTCCCCGACCCGATCGAGGGCTCCCGCGTCGGCCCCCGGCCATGCCAGGGTGCCGACCCGAAGTCCATTGCGGCGCGCCGCCGTCCACAGGGTCTCCGCGTCGCTCGAGGCATTGAAACCGGACACCCACTCCGTGATCGGCGTGTCCTGTCTGTGGAAAGAATTGCTGACGACGCCCGTCCCGGCGGCATTGCGACCGGCTGCGAGCGAGATGTGGTTGACGGCCGTCAGGGTCGGATCGACCATCCGCAGGCGCTCGGCCGAAAACCCCTCCTGCGCCATGCCGGCCAGGCCGTCGGGCGAGGAGACGGTTGGGTCGGAGATCCACTGCCAGGCGAGATCGGCGCCGAGGCTGTCGTAGGAGACCATCACTACCCGCTCCGCGCGAACCTCGGGCGGTCCACCGCTCTGACACGCGAATGCGAGGCAGAGGGCCCCAGCGATTCCAACCGCTACGATTCGAGAAGCGTGAACATGTCTCATGCGCTGATGGTAGCGCAACCGTTTGAACCACAGAGTCACAGAGACACAGAGGCCGCACAGAGAGAAATTCTTACTTTTTCTCTGTGAATCTCTGTGTCCTCCGTGTCTCTGTGGTGGGCTGATTTGAATCAAAACGCCGTTCAGCCGCCGCAGGGGATGACATGCGCGGTGGGCCAGGCGTCGGTGATCCGATTGCGGGCCCTCTCGGCAAGCTTCTCCTCGTCGAACGGTCCAACGCGGACCCGCCAGAACTCGTCGAGACCTTCGAGCACAACCGCCTCGACGCCGTTCCGTTCGAGTTCGGCTTCGGCCCCCCGTGCGTTGTCCGGGTCACCAAAGGCACCCACCTGGACCCAGAAACAGTCCTCCGGTTCCTCGACCCGTGCCGGTTTTCGTTGCGGCGTGGTCTCGTGGCCTACGACCTTGATCTTGACCGGCGCCACACCGTCGACGTCGAGATCGATCTTCTTTGCCGCAGCAAAGGAGAGGTCGATAATCCGCCCCTCGATGAACGGCCCGCGGTCGTTGATACGCACTTTGACATCGGCGCCGGTGTCGCGGCGCTTGACCTTGACCACCGAACCGAAGGCCAACGTCTTGTGGGCGGCCGTGAGCTGGTGCATGTCGTAGATCTCGCCGGAGGCGGTGCGCCGCCCGTGGTAAGGCTCGCCGTACCACGAAGCGATGCCCTTTTCTGTCCAGTCCTCCTCCACCGATCCGATGGCCGGGGCCGGTGTTGGCTCTGTCGTTGTAGGTGTCGGCGACGGCGCAGCGGTTGGCGGCGTCGATACCGGTGCCGTATTTCTCACTATTGGCTGCTTCGCCCCGCGATGGGCGCATCCTGCGGAGAAAACCGAGAAAACAATCGCGATCATTGCCACCCACGTTTTGGCTTGCCCCACCCTCCTATTTTGAACCGCTAAGAGCGCAAAGCTCGCAAAGAGATCTCTTTTCATGGGCTCAAAGAAATCCTTGCGATGTCTTGGCGGTCTTTGCGTTCTTTGCGGTTCTGGGTGGAGGGGCGGTAGACAACGAATGACCTTCCGACGTTCAACCTAGACATCCAAGTCTTTTGCTTCGGGCAGGTCGCCGGCCTCGTCAAGAACCGGTTGCACGTGTTCGGCGAGGAACTCACGGACCTGCTGCGGCGCGCGGCCGACAAAACGGGCCGGGTCGAGGAGGGCGTCGAGCTCGGAGCGGTCGAGCGCCACCTCCGGATCATCCGCAACCAGCGCGAGGAACGGATTGGCGCCTCCCTCCTCGAGCACCGCCGTCGCCGCCACGCGAGCGTGGAGCCGCAGGCGCTCGTGCACCGCCTGCCGGTCACCGCCGCGCCGCACCGCCTCCATCAGGATCGCCTCGGAGGCCATCAACGGCAGCTCTTCCGCAAGATTGCGCGCGATCATCGCGGGAAAGACCTGGAGGCCATCGGCGATGTTGTGAACGATTCGGAGAATCGCATCGGTGGAGAGGAAGGCCTCCGGCAAAGCCAAGCGGCGGTTGGCCGAGTCGTCGAGGGTCCGCTCGAGCCACTGGCTGGCAGCCGTCTGCGCGGGGTTGGCAGCGATGGAGATCAGCCATCGGGAAAGGGCAGTCACCCGCTCCGAGCGCATTGGATTGGCCTTGTAGGGCATGGCGGAGGACCCGACCTGTCCCTCGGCGAGGGGCTCCCTCAACTCTTTAAGCCTGGCCAGGAGCCGGATATCGGTGGCCAACTTGGCCGCTGACTGGCCGACCCCGGAGAGGGCATCGATGACAAAAGCATCCACTTTCCGCGGGTAGGTCTGCCCGGTCACCGGGTAGCAGGCCGAAAAGCCGAGTGTTTCGGCAACCCGCCGGTCGAGGGCCCGCACCTTGTCGTGGTCACCGTCGAAGAGCTCCAGGAAGGTGGCCTGTGTGCCGGTTGTGCCCTTGACCCCTCTCATTTGGAGGCGTTCTCGCTCGAAACGGAGTCTCTCGAGATCGAGCAGGAAGTCCTGCAGCCACAGGCAGGCTCGTTTGCCGACCGTGGTCGGCTGGGCGGGCTGGAAATGGGTCATGCCGAGGGCAGGTTCGTCGGCCCACTTCTCGGCAAATGCGGCAAGGGCCGCCACCACCGCCAGAACCCGTGTAATCACGAGATCGAGGGCGTCGCGGGTGATGATGAGGTCCGCGTTGTCGCCGACGTAGGCCGAAGTCGCGCCGAGATGGAGGATCGGTTTGGCCGCCGGGGCGAGGTCGGCAAAGGCCTCGAGGTGGGCCATGACGTCGTGCCGGGTGCGTTTCTCGTATTCCCTCACCCGCTCGAGATCGTCGGCGGTCACCTCGAGGTTGGCCAGCATCTGCTCGAGGGCTTCGGTTGGGATCTCGAGCCCCAACTCGCTCTCGGCGGAGGCCAGCGCCAACCACAGGCGCCGCCACGTGGTGTAGCGGTTCCCCGTTGAGAAGAGCCGCTGCATTTCCTCAGACGCGTAGCGGCCGGTGAGCGGGTGATCGAATCGGTCGAGAGAGGTCATGGGTCCTCCTCAGGAAGTATAACGGGAGGGACGGGTTTGAATTCGGAATTCGGAATTCGGAATTCGGAATTTCCACCGAACCCCAAGTTTCCTCTGCCCTCAGCACGCAAGGGTGGCTCGGGCTATGATGCGTGCGCAGGAGGAGCGAAGAACCATGGTGCATGTCACGAGCGAGATCGGACGGCTTCGAAAGGTACTGGTCCACGAACCGGGTCCAGAGGTCGACCGCATGGTGCCGCCGATGATGGAGGAGTTGCTCTTCGACGACATCCTTTTCGGCGATCGCGCCCGGGACGAACACCGCCGCTTCCGACGTCTTCTCCAGGTCCTCGGCATCGAGGTGGTGGAGGCGAACACGCTGCTCGCCGAGGCGTTGGCGGGTGACGAGTCTCGATCCTGGCTATGGGCGCGCCTGCGACCCGAGGCGCCGCAGGTACTGCGCGCCGACGAGCCACCAGCATCAGCCGAAGAGGCCGTGGCGATCGCCATCACAGGCCTTCTCGCCAGTGACGACTGCGGCGGGATCGAAGTGGAAGATCTCTTCCGGCTGCCACCACTCCCCAACTGGTGTTTCCAACGGGATCCGCAGGTGGTCTTGGGTGATGGTGTCATTTTCTCGGCCATGGCCACCGCGGCCCGCTGGCGCGAGGGTCTCCTCAGCCGCTGCATCTATCGATTCCATCCCCAGCTTGCGAGTACTCCGGTCATCCTCGACCCGCTGCGCGAGGCCCGCGAGTCGGGACAGTTCTTCGGACCTCACCGGCCCTGCCTGGAAGGCGGCGACGTTCTCGTGCTGTCACCGGAGGTGATTGCCATCGGGGTTTCGGAACGCACAAATATGGTCGCCGTCGAGCTCCTTGCCGAAGCGTTGAGCAGGCGGGATGGCGGCCCCCGCTGGCTGGAGGTCGTGCACGTCCCCGCCCGACGCGCCTACATGCACCTCGACACCGTCTTCACGCCCGTCGACCGAGACGCGGCTCTGGTCTTTCAGCCGGTGATTTGTGGCGATGGTCCGCAGCTCGCCGACACCTACGAGATCGATCTCGAATCATCAGATCTCGTGCCGCGCCATAGAGGATGTCTGTTGGAGGCACTCGGCGATCGCGGTCTCGATCTGCAGCCGATTCCCTGTGGCGGCGACGACCCCGTGGCGCAACAACGCGAGCAGTGGACCGACGGCGCCAACGCCTTTGCCCTCGCCCCTGGTGTCATCGTGCTCTACGATCGCAACGTCGCTACTGCTGATTCACTCGCCAATTCGGGCTTCCGTGTTCTGCCCGCAGAGGACGTCCTACTCGGTCGCGAGGAAGTATCACTTGACGGTGACGAGCGGGTCTGCCTGCTCATCGACAGCCATGAGATGTCACGGGCACGAGGTGGGCCGCACTGTCTCACCCACCCCCTGGTGCGTGACGAAGCATAAGAGCGCGTCCCGCTTCGACGCGCAAGGTGCCACTCTTCGCATTGTTCGATTCTGTGGACTTTCTGTTCAGCATTGCCTCTGGTGCGAACAATGCGAAGGGTGGCACCTGTGTCGCCGATGCTGCAAAGCGCCTCTAATTGGCGGCACGAAGGCGAAGTTGCTTCCACCGGTCGTGATACCAGAGCCATTGATCCGGGGCACCACCGGCGCGCCGGTTTTTCGGGCCAGGCGGGCGAGAACACCGGGGGTCCAGGCAGAGTGGCCGAACAAGGGCACTTCGACGCCCTGATTCTCGCGAACCCGCTGGTCGATGAGGATGCCCACCCCACCCCTCTTCTTGAGTTGGGCCAGCACCTCGCGGACGATGTTGTGTTTGCCGAAGACATGGTTTCCATAAAGCCTTCGTAGACGGTCGAGTTCGGCCTCCAGGAGCGGGTTGTCGAGTGGCCGGTTGACCACCGATAGACCGGCCTCGATCTTGAGGCCGACGACCAGTGCCGCCACCTCCCAGGACCCGATGTGGGCGGTGAGGAAGAACACGCCCCGGCCATACGACAAGACGCGTTCAACGTTGTCCCAGCCATCGACATCGACTGCCGCCAGCAACTCCTCCGGACGCAGCCGTTGGAGTCGGATCGCATCGAGCGCCGAGCGCGCTAAGTGGCGTGTCACCGCACGCGCCAACGCGCGGCGCTCCTCATCCGTCGCGTCCGGGAAGGCGAGGCGGAGATTGAAGTCGATGATCTGACGCCGCCGGCCGGGAACGGTAGAGAGGAGGTTTCCGAAGACGTCGCCAAGCTTCGCGAGCCCGGCTGGGGGGAGCAGACCGGTCAATCCCCGGGCCATCCGATAGGCCGCAAATTCGACTTGGTTGCGCAGCGCTGAGCGGCGCTGACTCACGATCTGACTTCCGGCAATAACCGCCAAAGACCATTCCAGCTGCCCTCGACGGGCTCAATCACAACCTCGACCACCCATGCGCCAGATTCCTGCGGGAGCTTGACCGCATCCTTGGCGGTGGTCACCGGAATGGCCGAGGCCGCCGCTGCCTGGTCAACAATCTCGGACAAATCCTGATCGGTGTAGGCATGGTGATCGGGAAACCACTTTGTAGCGACGATTTCAGCACCTGTTTCCGTCAGCGTCTCAGCAAAGCCGTCGGGTCGTCCGAGGGCGGCAAAGGCCATGACCCGCCGACCGGTCAGGACTTCCGGCCCCAGCCATCCCTCCCCCGGCACGTTGACGCGCCTCGGGCGTACCCGAGAAATGAAGACCTGAAGTCTGGGCGCAATGCGGTCGATCACGCTCTCGATATCAGCTACCACCGGACGCCACTCGGCCGGCGCCTTCGTGATCAACACAGCATCGGCCCTCTCGAGTGCCGCTGCGGGCTCGCGGAGGCGTCCCAGGGGGGGCATGCGGTTGCCGCCCCAGGGATCGCCGGCATCGATGAGCACGAGATCGAGGTCCCGCTCAAGCCTCAAGTGCTGGAACCCGTCGTCAAGAAGCACCACGTCGGCACCCAAGCGCTGCGCCTCAGCCCCGCCGCGGGCGCGGTCTGCATCGACGATCACCGGCACCCCCGGGAGGCGGCGCGCCATCTCCAACGGCTCGTCACCGACCTCGGCAGCGTTTTGTCTCGGTATCGGTCCGACTACCACCTCCTGCCCGTCATCGAGCCTCTTGTAGCCGCGAGTCAGAACCGCCGGCCGCCGGCCCATGCGGACGAGGTCACGTGCCAGGGCGATCACAGTCGGGGTCTTGCCGGTGCCACCAAACGTCAGATTGCCGACCGAGATCACCGGCACGGGCAGTTTCGTACGTCGTATGAGGCCTCGCCGATAGGCCGCCCTCCGAACAGCGACCGCACCACGGTAGACGGGGGCCAGCGGCAGCAGCAGATAGCGCCAGGCCACAGCTCACCCCCGTTGCACGAGCTCGACCAGGGCCGAGACCGTACGTGCAGTCGCGCCTCGGTTCCGCTCCACGACCCTGCGGCCGGCGCTGCCAGCGGCAACGGCAAGCTCGGGCTCGTCGAGCCAAGCCGAAACCGCAACCCGCAGTTCGGCGCTGTCTGCGACGAGCCGAGCGCCACCCGCCCCGGTCATCTCGTCATAAACCTCTTCGAAATTGAAGACATGGGGCCCGCTGAGCACCGGCACCCCCCACACCGCGGGTTCGAGGGGGTTGTGGCCCCCGGTTGGCACCAGAGAGCCTCCAATGATCGCAACCGTGGCCATCCGGTAAGTGCGCGCCAACTCGCCAATGGTGTCGATCAGAAAGGCGTCCGCATCAAGGGGGATGACATCGCCGCTGCTGCGGCGCGAGAAGACGAAACCACGGTCGGCAAGGAGCTGGGCAACCGCATCAAACCGCTCGGGATGGCGGGGCGCCAGGATCAGGAATGGCCTCGCACCGTCCGCGCCAAGACCAGTGAGAGCGTCGAGGACCGCTGATTCTTCGCCCTCCATGGTGGACCCGGCGACCACAATCGGCCGATCGCCAGCGACTCGGCGAATATCGTCCTCCCATTCGAGCGGTCGATGGTCGGCCTCGAGGTCGTATTTGACGTTACCCGAGACGACGATTCGCTCCTTTGGCACATTGAGGCCGGCAAAACGTCGGGCGTCGGCATCGGTGCGGGCGAGCACCATCGCCAACGGTGCCAACAGCGCCCTCAGCCGCCCGGCAACCCGGCGGTAGCCGGCAAAGGAACCGGGCGACAGACGCGCGTTGACTACCGCCACCGGCACCTCGCGCAATCCCGCCTGATAGAGCATCTCGGGCCAAAGTTCGGTCTCCACCAGCACCAACAGCCGCGGATGTGCGGCCTCGAAGATTCGACTCACTGGACCCGGAAGATCGATCGGGCAGGGAAAGACCGGTAATCGGTCCCCCAGGGTGCGGCGGGCGAGTTCGAGACCGGTGGCGGTGGTCGCGGTCAGAAAGAGGGGCAGATCGGGTGCCCGCCGCTCAAGCTCGGTAACCAGCCCTCGCGCCAACTCGACCTCGCCGACCGACACCGCCTGGATCCAAATCCCGGCTTCCGGGAGTATCGGCAACGACCGTGCAAATCGATCACGGAATCGTGGCCGACTCTTACCCGAAAGCCACTGGCGAATCTTGATTGCCGGCAATGCAATGGGCAGCAATCCGCCCAGCAACAAACGATAGATCCAGAGGCTCGCGCTTGCCATCGGGCCTAGGATAACTCCATCAAGCGCGCAGATCTAAGATAATGCCAACGTCGCGTACTCGACCTCACCGTCAGGAACCAGAAAGGTGCCGGCGCGGCCGTCGAGAGCCTGCTTGAGGTTGTCCTCGTCGGTGATCAGGACTTCCTTGCCGCACGACTCGACAAAATCCATCGACGCTTGCACTTTGGGGCCCATCGAGCCCGGCGGGAATTGGTTGCTGGTCATCATCTCGCGTGCCTTGGAAAGAGGCATCCGCCGCAGCCAGCGTTGGTTGGGACGGCCGAAGTTTTCGGCCACCATCGGCACCTGGGTGAGCATTATGAAAAGATCCGCTTTGAGCTCGCGGGCCAGCATCGAGGCAACGTAGTCCTTGTCAATCACCGCCTCGACACCCCGATAGTACCCGCCGACATCTTTGTAGACGGGTACTCCCCCGCCACCACCAGCGACCAGCACCGCACCGTTCTCGACGAGACGCTTGAGAAGGTGGCATCCAACGATCCGCTGTGGCATCGGCGATGCAACCACCTTGCGCCAACCGCGGCCGGCGTCTTCGACCATCTGCCAACCGTGCTCCTGCATCAGCAAATTGGCACGATACGCGGTGAAGTAGGGACCCACTGGTTTTGTCGGGTTTTCGAATGCCGGATCTTCGCGGTCGACTTCGACCTCGGTCAACACCGCCGCAATTTCCTTCTCCAGTTGCTCTTCGTTGAAACGGTTGCGGAGTTGGTTGGCGAGCATAAAACCCATCGAACCCTGCGTCTGGGCCACCGCCACATCCAGTGATTGTGGCGGGATCTTGGTGATCGCCTCCTCGACCTGGATCATGATGTTGCCCACCTGCGGGCCGTTGCCGTGGACGATGGCAAGCTCATAGCCACGGTGAATGACCTCAACCAGCCATCGGGTGGCCTTCCAGGTGAGGGTGAACTGCTCTTCCTGGGTGCCGTGATCCTGCGGTCGAAGCAGCGCGTTACCACCAAATGCGATGACTGCGCTTCGCTGCTGCTGGCCGTCGAGTTCGATCCGATTCGTGTCTGCCATTATCGCCTCCACCCCGTTTCAGCGGGGAAAACCCCATTGTCCGATCAGGCCCCCATCGTGTCAACACAGGTCCTGCCTCGCGTCCTAGTCCGAGTCCGCGCCCGCGTCCGGATTCCTACCGGGGCTGCAGGACGATGACTCGATCGACACCGCCAACATCCCGAACTCTCCGCGCCACCGCGAGACCAGCCATGGAGGCGATCTCTGCAACAGCGTCAGCCTGGCCCTCCCCGATCTCCAATATCGCACCCCCGCACGGTCGGAGAAGTCGCCTCAGATCAGAGAGCAGGCTTCGAACCAGATCGAGACCATCGGAACCACCATCGAGCGCTGCCACAGGGTCATGACGAACCTCGAGCGGCAGCCGTGCAAGGACGTCCTTCGGCACGTAAGGGAGATTCGCAACAATGAGATCCCACGGCGGTGCGACCGCGGTGGCGAGATCACCGCGATAAAGGGCCACCGCTGCTCCGAGGCGATTGCTGTTGCGTCGCGCAATCTCCAGCGCTGCGCTCGATCTGTCGACAGCCGATACCCGCCACCCGGGACGTTCGGCGGCAAGGGTCAGGGCGATGCAGCCGGACCCGGTTCCGACGTCGAGAATTCTTGCATTGTTCGGCAACGGCAATTCGAGCGCCGTCTCGACGACCAACTCGGTTTCCGGACGTGGCACCAGCACCGCCGGACTGATCTCAAATTCTCTCCCCCAGAATGGGCAGGTACCGGTCAAATGATGGGCTGGTTCGCCGGCCACCCGCCGCTCGAGCCAGCCTCCATAGCGGCGTTCGACCTCGACCGGCAGCTCACGCTCGGGATAGAGCCGCAGGGTGACTTCCTCCACACCCCACGCCGCACCCAGCAACCACGCTGCCTCCCGCCGTGGATCGGGAAGCCCCTCCCTGGATGGAAGCAATGCGGCACCCGATCGAAGAGCCTCCTCGACAGTCACAAGTCAAGTCGGTTCGACGATTTCGGATTTCGGATTTCGGATCTCGGATTTGCCCACACACACCCCGTGATTCTGCTATTCGAAGCGGATTCGAAATTCCGAATTCCGAATTCCGAATTCCGAATTTCCGGGATCAACCGAGCTCTTCCTTGAGGCGTTCAGCCTGGAACTCAGCTATCAGGGGCTCGAGCATCAAATCCAAATTCCCCTCGAGAATCTCCCCGAGGCGGTGGACGGTGAGTGAAATGCGGTGGTCAGTGACCCGTCCCTGGGGAAAGTTGTATGTGCGGATCTTTTCGGAGCGGTCACCGGAGCCGATCTTCGAGCGACGATCGGCGGCGCGCTCGGCGTCCCTCTCCCTTTCCTCGACCTCCTTGAGCCGTGCTTTGAGTACCCGCAATGCTTTCGCCTTGTTCTGGATCTGGGATTTTTCATCTTGGCAAGAGACCACCACACCGCTTGGCAGATGGGTGATTCGGACCGCCGAGTAGGTGGTGTTGACGCTCTGTCCTCCCGGGCCTGAAGAACAGAAGCGGTCGATCCGGAGATCTTTTTCATGCACCTCGACTTCGACCGCTTCAGCCTCCGGCATCACCGCCACCGTCGCCGCAGAGGTGTGGATACGGCCCGCGGCCTCGGTTGCCGGGACCCTCTGCACCCGGTGGACACCTGACTCGTATTTGAGCCGAGAGAAGGCGCCATCGCCCTCGATCACCACAACCGCTTCCTTGATTCCACCGAGTCCGGTGTCCGACGAATCGGTGACCGAAGTCTTCCATCGCCTCGATTCGGCATACCGTCCGTACATGCGCAAGAGTTCGCCGGCAAAGAGCGCAGCCTCTTCGCCGCCAGTCCCTGCTCGGATCTCGAGGATGACGTTACGACGGTCGTTCGGATCCACAGGCAACAACAACACCTTCAATCGCTGCTCGATTTTTTCCAGCCGCGTCGACAGTTCTGCGATTTCGGACTCCGCCATCTGTCGCATCTCGTCGTCGTCCGCCTCGGCAACGATCTCGCGTGCGCCCTCGAGTTCCGAGGCGGTCGAACTGTAGTCGCGATAAGCGGTCACCATCGGCTCGAGTTCGGCCAGCTTCTGTGCCACCTCACGCGAACGATTGCGATCGACGGCAATCTCGGGATCCACCTGCTGCGCTAGCAGGTCCTCGTGTTTTTTTGCGATTTCTTTGAGCCGTTCAAGCATCGAATCGCTCCGTCTCCATCAAGTCCGAACGCTAATACGTGGTTTCTTGGCAAACGAAAACCCGCGCGAAGACATTCGCGCGGGCCGACATGGCCGCCCATAGGCGACCGGAATGAGCTACTTGGCGGTGGCGGTCTTGCCGTAGCGGCGCTCGAACTTCTCCACCATTCCCGCGGTGTCCACCAGCTTCTGCTTTCCGGTGTAGAACGGGTGACAGGCGTTGCAGATCTCGAGCCGCAGCTCAGTCTTGGTTGATCGGGTCTTGAAGGTGTTGCCGCACGCGCAGCGAACCTCGACCTCATGGTACTCGGGATGGACTCCAGCTTTCATCTCGCACCTCCACCTGGCCCAATTCGGACCAAGGACGTGGGATTCTACACCCACGGACGCTCAGACGCAAGCCCCACAGGACAAAGAGGTTTGAATTCGGAGTTCGGAATTCGGAATTCGGAAATCTCGCGTAGCCCCTCTACATCGTCCCCTTGCGATGAGAAAATTCAGAATTCCGAATTCAAACTTCCTAATTCGCGAGTCGGCGTCAGCCGACTCGCCAGACGGTGTCGATGACCGTGCCATCGACCCACTTCACGACTGCTACCGGGTCATCGGAGAGCGTGGGCCTTGCCGGCACGCCGCAGATCCGATCGAGCTCCGCCTTAAGATCTTCGATCGGCCGGATCGGCAGGCCCGAACCCGCGACCGCATCGAGCAAATCCTGGCGTCGAGGGTTGATGGCGATACCCCTCTCTGTGACTACTACATCGATCATTTCGCCAGGACCGCAAACTGTGGTCACGTCGTCGACGATGACCGGGATTCGATCGCGGAAGGATGGAACCAGTAGCATCGCACAGCGTGCGGCGAGGCAGTTCTGCCAACCGCCAATGCCGTGCAACAGTCGGCCATCGGAGTGGGTCACGACATTGCCGTTGAATTCGAGGTCGACCTCGGTCGCACCGAGCACAGCGACGTCGACCATCGAAGCAAAGTTTCCCTTGCCGTGGAAGTTGTAAGAGGTGAAGGGAGAGGTGTCCTGGTGGCGCGGATCTTCGCGCATCGATTTCACGCCGTCGAGGTCGAAGGTCTGACCATCCAAGATGACTTCGATGAGGCCCTCGTCGAGCATCTCCACCATGTGCTGGGTCGATCCACCGCGTGCAAAACGAGCCGTGACATTTTCGGCCCGCATCAGCTCCGCAAGGTACATCGCGAAAGCGAGTGTGGTGCCGCCGGCGCCGGCCTGGAATGAGAAACCGTCGCGCATGATTCCGGCCTCGGCGCAGAAGTGGGCCGCGAGTTCAGCGATGCGGCGACGGTCAGGGCTCTGCGTGATCCGAGTCGTTCCGGAGACGATCTTCGAGGGATCACCGATCGATTCCACTTCGACCACGCAGTCGACGTTGTTGCCCTGGATCTGCCACGGCAGGCAGGGGAACGGCACCAGGTTGTCGGTCACCACGATCACCTTCTCGGCGTAGATCGAATCGGCGAGGGCAAAGCCGAGCAAACCGCAAGCAGCAGGACCTTGGACGGCGTTGGCGTTGCCGAAGAAGTCAGCGGTCGGGGCGGCAATCACCGCGACATCGATGTGGACCTCGCCATCCTGGATCGCCTGCCAGCGCCCACCGTGCGAACGCAGCACGCCAAGACCGCGCATTTTCCCGGCGGAGCAGTATGCCCCAAGAGGGCCGTTCATCGAGCCTTCGATATGATGAATCACGCCGTTGTCGAGGTGGCCGATCTGGTTGGCATGGACCGGAAATGATGCGGATGGAAACCACATGAGGTCTTTCGCGCCAACTTCGGCGGCTGCATCGAAAATGAGGTTGCCAACAGCATCGCCGTTGCGTAGATGGTGGTGGGTCGACACGACCATGCCATCTGCAAGCCCAACCCGCAAAAGCGCCTCTTTCAGCGACGCCACCCTCTTGTCACCATCGGCCGGATAGTCGATGCAGCTCGCAACTCGCGGCGCCGCCTTGCTGCCTTCCGGTCTGTGCTTGCCAACACCCTTGAACGGCACGCTTTCGCGCCCGTTGATGTCCAAGGGCACTTTTCGGCCTGCCGCGTTTCTTTCGAGCTTCACAGCCATGTCTGCTCACCTCCGGAGCAAGTGATCAGTGATCAGTAATCAGTGATCAGTGCGTGCACGGCCAACTGATAACTGATGACTGATGACTCTGTCACGCTTCAGCGTCCCAATCCTCTGCCAGAACTCCACCGGCAACCGCCAACTCAACTGTCCGGAACGCCTGCTGCACGACCGGCGGGTCGACCATCTTCGAACCGACTGCGACAGCTCCTAGACCACGTTCTTCGGCCTCTCGTGCCGCCCTCACCACCCGTACCGCGCGTTCCGCTTCGGCCTCTGACGGCGCCATTTCTCTGTGAACGACAGGGATCTGGCGGGGGTGGATGCAGCCGATGCCATCAAACCCAAGGCCGCGTTCGCGATGTACATACGCGGCGAGGGCGTCCTCATTCTCAATATCCGAAAAGACCGACGCGATGGGTTGCACCCCCGCAGCTCGCGCAGCGTAGACCGTAGTCTGCCGGGCGAGGAAACTCTCCCACCCCTCTGTCGTCCTGGGCGCGGCGAGTTCTGCTGACAGATCTTCCAGGCCGAGCGTCAGGGCCACCACCAAAGGATCGGCGGTGGCGATGTCGAACGCGCGGTGGACACCTGCCGGTGATTCGAGAATCGGCATCAGAAATGCAGCTTCCTCACCAGCAAGACCGCGCAGAATCTCGGCCGCGCGTACGACCTGGGAGGCATCCTCGACCTTCGGCAGCAGCACCGTATGCGGGTTGTGGGTGGCGATGGCCACAAGGTCTTCTTCACCGACCGCGCCCTGGTTGACCCGCACCATGCGTTCCGAGGCGCCCCAGTCGAGGGCGACCAGCGCGTTTCGGACAAGCAAGCGGGCGGCGTCTTTCTCGGCAGGTGGCACCGAATCTTCGAGGTCGAGGATGATGCCGTCAGCGCCGTAGAGACCACCCGAGACCATCAGTTTGGGCTGGTTTCCGGGTATGTAGAGACGACTCCGCCGCAGACGATCGCGGTTGCGCGGCACATCCGCACCCGGTGCCGGCTCGGGCAGGACCGGGGGGCCATCGAGGCCGGCCCGCCGAAGGCAGCACTCGACGCGGGCGAGGATCACCCACTCGAGTGCCCCTGCATCGTTGACCGTTAGACGGCCAGTAGTCACCGCAAACGCATCGGTAACCCGCCGAACGGCGGACTCGATAGCCTCGCCGTAGAGGTAGTCGACCTTGGAGGTCACGTCGACCGTCAACGCCCCCGAGGTCGGCTCGAAACCGACGTTGAGGTCTGAACGGACCCGATCACCCTGAGGCCCGACCGATGCGGATTTTGATCCATGCTCGGGCATCACCTTACCTCCGAATACACAACATTAGCACGTTAAAACGTTGATCGTTCACACGTTATAGCGCAGCGATGATTGCATCCGTCATTTGGGTTGTCGTCGCCGCGCCCTGGTCGATCGCCTGCGGGCCGCCACGTAGCTTGCGCATGTCATAGCATCGAACCGTGCCATCGGCGATCACCGCAGCGACCGCGTCCCGGATCTTGGCTGCCGTTTCGGTTTCACCAAGCCAGTCGAGCATCATCACCGCCGACAGGACCATGGCAATAGGGTTGACGATCGATGGGTCGAGGTCCGCGTATTTCGGTGCCGAGCCGTGAGTGGGCTCGAAAACTCCGACCTCCTGGCCGATGTTGGCGGATGCCGCGAATCCGAGGCCACCGACAAGACCAGCGAAACCGTCCGAGATGATATCGCCAAACATGTTACCGGCAACGATCACTCCATAGTCCTCAGGGTTCTTTGTCAACCACATCATCTGGGCATCGATGTTGGTGTCCCAAAGCTGAATCTGCGGATAGACTCCGTGCACCTTGCGCGCCTCGTCGAGCATCATTCCCGAAGTCTCTCGAATGACGTTTGGCTTCTCGCAAACAGTTACGCTGCCATAGCCATGGGCGGCAGCATAGGCGAAGGCCTGCTCGCAGATGCGGCGGCACTTCGCACGTGTGAATATCCGGGTCGAAATCGCCAGGTCCTCTCGCGGAACTTCCCGGAAGGCCGCAAATTTCGGGTGGGTGTCGAGCGCTTCCCACACCTGATCAGGAGGGTTGGTCCACTCGACACCGCCGTAAAGCCCCTCGGTATTTTGTCTGAAAATCACCGCATTGACCCGCGGTTCCTCGGCTCCGCCATCAGCACCACGCCGAATGAAATTGAGCGGGTTTCCGGGAAATGCAATGCACGGCCGAATCGACACATCGAGGTCGAATCGCTGGCGTAGACCGACGATCGGCGAAAAGTAGACATGGCCCTTGTCACGGAGCGCGGGGCTGATCTCGGCTGCTGCCTTGTCCTTGGGCTTGGAAGTTATCGCGCCAAAGAGAGCGACCTTGTGCTCTGCGATCAACTCCACGGTCTTCTCGGGCAGGGGATTTCCCTCCGCCACCCAATGCTCCCAGCCGATACCAGCCGAAATCCAGTCCGCCTCGAACCCCGCCGCCTCGAGCGCCCGCAGGGCTTCCGGCAGCACCACATTCCCTATTCCATCACCGGGCATCACCACAATCTTTCGCTTCGACATGAAACCTCCACATTTGAAAAAGAGCTCGCCCACTGCGACGAGCCGCGGGCTCGGTGTACCTTAGCGAAAAGGGGCAAAGAACGGAAGCACTTCTGGACCGCTGACGGCCTCAGTTTGCGATTGACAGCGAGAGATGCGATTGCAACACTCGGGCCCTCGCGGAAAGGCCCTGCATGAGAGATGCCTCGCACAAGCATCGGCGGAGGATTTCACAGTCGCCTGCCTGGACGGCGGTATGGTGGCTGATTGGAGTCGCGACCACCTCCTACCCCACTATCGTCAGCGGTTTTCGGCTTGTCCAGGGCGGCCTCGGCGACACCAGGTTGGTGAATTTCACCCTCGAACACGGTTATCGATGGCTGATGGGATGGCCGCTTGCGGAGAGCTTCTGGTCGCCGCCGATTTTCTTCCCCGCAACAGGTGTCACCGCTTACACCGATCTATTGCTCGGCGTGGCGCCACTGTACTGGGTATGGCGATGGCTTGGTGCCGCACCCGACACTGCCTACCAGTGCTGGATGCTGGTTTGCTGGTCCCTCAACTTTGTCGCCTTCTACTGGTTGCTGCGGCGTAGCCTTGCAACATCAGTGCTGGCCAGCAGCGTCGGTGCCTGGTTCTTCGCCTTTGCAAGTCCCAGGATGGCCGGTGTCATGCACCAACAGCTCATGATCCAGTTTTTCCTGGTCCTCATGCTCGCCTCCATTGTCGAGATCGCACGATCACAGGATCGGAACACGAACTCCACTCGCACCCGGGTCTGGATTGCTCTGTTCTTCGTTGCCGGCGTCCTTCAACTCAACACCGCTGTCTACCCATTGCTCTATTTTTCCCTTGGGCTCACGGCCACCGCAGCCATCGTGGCGTTCTCTCGTTCTGGTCGCTCGACGGCAGCCCAAATCTTCCGAACCCACCTGGCCACCATCGCCGCCTGTGCCGCGGCCGCCGTGTTGGTTGCCATACCGACGATCATGCATTATCGGGACTCCGCAGCCGCTTTTGGCGCCAGACCATTGCCGCCACACCACCTGCCAAAGTTGGCATCGTGGCTCCTGATGGGCGACTACAACCTGTTGTGGGGGGGACTCCACGAGCTGCCCTATTTCGAGTGGGCAAATCGATCTCTCCACCACAACGGCATCGGCGTTTTCGGGATGGTGCTGTGCGCCGTTGGTCTGTGGCACGGTCGTGATCGAACAATTGTTCGACTCATGGCCGCGGCGGTGGCCGTGCTCTTTCTCATCACTCTGAGGCTGCCCGGCGACTGGAGTCTCTGGGAGCCTCTCCGCCACATCATCCCTGGAGGCACCTCGGCACGTGCGATCGCGCGGGTCGGAATGGTGCTGCTCTACCCCGCTGCGTTCGGCATCGCTCTGGCAATTGAGGGGGCGCTATTGCGTAGATCGTGGTGGGTGGCTCTGTTACTCCTCGCGCCGGTGGTTGTGGAGCAAATTCACCGACCATTGACCTACGACAAGGCGGCGGCCAGGAGCCGTGTCGAAGCGATTGCCGACACCGTTCCGCGGGACATCGACGCGTTTCTGCTCACCACCACGGATGGACGGCAAGACCGTTATGTTCATGAGGACGCGATGTGGGTCACGTTTTCTGCCGGCGTACCGACCGTCAACGGACGCTACGGCAAGAGGCCCGGGAGATGCTGGCAGCTTCGCGATGTCCACTATGGCAACCGAAGAAAAGCGGCCAAGATTCGCGCCAACCTGGATCAGTGGATCGAGTGCCGGGACCTCGACCCGGATCGCATCGCGTGGGTGAATTTTCAGGCCCGTCCGGCAGTGCCGAAATGATCCACCGGGAAGACGGGTTCAGCGATCCCAGATGTTGAAGCGCAGGATTGACCAAATTGCCGACACCCCATCCTTCCAGCCGATCTTTTTGCCCTCAGCATAGGTGCGGCCGTGGTAGGAGATCGGCACCTCATAAATCCTCACGCCAAGCCGGGCGACCTTGGCTGTGAACTCCGGCTCGAAACCGAAGCGGTCCGATTTCAAGGTGATGTGCTCCAGCACCTTCTTCACAAAGACCTTGTAACAGGTCTCCATGTCGGTGAGGTTGAGGTCGGAGAACATGTTCGACATGAGGGTCAGCAACTGGTTGCCAAGGTAGTGCCAGTAGAAGAGCACTCGGTGCGGGCCGCCGAGAAAGCGCGAACCATACACGACCTCGGCGCGACCAGCGATGATCGGCTGCAACAGGGCCGGATACTCGGCCGGGTCGTACTCGAGGTCGGCGTCCTGAATGAGCAGCACCTCACCAGAGGCTGCCGCAAATCCCGTCCGAAGGGCAGCGCCCTTGCCTCGGTTTTGCGGGTGGCGTTCGCGGACGATCGTGACACGACACCCGTCTTGCCGCGGTGACGGCCGCCAGCTGTCGAGTTCGGACCAGGTTTCGTCCGATGAACAGTCATCCACCGCGACCACCTCGAGTTCGCCCACCTGCTCCGGCAAAGGTGCTGCGACCACCATATCCAGAAGATCGCCGAGGGTCGCCTCTTCGTTGTACACCGGAATCACTACCGACAGCTTCATCGTCCTAAGCCTACCGTAACCGGGTAGTTTTGAGTTCTGAGTGATGAGTTCTGAGTTTTGGGCTCTTCCCGGCATGACGGGCGTGCGTAGGTAAACTCAAAACTCGTTCTAATCAACCACCCGCAACGGATGCTCTGCAAGGAAGGAAGGTGTGACCGCGTTGACGACCACGCTTCCCTCCATGTACTGGGCAACCGGCAGACCGAGCAGGTAACACAGCGTTGGAGCGACGTCCGGCGGGTTGACCGATGACACTCTACGCCCGGAATCAACCCCTTCTCCGAGAAGAATGAAGAGGCCCTCAGTCGATCCTTCCGCGGAGGTGTGCCACGATTCGCCTCCGCCGAAAAGTCTCTTTATCCGCTCAAAGGGCCCGGGTGGTGCGAGGCCAAAGGGAGAAACCACCGCAATGAGAGTCTGATCGTCCGCTGCACGGAGGAGTTCGCCAAGCTGCCCGTCGACAAGCTCCATCACCAGCTCGAGGAACAGTCGCTCACGAGTGTGACGTGGCCTGAGGGGTTCGTGATACCGCCTGGCCAACGACAGGGTATCGAAGTGAATCCAGACGTTGCCAACATCCGCTTCAAGGGCATCGACCGCGAGCTCAACCCGGGTCTGATCTCGCACGATGGCGGACCAGATTCGTGACCGACGTTCGGGTAAAGGCTCGAGCGCGGCTTCGAGCGAGGCGCGTATTGATGGCTCCAGCCCAGCCCCAACCCCATCAACGACCTCAGTTTGAATGGACGAATCGTCACCCCACGAACCCGGCCAACCAATGACCTTGGTGGTAACACCGGAGATTTCGAGTCGAGACCACAGCGGTGCAACAGTCGCCGGTGGTGGCGGCACCAGTTTGGACAGGCCCCACGGCAAGATCATCCTCGAGCCTTCCGGAGTCCACGGAAGCAGCCGCAGCGTTTCGGAAAATACCAGCGGCAGATCCCAACCCCTGTGAGCCTTGACACCGTGGCGGCCGGGATACGTGCCTGTCGCAACCGAGGTCCACAGTGCCCATCGAAGGTACGGACGGTGGGGAGTGAGAGGCGCCCTCGCCCCCTCCTCGCGGAGTCGGGCCAGGTGTGGGTAGCTCGCACTTGCCGCATCGGCCAGGAGAACCTTGGCGTCGAGTCCTTCGAGCCCGATGACCAGCAATTTGCGGCTGGGAACTCCGAGCGGTTGGGGCTCGACCTCGAGATACTGGCGAGGTGGCGTCGGTGATGTCGTGAGGCGTACCACCGGCAGCGCGACCATTACGATCGAGAATGCGATCCGCCATCCTCGGCCGCTGCCAATTCGCCGCACCGCGCCGGCGGCAGCGACGGCGAGAATTGCCGCGATGCCCCAACCCACAGAATCTTGAACGAGAACACGGTGCGCCGGTCCGGATAGAAGCTGGGCGTGGAGCTTGGCATTGACCGCGGTGAGCACGGCGGCTACGACAAATAATATTGTGAAAAGTACCGGTGCCAGCCATCGTTCGGCTTTGGGCCGGAACCGATCGAAGACCGCGAGACCGATGAGCAGTGGTACACCCACCATCAGCATGCCCCAGGAAGCCCATAGCGGAATGCCAACGAGCACGCCGTGCATCGTTTGCGTGACCTCGGGGTTCATCCGCAACACCAGGACCTCGGCAATGAGGCCGGTGGCGGCGCCAGTCCCGAGCGCGTCAATCCACGTGTGGAGCTTCATAGCCCCTGCATAGTACCGCGTTCAGATAGCGTAGACTTTGAACCGGCATCGGAACATCGAGCCCAGGTCGGAGGTGGCGTGAACGCCAAAAAATCTCTCTGTGTTGCTCTTGATAGCAGTGACCATGGGTGGCTTCGGTCCGCCGCAATGACCCTCGCCGATCATGTCGGCTGGTTCAAAGTCGGGCTCGAAGCGTTTTCGGCTCATGGGCCGGCCCTGGTTGAAGAACTGGCCGGTTTCGGCCCGCGGGTATTTCTCGACCTCAAACTCCATGACATTCCAGCCACGGTCGGCCGCGCCGCCGCCAACTGTGCTGCGTGTGGCGCATCGATGCTCACCGTCCACGCAGCGGGCGGGCGCAAAATGCTAGAGGCTGCCGTCGAAGGTGCGCGTCAATGTGCGAAGCCACTCCCACCAAAGATCGTGGCGGTCACGGTCCTCACCAGTCTCGATCGCGCAGCGCTCTCCGAGCTCGAGATCGACAAAACTCCAGCGGACCTGGTCGGCGCATGGGCCGCATTGGCCGCCGAATGTGGCCTCGATGGCGTCGTCGCCAGCGCCCGCGAGGCGGCCGCGCTTCGTCGGGAGTTCGGCGAAGACTTCCTCATCGTCACCCCGGGCATCCGACCCGCGTCGAGCGCAAATGATGATCAGCGCCGAGTGGTGACCCCCGCTGAAGCGATCCGGGCGGGCGCCAACGTCCTGGTTGTCGGTCGACCGATCACCGACGCAGATAACCTTCTCGAAGCTGCTCAGAGCATCGTTGATGAAATGGCGTCAGCAGACTCACCCGCTTAGCCGTAGAACAACGGCCGTTCGTGGAAGTGCTCTTTGTGCCAGACGTAGGTGTAGCCAGGGAACTCGATCGGAACTTCGTAAACGACCGTAATCTTGATGCGATTCGAGGTCCGTTTAATCTTGATGTCCTTCTTCGTCACCGGCAGATCGAGCGACTCCGCCTTGGTAAGGATGGCCCGCTCGATTCGCTTGTCGTTGTACTCCCGCCGGTTGGCCCGATCGGCATACACCCCGATCTGTTTGTCGAGTTCACCCACGTGAATCATGATCGGCGCGACCTTGATGGCTATGAGAATTACAATGAGGGCCACCGCGCCGCCCACCAAACAACCAACGGGCACGTCTCCCCTTTGATATCGCCACGTCTTCATGGGCCAGCCTCCGAGATCGATCTTCTCTTCAGAATCGTATCATCCCGCCCTACCGGATCAGACGAAACTCTCTTTCCCACCGGGTCTTGGTGAAGAAGTTGAAAAAGACTCCGGCGAGCTGTTTGAGCCGGTGGCCGAATCCTCGCCACTGCCAATCGTTGCGCCCGGCCTCGTACGACCAGTAGATGAGAACCGCCCGCCCCTTGACGTAGCTGAGGGGCACCGGTCCCCAGAAACGCGAGTCGAGCGAGTTGTCCCGGTTGTCGCCAAGGCAGAATATTGTCCCTGGTGGCACCGTGAAAGGTCCAAAGTTGTCGCGAATTCGTGACGAGATTGGAGCTGCCGGTAGATCATCGTAGACCCGCGGATCCTTGTGCACCACCAGCGGTTCGATCTGAAGATCTCCGTTGACGTACAACTGCTTACGCTTAATTTCAACGGTGTCGCCGGCCAAGGCAACGCATCGTTTGATGAAATCGCGACGGGTGTCCTCCGGGTACTTGAATACGACGACATCACCGCGCTCAGGAGAACGGTAGGGAAAGACCCGGTGGAGAATAGAGTCGGCATTGCCCGCGAAGACGAACTTGTTGACGACCAGGTGGTCGCCGATGAGGAGATTGTCCTCCATCGATCCCGATGGGATTTTGAAATTCTCAAATACAAACGTGCGCACGAAAAGGGCAAGGATGAAAGCCACCAATATGGCCTCATAGTACTCACGTGCGACAGATTTCCGCATCGATTACCCCCGTTCGTGGTCGATTCTACACGCCCGCTCTACTCAACCCCCGGCGCATGCCCGGCGGTTGCCACACTTCCCGCGCCCGCGCATCCAACCGCCTCGGGTCATCGGAGCGGCCACCGCGATGAGCAAGCTGTCCTGCGTGTGCGATCATGACTGCGTTGTCGGTTGTCAAGGCGGGCTCCGGCAGAAGCGTCTCGACGTTATGCTCGCGCCCCCACTCGGACAGAGAGTTTCGGAGTAGCGAGTTGGCTGCCACGCCTCCCGACGCGGTGACCAGCTGCGGTCTGTGAATTGCCGCGAGTTCGGGCAAGGGAGAGAGCAACTGCTCCACCACAGCCGCCTCGAAGGACGCGGCCAGGTCACGAATCGGCGCTGACGATTCGCCACCATCTGCTGCGTCGTCGACTAGCTCGTGCTTTCGAATCCAGCGAACAGCCGCCGACTTGAGGCCTGAAAAACTGAAGTCAAACGGAGCGTCCTTGAGGCGAGGCCGAGGCAGCGGCACTGCCGAGGAATCTCCGTATCGGGCGAGCGCATCGATAGCGGGTCCTCCGGGATATCCGAGACCGAGAACCTGGGCGACCTTATCGAAGCTTTCTCCAGCGGCGTCGTCGCGAGTGCGTCCGAGACGAACACGGGAACCGTGGTCCATCAGATACCAGCTCGAGTGGCCGCCGGAGGCCACCAGTGCCAAAACACGATCCGGCTCGGGTCGCGCCGGCCCTCCGTCAAGGCAGAGTAGTGACGAAACGAGGTGGCCCTCGAGGTGATCGACGGCGACCAGCGGCAGGCCCCGACCCCAGGCGAAAGCAGCGGCGAATCGGACGCCGACAAGCAGGGCACCGATAAGACCCGGGCCGGCTGTTACGGCAACCATCTCGACAGGCCCGTGCGCAGCCTCGAGCGCCTGATTCACGAGATATGGCAGGGCCTTGAGATGCTCTCGTGAGGCAAGCTCCGGAACAACGCCCCCAAAGGGCGCATGCGCCGCTATCTGGCTGGACAACAGGCTCACCTCGACCCGTCCGTCGCTATCAACGATCGCGACGGCGCTTTCGTCACAGGAAGTTTCGATGCCTATTGTCCGTAGCATGGTGTCTATCCCAGAAACCTTCGTGAGTCCGACGACAACCCGGCGGTCGACTCGCTGTTGAAGAGTTAAGTGTTAAGAGTAAAGAGTCAAGCAGTTTCAAGACGAAAGGAGGGACGCTGCACATTTCGACAACGTCCCTCCAGGTTTCGGCGTCTTTACTCTGAACTTTTCACCCTTAACTGATATTTGCCCGAACCGGCACCTCTACCGTTGGAAACTCGGGATCGTCGGTCTTCAATGTCAACACTGCGTCACGCGGTCCTGCACTCGCATCAGGATTGACGGTGACAGTTACCTGATAACGCCGTCCCTTTTCGATCGTCACAATTTCTGCGTTGAAGGCTGGATCGTTGACAGTCGCACCAGTCACCTTGACCGCCACTCCGCCGGAGCGGTTGTTGACGACGATCACGTTTCGCCCTGGCTGTTTCTTGGCCTCAATCGCCCCGAACTGGATCTGCGACGGCGTCACGTGCAAAAGAGCTCTGACAACACCAAAGACCTTGACCGGCACCTTCTTGGCCTTGGGGTGGTTGGTTTCGATTTCGAGGACTGTGTTGACCGGTCCCACCGGCGGGTTCTCCTTCATCGTCAACGTGATTTCGTATTGTTGCGGTGACTTTCCGGCCATCAGTTGGTCGGAGGGAACCGGACGAACGGAAGCGAGCAGGAACGGCACCGAGCTTTTGACCGCGGTAACTTTGAAATCTTTCTCTTCTTCGTCAGCCACGACCGTGATCTTCTGTTCCATGGGCTCGTGTTGGACGGCGTTGAACCGAACCAGAGCCCTCGGCAGCACCTGAACGTAGGGGTGGACCTCGGTCTTGATGACCAGTGTTCTGGTCGGATCCTGCGGATCGTTGGTCATGATCAGGATCGATTTCGAAATCGGCCCGGAGAAATCCCGCGTATCAAGCTTCGCCTTGATATAGCCAGTTTTGCCGGGTGCGATCTCGCGGTCGAAATCGGCCACTGTACATCCACAGGTCGGTCGGACGGCTTTGATCTCGAGCGTTTCATCGCCTTCATTCACGACCGCGAAATCTACGTTGAGCACCTCGCCCTGGGCAACTCTTCCCATATCCATGATCTTGTCAGGCACCATCAATTTGGGCCCATCAGCGGCGTCCATCTCCACAGCGGTGACGGCCAGTGTCACCACCATGACGGTGATGGTAAGAAGCGTGAAGCGAAATTTCGACATCTGCTGTCCTCCTTGTCATAGCGTTCGCAAACAGAGACAATCTTAGGGAGCTGCCCGCTGAGCCGCAACTCTGAGGGAGCATTTTTGCAGGACTTATACTTCAAGCGCGAGCGTCTTTATTTCGTACCAATTGGCGGCACCGCGATGGCCCCGCTGGCCGGAATGCTGCACCAACTCGGCCACCACGTCGAAGGCGTCGACTCTCAGCTCTACCCGCCCATGAGCACGTTGCTTGAAGAGCTCGGGATTTCGGTGCGTCTCGGCTTCGATCCCGAACGCTTGTCCGAAAACATCGATCGCGTGATCATTGGTAACGCTGTCCCGCGGCATAACCCGGAGGTGGAGGCCGTCCTGGCGCGTCGGATTCCCCACCTCTCGCAGGCGGAGGCGGTTGCGCACTACGTTCTGGCAGGCGGTCTCGAAAGCCTGGTTGTCGCAGGCACCCACGGCAAGACCACAACCTCGGCCATGCTGGCCTGGATCCTGGAGCAGACCGGGGCCGATCCCAGCTATCTCATCGGCGGCCTTCCGCGCTGGAACCCCCGAGGATTCCGCCTCGGTGGCGGTTCGCTCCTTGTCATCGAGGGAGACGAGTACAACACCGCCTTCTTCGACCGTGGACCGAAGTTTCTTCACTATCGGCCCCGCCATTTCGTCATTGGCCCGGTCGAGTTCGACCACGCCGATCTCTACCCCAATCTCGAGGCGGTGTTGACCGCTTTCCGGGCGGGGGCGGCGCAAGTCCCGCGCGACGGTTCAGTGGTGGTCAACACATGGAGCGATGCGGCAGTCGCTGCCTCTCGCGATGCGACGGCACCACTGATCCGCGTCGGTCCACATTCCGACTGTGATTTGCGGTTCCTGTCCTGGCAAGCCGAGACCGATCGAAGCTCGGCAGAGATCTCCTGGCGCGGAGAGACGTTCGTTCTGGAGCTGCCGCAGGCCGGCCTCCACAATCTCCAGAACGCAACCATGGCGGTGGCCGCCGCCGTCAGCACTGGGATCGCGCCGGCCCAGGCGTCGGCTGCCATGAGCTCTTTCCCCGGCGTTACGCGAAGGATGGAGGTAATTGGGGAGGCCGGAGGAATAACGATTGTCGACGACTTCGCCCACCACCCGACCGCCATTAGAGTGACCATCGCCGCCGCCCGCCAACGCTGGCCGGGCCGTCGTCTGGTCATCGCCTTCGAACCGCGCTCGCTGACTGCGGCACGGCGCTCCTTTCAAGACTCCTACCTCGAGGAACTCTCCGCCGCTGACGTTGTCATGGTGGCGCCGCCATACCACCGGGACCGCTTCGAGGCGTCGGATGTCCTAGATCGGGAAGCTCTGTCCACGGCCCTCGGCGCCCGCGGCGTCGCGTCAATGATGCCTGGTGAAGATGATGACCTCGTTGAAAAGCTCCTCGAAATCCTCAAGTCTGGGGATGTGGTGGTAGGCTGTTCTTCGGGCGCCTTCGACGGATTGCACAAGAAAATGATCGAGGCTTTGCAGACGGGAAATGAGGCATGAGCGGTCACCAACCTCTCGCGCGAGCTGTTGCCACCTTTGGCGGGCTTGGAGACAGGCTGCCCGCGCCTGGGACTACCGTTGGGTCTCTGCCGCCCGCCCTCCTGTGGTTTGGAATATGTGCTTTCCTGTCGACGAATCCGGCTCGCATCGTACTGACCGCGGCCGGCTTGATCTTATTTGCCATCGTTGGGATCTGGTCCTCAGAAATCGAAGCGGGGAGACGGGGCGAGGGCGACCCGCGGCCAATCGTCATTGACGAGGCCGCTGGTCAATGGCTCACCTACCTCGTTGCGCTACCGTTCCTACCGTTGCTGACGACCGCTCATCTCGCCATTTTCGCAGCAGCTGGGTTCTTCCTCTTCCGGTTCTTCGACGTGGTCAAGGTGTGGCCGATCAAAGCATTTGAAAAGCTCCCCGGCGGCATTGGAATCGTCGCGGACGACCTCGCGGCCGGATATTTTGCCGCAGCCTGCCTGCTCATCGGTTGGAAGGTTTTCGCCTGAGGGGGTGAGGGTACCCACCCATTTCTATTCACCACCAAGGCACCAAGAACACCAAGGGCTTTCTTTGGTTTCGAAAGGTAGGGTCCGGCTCATCTAGCTACCGCTACACATCTGCGGCGACACTTTTCGACGAGTTAGAAAACCCCTCAAAAAAGATCTTTGTGGGCTCTTGGCGCCCTTGGTGTCTTGGTGGTTCGAACCTCCGGGCTCGGAAAAGGGCACGAGTCCGAACTAGAGTCCACGGAGGAGGTCGTCGGAGGGATCGATCCTGGCGACGAAGCGCGTGGGGCCGGTGAAACGGGTCGCGCAGAGCGGTGGCTCACCGAGCGCCTCCACCACCATCCGATCGCCCGAGAGTGGGACCAGTTCAATGTCCCGCGTTTTGCGGTCGGCCATCACGATCAACGCCACGGCCACCAACCCGGAACCACAGCTCAGGGTCTCGCCTTCGACGCCCCGCTCGTAACTTCGCACCTTCACAGAATCGTCGGCGGCCACCTCGTAGAGGTTGACGTTCGCGCCCTCGGGACCGAGGGCCTCGTGGTGGCGCAGGGTCAGCGCGATCGCAGCGAGATCGACATTCTCCAAGCCTTCGGTCAAAGCTACCAGGTGCGGAACACCGACCGCCATGAGGCGCAATCCCGAGGCGCCCTCGAGGGCGGCGATTTGAGGACACTGTGGGCCCGCCGTGGACGGCGGTAGCTCGAGGCTCACCCGCGATCCATCAACCTCGGCCGGTATATCAGCCCAACCGGTCTCGACGATTACCTTCTGATCGCAGCCCAAAAACTCGACCGCGGCCCGGGCAGCACAGCGGGTGCCGTTGGCGCAGAAGACTGCCTCGCCCCCATCGGCGTTGCGGTAACCGAGCCGCACCCTGTCGGTCGCGACGCGCTCGAGCGAAAGCGAACCGTCGGCTCCGATCCCACGCCGCCGGTCACACAGCCGTCGCACGAGACCGGGCTCGCTTTCGAGGCGCCGGGCCCAGGCCCCAAAACCAAGCACGAAATCGTTGCCGGCGCCTTCAATCTTGTAAAGCTCTGACCTCACGGGACGACGCCCATGACGACGACGCAGCTCGCTTCTTGACTGCGGTTGCCCGCGGCATCCCGAGCGACCACGAGATAGACGAGTTCACCGAGCGGCGGCACCTGGTCGGTGAACTCAATCGACCGATGGTCATCAGTCAGAATGTCCGCCACTTCGCCTGCGTGTTGACGGGACACGCTGTAGGTCACCGCACTCGCGACCGCCCCCCAGCGCACTCGTACCTGCGCGCCTTCCGGCAAACACACGACATTCGACGGAGCCTCCGGCGGGTAGGTGTCCGGGTGATCGATGCGCGCCGGTGCCGATGGTTTGCCGACCACCAGATCGCCGCCCGGGAGCGCGAACACCGAACGCAGGCGATAACTCCAGGCCTGTCCCTGAGCCGCATCTTCATCGCGCCAGTTCTCGCCATCCAACGGCTCATCCGTCACAGCTGTCCAGGCAGCACCATCCGCAGACCGCTCGATCAGGGTCTTCGTGTCAGCCACCGGGATCCACCGCACGTCGATGCCGTCCGCACCCGCCTCCAAACCGAGGTTGGCGGGTGGACCAGGTGGCTCCTTCGGTTCAAGACGTACGACGTTCGACAGCTCTGATTCGCGATGCCGGCAGCACACCGTGCGAACTCCGTACCAAAGAACGAATAGCCCCGGGTCCTCCACCGTCCGCCGCCACAGCTCCAGATCATCTCGAAGGAGGATGGCCGAACCTCTCGTTGCAGTTGCGATCTCGTCCGGTCCAAGCGCCCTCAGCACCTCACCCTGGCCTTCCAGGAGCTGCCGTCGCATCTGCCGGTCCTGCGGCGAAATCGGAGGCGGCGGCTCCTGACCGAGGGGCAACGCCGCTCGCCACACCTGGATCTCCTCGATCTCAGTCAGGTTCTGACCCGAGGTCGTCATCGCGGGATAGGTCCACCTCAGAACGGCTTCGTCGCCCTCCTGGAAAGCGGTCAGGTCGGTCGTCCGTTCGGCAACCCGAATTTCGGGCGGCAAAGGAACACCTTCCTTCCCGCAGCCGACAAGGGCGATAGCAAGGGCAACCGAAATACAAACTGAAGTTCTGAGTTTTGAGTTTTGAGTTTTGAGTTCATCCCCTGCCTCTGGACCCGTTGGCGGTGGGGAGTTTGGCGACTCAATGATCGGCATTCCTAATTCCTAATTCCCAATTTACAGAATATAGCGCGCCAAATCGCGATCTCCGACGAGATCGCCCAGTCGCTCCTTCACCATCTCGGCCGTGATCTCGACCATCTCTCCGGTTTTTTCGGGAGCCGAGAAGCTGAGCTCTTCGAGCAGATGTTCGAGGACCGTGTGCAGCCTGCGAGCGCCGATGTTCTCGGCAGCTTCGTTGATCTCTGCCGCCATAACTGCAATGGTACGCACCGCTTCATCGGCAAATCGAAGCTCGAGACTTTCGGTCGCCAGCAGCGCAGTGTACTGGCGGATCAGCGAGTTTTCCGGCTCCTTCAGGATTCGTTCAAACTCATCGGCCCCCAGGGATTGAAGCTCGACCCTGATTGGAAAGCGTCCCTGCATCTCGGGTATGAGATCTGCCGGCCGAGAAACGTGGAAAGCGCCAGCGGCGATGAACAGAACGTGGTCAGTTCGCACCACGCCATATCGGGTATTGACGTGGGTTCCTTCGACGATAGGGAGAAGGTCGCGCTGGACGCCTTCGCGAGAGACATCCGGACCCCGCCCACCCGCATCCTCTCGAGAACAGATCTTGTCGATCTCATCGAGAAAGACGATGCCTGCCTGCTCGACCCGGGTGATGGCCTCGGTTTCAACCTGGGAGCGGTCGATGAGCTTCTCTTCCTCCTCGGAGAGGAGAATCCGCCTCGCGTCCGCAATTGTCATTCGCTTGCGCGACTTGCGGCCCATCAGGCCACCCATCATATCTTTCAGATTGATGCCCATCGACTCCATGCCCTGAGGTGTGAACATCTCCACCGTCGGCATGCGGTCCTCGGCAACCTCGAGTTCGACCTCGTTCTCCTCGAGGAGTCCGTCTCGGAGCGGCCGTTTGAGGGCCCGGCGGCGTTCCTCCAAAGACGTCTCGGTCGCCGAACTCGAACTCATCACCAGAAGGTCGAGAAGTCGATCTTCGGCGGCGCGCTCGGCTCTTACCGCAACCTCAGCCACCCTTTCGGCGCGGACGAGCTGGATCGACGCGTCGAGCAGGTCGCGAATGATGGACTCCACGTCCCGACCGACATATCCCACCTCGGTAAATTTCGAGGCCTCGATCTTGAGGAACGGGGACCCGGTAAGGCGTGCCAGGCGCCGGGCAATCTCCGTCTTGCCGACGCCGGTCGGTCCGATCATGATGATGTTCTTGGGCGCGACTTCTTCACGCAGCTCGGGTTCGAGCTGCTGGCGCCGCCAGCGGTTGCGCAGGGCTACCGCCACTGCACGCTTGGCGGCGTCCTGGCCGACGATGAACCGGTCGAGCTCGGCAACAGTCTCCTGCGGGGTCAACTTGTCCAGCTTCACGCCCTCAGCTCCTCGATTGTGATTTGGCCATTGGTATAGATATCGATATCTGCGGCGATCAACAGGCTCTCTCTCACAACATCCTCGGCACTCATCTCGGTGTACTTGAGGAGCGCGCGAGCCGCCGCCAGAGCATAGCTTCCACCAGAGCCAACAGCCACCACTTCGTCGTCAGGCGACAGCACCTCGCCGGTGCCCGAAACGAGGAGCGTCGATCGCTGGTCGGCGGTGATCAAGAGTGCTTCCAGATGGCGCAAAGCCTTATCGGTTCGCCAGTCGCGGGCAAGCTCAACGGCGGCTCGTTCAAGGTTGTGGCCGTACTCCTCGAGCTTCGACTCAAATCGGGTGAACAGGGCCAGGGCGTCCGCCACCGAACCCGCGAATCCGGCCAACACCTTGCCACCGGCAAGCCGTCGCACCTTTGCGGCTCCCTGTTTGATTACGGTGGTGCCGAGAGTCACCTGGCCGTCCGAACCGACCACTACGACCCCGTCGCGACGTACCGCCAGCACCGTTGTGTGATGCCATTCGTTCTTCATGATGTCTCCTGTACATGCACCGTGTCGGTACCGATCCCGAAGAGCACTACGAAGGATACTCTTCTTTGATTCCGGGTCACACCTTTTCAAGTCTTGCGATTGTCGGAACAAGGGTCTTCCGACCCGCGCGGTCGAAGAAGACAACCAGCTTGAGCTGGGCACCGGTTCCCTGGCAGGCGAGAATGACTCCTGAACCAAAGCGTTGGTGGCGGACCCGATCTCCGGGTCGCCAGCCAGTGCCGTCAGCGTCAGTGACCGTCGCTGGAGCAGGGCCTCCCCGCCGCCTCGCCGGCGTCGCACCGCCACTACGAGTCGGCCTGGGACGCACCTCAGAGCCCACGCCGGGTTGAGCGCTCCAACTGGCAACAGGCTCCGACACATCATCCACCGCTTCCGTCGGCAGTTCGTCAAGAAAGCGCGACAACCTGGTCGGCTGCCTCTGACCGAAGAGGAAACGGCTCCGGGCACCGGTCAGCGCCAGCCATTTCCGTGCCCGGGTCATGCCGACATACGCCAAACGTCGTTCCTCTTCGAGGCCTTCGGGTTCGTCCCGCGAGTTGGCGTGCGGCAACAACCCATCCTCCAGGCCGGCCAAAAAGACGACGTCGAATTCCAGGCCTTTTGCGGAATGGAGGGTCATCAAAGCAACCCCCCCGGGTGCGCCCTGGTCTTCGTTCTCCTCGAGGAGTGCCACCGAATCGAGAAGCTCCTCGAGCCCCTGACCGCGCGCCGCCGCTTCGGCCACAGCCGCCGCCAGTTGTTGCAGGTTTTCGCGCCGTGCCACTCTGTCTTCGGCCTCGCCCTCGTACATGGCAAAAAGCCCGGACGCCTCGAGCAGCCAGCCGACGAAGTCTCCCGGGGCGAGTTCTTCGCGTCGCCCCGGTGCCTCATCCAGAACCAGAAAAAATTTCTCCAATGAAAGGCGCGCCCTTGGGCTGAGACCTTCCGGCAGCTGACGCGCCGCTTCCGGCAGGTTCAGTCCGAGGTCCCGCGCGGCCCTGCGCAGAACATCTATCGTGGCAGCGCCGATCCCCCGCGCCGGAACGTTGATGACCCGCTCGAAGGAGAGGAGGTCGCCGGGCCTCACTGCGAGACGGAGGTAGGCAAGAGCATCCTTGATCTCGGCCCGTTGCCAAAATCGGAGACCGCCAACCACCCGATAGGGCACCCGCCGACGGGTGAGTTCCTCCTCGAATGGCCGCGTCTGGGCGTTGGTGCGCATCAGGACGGCCATTTCTTTGAGTTGTGAGTTGCCGACCTTACTCTCGATATGGTCGGCCACCCAACGCGCCTCGCCCCGTTCGTCGGCAGCGATGTGGAGTCGTACTGCCTCCCCACCCTCACGGCTGGTGAAGAGCTTCTTACCTCGACGTCCTCGATTCGCGGCGATGAGACCACCTGCAACCGTGAGGATTGGTTCGGTGGACCGGTAGTTTTCCTCCAATGCAACCACCTGCGCACCCGGAAAGAAAGTTTCGAAGGAGAGGATGTTGGCGAGTTCGGCCCCGCGCCACCGATAGATGGACTGGTCCTCATCGCCGACCGCGGTGATGTTTCCACGACCGTCGAGGATAATCGTCAGCAGATCCATCTGCAGGCTGTTGGTGTCCTGGAACTCGTCGACCAGTAGGAACCGCGCCCGCCGAGCTACGGCGTCGCGGACCTTCGTGTCCTTTCGAACAGCCCGCAACGCGCGCACCAACATGTCGTCGAAATCCACCACCGCCGACACGGTCTTGAGTTTTTCGTAGCGCTCCCACAGGCGGCCGATAGTCTCGTCGGACGAGCTGGTAGCGCGGTCGACAAAGGCCTCTCGGTCGGTGCCGCGGTTGACCATGCCTGAAATCCGCGACAGCACCATCCTTGGCGGTAGTTCTTTGGGATCGAGCTCGAGGTCTTTCAGCGCACGCAGCATCATCGCCCGCTGGTCGTCAGTATCAGCGATGCCGAAACGATCCGGGAGGCCCGCGGCCCGGGGCCAACGACGAAGGACCTCCAGGGCCCAGCGGTGGAAGGTCCCGACAAATCCTCCATACAAGGGGCGCCCGAGCAGTTCTTCCACGCGTTCGCGCATTTCCCTGGCTGCCTTATTGGTGAAGGTGACAGCCGTGATCTCGGCCGAATCAGCGGCGCCCGAGGCGAGCAAGTGGGCGATCCGGTAGGTGAGAACCCTGGTTTTACCCGAACCTGCCCCAGCCGACACCAGCAACGGCCCCTCGCCGTGGACCACCGCCTCACGTTGCTGTTCGTTCAGGTTATCTAGAAGGGAACCCACTCACCACACCTCCGGAGGAGGGAAGAAGGTAGCAGCGCGCTGCCGGAGAAACAACACTGCGAATTCTGAGTTCGGAATTCGGAATTCGGAATTTCTTGCAAGTTTATCGGTCAAGGTGGTGGTGGGGCGACATTCAAAATTCCGAATTCGTCGAGTGATGCGACAGCATCACTCGACGGTGACGCTCTTGGCGAGGTTGCGCGGCTGATCAACATCGAGGCCCAGTTCGACCGCGACATGGTAGGCGAGGAGCTGCAACGGCACGACCGTAACCACCGGCTGCAACAGGGAATGCACTTTCGGTACCCTCAGCGTCAAATCGGCAACATCGGCGATTTCGTCGGCATCTTCGTCGGCCACTGCAAGCACCGCCGCGCCACGCGCCCGAGCCTCCATCAGATTGCTGATCAGCTTGTTGCGATTGGTTCCTCCAGGAACAACCGCCACTACCGGAAATCCCTCCTGGAGAAGGGCGATCGGCCCGTGTTTCATCTCGCCCGCGGGATAGCCCTCTGCGTGGAGATAGGAGATCTCCTTGAGCTTGAGGGCGCCTTCGAGGGCAATGGGGTAGAGAATGCCGCGCCCCAGGTACAGAGAATCGGTAGCATCGGCCAACATCTCGGTGCCGAGGGCGAAGATCTCATCATCGATGGCCAGCGCCCGCTCGACAGCCTGCGGCAGTCTCTGCAAGCCGGATACGAGCTCGGCATCGGTCTCGTCAGCGAGTCCACGAGCCGAGCGCAGACCAAGAGCTATCAGGACCATCGCCACGAGCTGGGTGGTAAATGCCTTGGTCGAGGCAACGCCGATCTCCGGTCCGGCCTGGGTCAGAATCTGCGAGGGGGCCAGGCGCCAGGCCGATGAGCCGCGGACGTTGCACACCGTCGCCAGCAATGCGCCGGCCTCTCGGGCCATCTCCATCGCCGCCAGGGTATCTGCGGTTTCACCCGACTGGGTGACCCCGATGACCAACACATCGTCGCCGACCAGCGGCGTGCGATAGCGGTACTCGGAAGCATAGTCGACCTCGGTCGGCAGGCCGGTCAGCTCTTCGAGAACGAACTTGCCGACCAGGCACGCGTGCCAGGACGTCCCGCAGGCCACCAGGTGGATCCGCCGGAGCCGTACCAGCTCCTCTCGGGAAAAACCGAGCCCATCGAGGTTGACGCCGCGACGTTCCTGGTCGAGGTATGCGCGAACCGTGTTTCGGATCGCGTCGGGTTGCTCGAAGATCTCCTTGAGCATGAAGTGACGGTAGCCGCCCTTTTCCACGCGCGCCGCATCCCAGACGAGGGTGTCGACGGCACGCTCGATCTCCCCACCTGAGACATCGAGTAAACGTAGGGCATCCCGCCGGATCTCGGCAATATCGCCATTCTCGAGGTAGACCACCCGCCGGGTTCGGTGGAGAAGGGCGGTGACATCGGAGGCGACCAGATTCTCCTCCTCACCGAGACCGATCACCAACGGCGGACCGTTGCGGAAGGCAACAACTACATCGGGCTCGGCCTGATGAACCGCCACCACTGCATACTGGCCCTCGAGGCGGGGCAACACGGCAAGGACGCGCTCAGCGAGCGAACCCTCCTCACGGCCGAGGAGCTGGGCGATGAGCTCGGTGTCGGTATCTGACTGGAGCTCGACTCCAGCGTCGAGGAGCTCGTGGCGCAGGCGGCCGTAATTTTCGAGAATTCCATTGTGGACCACCGCCACCTGGCCTCCGCTGTCGGTCTGCGGATGGGCGTTGGCCTCGGTCGGCGCACCATGAGTCGCCCACCGTGTATGACCGATGCCAACCTTGCCGTGCAGCGGTTCGTGATATGCCTTCTGTTCCAGGTTGCCGAGCTTTCCGGCGGCACGGAGGATTCCAATCTCGTCATGGCCCAAGACCGCCATTCCGGCTGAGTCGTAGCCCCGATACTCGAGGCGGCGAAGACCATCGAGGAGGACCGGCACAACCTCGTCAGGGCCGACGTAACCGATGATGCCGCACATGTTCAGACCTCCATTCAGCCCTTTATGAGCCAGCCCTGGCCCCGTCCAATGCGCCCAACAGCTGATCGAACGATTTCGCGAACGCGGCTACACCCTCGACCTGGAGCTCGGTGGTGATGGCGTCGATGTCAACCCCTACCTGCGCGAGTTCGGCGAAAACGCGATCGGCACCGCCGACATCCTCAAGCAGGCTTCCTCGCGCCTCGCCATGGTCTCGGAAGGCTTCGAGGGTCGCGACCGGCAGGGTGTTGACGGTGTCTCGACCGATCAGCTCCTCGACATAGATCACGTCCCGGTAGTCCGGGTTCTTGGTACTGGTGCTCGCCCACAGCGGGCGCTGCACCATTGCGCCCCGCGCGGACAGCGTTGCAAAGGCCTCAGGTCCGAAGAGCTCTCCGAAACGACGGTATGCGAGCTTGGCGTTTGCGATCGCCGCCCGGCCGCGCAGGGCGAGGGCTTCGGGTGTTCCAATGGCTTCAAGCGCCGCATCGACCTTGGTATCGACGCGGCTGACAAAGAAGGAAGCGACTGAAGCGACGCCGGCCGGATTCGAATTCGCCTCGAGGCCACGCAAATAGGCGGTCGCCACTGCCTCATAATCGGCGAGCGAAAACATAAGAGTCGCATTGACGTTGATGCCTTCACCGATAAGGTTTTCGATCGCTGGTATGCCCTCAGGCGTAGCCGGCACTTTGATCATCAGATTCGGCCGGTCCACCGTTTGCCACAATCGCCTCGCTTCGGCCACCGTGCCCGCGGTGTCGCGTGCGAGATGCGGGGACACTTCGAGACTGACGTAGCCATCGCCGCCCCGGCTCTCTTCCCACACCGAATGGAGAATGTCCGCGGCGTGCTGGATGTCTTCGATCGCAAGGGTCTCATAGAGTTGGATCGTCGTCATTTCCGGGTTGGCATCGAGCAGGCCGGCAACCGCTTCGTCATACGGACCTCCGCCCTCGATTGCCTTCTGGAAGATGGACGGGTTCGAAGTCACGCCGCGCACGCCGTCTTCTGCCACGAGGAGCGCCAGCCCGCCTCCTGTCAAGAGATCGCGCTCGATGAAATCCAACCATGCCGCCTGTCGTTGTTCCTGCCACAATCGCTGCAACGGATTCATTGGGCCTCCAACCCCGAGCCCGCGTCCGCATCAGCGTCCGCGCCCGAATACTGCACCCTCATTCAGACGGGCGCTAAAACTTCTCCCCGACCAACTCTACCGCTTTCTTCACGACGGCCTCGACCGTCAGTCCGAAATTCTCAACCACCTCCGCGCCCGGCGCCGACGCCCCGAAACGATCGATGCCGATCACGGCTCCCGAGTCGCCGACGATATCTCGCCAGCCCAGAGTCACCCCGGCTTCCACCGCGAGACGCGGAGCCCCCGGTGGCAAAACTCTCTGTCTGTACTCCTCAGATTGTTCGGCAAAGAGCTCCCAGGACGGCATAGAAACGACCCGCGCTCTGACTCCGCGGCCGGCAAGCTCGGCGGCTGCGCCGATCGCCAGGGTGACTTCTCCTCCCGTGGCGATCAAGGTCACCGCTGCCGTCCCATTTTCTGGGTCGGACAGGGTGTAGGCACCACGAGCAACACCTTCAATGCCGACCTCGCGCGCTCCTTCCAGCACCGGCAGCCCCTGCCGGCTGAGCAGTAGGGCAGTCGGCCCGGTCGTACGCTCGAGGGCCACCACCCATGCGGCAGCAGTCTCGTTGGCATCGGCAGGCCTGAGCACCACGAGGCCGGGGATCGCCCGCAGGGCCATCAAGTGTTCGATTGGCTGATGGGTGGGGCCATCCTCTCCAACCCACACGGAGTCGTGAGTAAATACATAAATCACCGGCTGCTCCATGAGCGCCGCCAACCGGATCGCGGGCCGCATGTAATCGGAGAAGACGAGGAAAGTGCCACCGAACGGTCGCATCCCACCGTGCAGTGACATGCCGTTGAGCATGGCACCCATTGCGTGTTCGCGAATCCCGAAATGAAGATTGCGGTGACCGAGAGAGGGTGCCTGCACATCTCCACCTTCAGCGATGTAGGTCTTGTTGGAGGGGGCGAGGTCCGCAGAGCCCCCAACCAACTCAGGGAGCACCCCCGCGGCGGCGTTGAGGACGGTGCCTGATGCACCGCGGGTTGCGATCTTCGCGTCGTCCTCGAAGATGGGCAACGAAGAGGTCCACCCTTCGGGGAGCCTTCGGTCGAGGCGTCGCCGCAGCTCCGCCGCGAGTTCGGGTTCAGCTGCCGCCCACGCTTCAGCCGTCACCACCCAGGCCCGTCGAGCCTCGGCCCCTCGGTCTGCGGCCTCTCGACAACGCTTACGAACCTCCGGAGGAACGAGAAAGGTCTCCCCTTCTGGCCACCCATAGACGGCCTTGGTGGCCCGTATCTCGTCGGCCCCCAGTGGTGCGCCGTGTGCCCCAGGCGTGTCCTGCTTGGAGGGCGCGCCAAATGCGATGTGCGATCGCACTCGAACAAGGGTCGGTCGGTCATTGCTGGCGGCCGCCTGGTCAAAAGCTTCAGCGACGGCATCGAGATCATTGGCGTCTTCAACCTCCAGGACCCGCCAGCCGTGAGCAACGAATCGGGCTGGTATGTCTTCGGAAACCGCGATCTCCGTTCCACCCTCGATAGTGATGCGATTGTCGTCCCAGATCCACACCAACTTGCCCAGCTTGAGGTGGCCTGCGAGCGACGCCGCTTCTGAGCTCACCCCCTCCATGAGATCTCCGTCAGAACAGAGAACCCAGGTGCGGTGATCGATCACGGTGTGGTCCGGTCGATTGAAGGTCGCTGCCAGGTGGGCCTCGGACAAAGCCATCCCTACTGAGGTGGCCACACCCTGCCCAAGCGGGCCGGTTGTCATTTCTGCCCCGGGCACAACCTCGATTTCGGGGTGGCCGGGAGTCTTCGATCCCCACTGTCGGAAGTTCTTGATGTCATCCAATCCGAGGTCGTAACCCATCAGATGGAGCACGCTGTAAAGCAGCATGGAGGCGTGGCCGCAAGACAGAACGAATCGGTCTCGATCTGGCCAGTTCGGATTCTCCGGATCTTGCTTGAGGAATCTCGAGTAGAGGACATAGGCCACTGGCGCAAGGCCCATTGGGGCGCCCGGATGTCCTGAGTTCGCTTGCTCGATGGCGTCCATGGAAAGGGTGCGAATCGTGGTAATGGCGAGCTCATCAACATCGTCGAAGTGATGGGTCAAGATGCCTCCTCGAGGAACGATTCTCCGCTTCGCCCGCAGCCTATCATTGCCGCGAAGGTGCTGCAGATTCGAATTGTCTGGGGCTCTCGAGCAGTGCCTGAAATCAGCGGCTGCGGAGTTCGTAAAGGACTTGTTTGGCCACTGCCTTGAGGGTTTCGAAGACCCCGTTCCCTTTCGTGGCGACGGCCTCGAAAGTCGGTTCGCCCTTGAAGTTGAGAAGGCGGTACATGTCATCAACCAGCATTGCACTCGGAAGATCGCGCTTATTGAACTGCAGCACGTAAGGCACCGTCTTGAGTTCGAAACCGTTTTCGCTCAGATTGTCCTCGAGGTTGCTGAGGGACTCAGTGTTGGCGTCCATCCTCGCCTCTTGCGAGTCTGCCACGAAAACGACCCCGTCGACCCCCTTCAGGATCAATTTTCGGCTGGCGTCGTAAAACACCTGGCCGGGCACGGTGTAAAGATGAAACCGTGTTTTGAATCCCCGCACGGCACCGAGATCAAGCGGCAGGAAATCAAAGAACAGGGTCCGATCGGTCTCTGTCGCGAGAGATATCAGTTTGCCCTTCTGCTGCGGGCTGGATTTTTCGTAGATGTACTGAAGATTTGTAGTCTTTCCGCACAGACCAGGGCCGTAAAACACGATCTTGACGTTGATCTCGCGGGCGGCGTAGTTTATGAAGCTCATTCTGAGAACAATGCGTCGATGTCGTCGTCGGTTATTTCTGCAAAGGGCGAAACCGTCTCCTGCGCGCCAACCTCCAGGGCCTTGGACTCCATATCGTGAAGAACACGCTCGACGTCGGCGGACGCCTTGCGCACCCGCAGACGAACCAGGCCGAGCGACGAACGCTCATCAAATATCACAACCAGGATCAAACGCTTGCCAACGATTGAAATGTGAATGTTGTCCTTGCGGCCCTCATGGAAAAGGATCGAGAACTCTTTCTCTCCAATCAATTTGGCGAGCCCGTCGGTGGCGGCAACATTGCCGGCGGTGAGGGATGCGAGGGAGGTCGTATCAACGGAATCGACCTCACCGGCGCCCGCAATCTGCTGGCCGTTCTTGTCGACCAGAAACACGATCTTGGCGCTGGCGTCCATCCGCAACGTGTTGAGGAGGTGCTTAATCCGCTCATACTCCTCCTCATATAAGACTAGAGACGTGTTCAATATCTCACACTCCCAATGGCCTTAATTCTGACATAACCGGCCTCTTCTAGCAAGCCGGACAGTCACGTGAACTGCCACTTCGTTGCTCTCCAAGTTCGAATTTTTTCAATAATATACGTGTCAAACTAGGCGGCGAAGCTGGAGCGCCTGGGCAAGGGTCACACGATCGACTGCAGCCACCTCGCCGCCGACCGGTATGCCCGACGCCGGACGGCTGACAGCGATCCCGAGGGGCTGCAGGCGCCTGGCGATGTAAAGGGCTGTGGTCTCGCCCTCAACCGTCGGGTCGGTCGCGAGGATCACCTCCTGGATCTCGCCAGACCTGCACCGCGTTTCGAGGCGGTCGATGGTGAGATCGTCCGGCCCGACTCCGTGGAGCGGCGACAGGTGTCCCAGGAGAGCGTGGTAGAGGCCGTGGTATTCACCTGTCGCCTCCACAGCCCAGGCGGTGGTGGGTTCTTCAACCACCAGGATGATTCCCTGATCACGACTTGGATCCGCGCACACCGGGCACGGGTCGTCAGTAGTGAGCAGGCAGCACGTTGAACACAGGTCGACCGTCGAGTGGAGACCGGCGAGGACTGCCGCGAACGCCTCGAGCTCGCCAGGGTCTATGGTCAGAAGATGCTCGGCCAGTCGTTGCGCGGTACGCGGCCCGACCCCTGGTAGACGTTCCAGGTGCTCGAGCAACCCACGAACTGCCGGCGGCCGCAAATCCATCATCGCCTCCGTGGGGTCGCGCTCACGAACCTTCGCCGTTCGAGCGCACCGCGACCACTTCACCCCCGAGGACCCGGGTCGCGAGGATCACACCGGGGTCGGAGCTTGCCTCCTCTGCCAACGACGGGTCTTCTTCGGTGACCCCGGAGGAAGATCCATTCTCCTGCGCCTCGGCCGCAGATGCACCGCCGGGTGCTGGGGGGGTACCCTGCGAAGATTTCGTGGGTCCGACGCTTGATGGCGAAGAGGAAGGGCCGGGACCGGAGTCGATCGGACCGGAGCCCGCCAACCACTCCTCGACCCGCTGCACCGACGGCCAGCGGGCAAGCCGCAACGATGCCACCTCGAGAGCCAGCTCACGGTTAGCCGAACCACGCACCAGGGCCTCCTGCTCCAGCCACAGACCGAGCATGCGGCTCAACGGATCGGCGCCACGAGACTCGGCAACACCCAGGAGAAGGTCTCGATGGGCCTCGGACATCGTCGGTGCCAGGGCCGGATCAACGGCCAGAAAAAGGGCAGCGCGCAGGGCGCGACCGATCTCACGGTAGAGCACCGAGGCATCCTGACCGTTGGCAAGCTGATCGCGCACCAGCGCCAGGCCGTCGGCGACGCGGCCAGCTGCGAGCGCTTCCACAAGTTGCACGGTGACCTCCATCGGCGGGACACCGAGCACCGATGCCACGGCCTCGTCGTCGACGTTATCGGAGGCAAAGGCGCGCAGTTGATCGAGCAGAGACAGCGCGTCGCGGACGCTGCCCTCGGCGGCGGCGGCGATGGATGCCGCAGCGGAAGGCGTCAAAGTGAACTCGTCCTTGGTAGCGATCTCTTCGAGCCTGGTGCGGATGAGCTCTGAACCAACCGGGCGGAAATCGAGTTGCTGGCAGCGAGATTGAATGGTCGCCGGGACCTTCAAGCGATCGGTGGTAGCGAAGATCCAGAGGATGTAGGGCGGCGGTTCCTCGATCGTCTTGAGGAGGGCGTTAAACGCCGATTTGGAGAGCATGTGGACTTCATCAACGATGATCACACGAAACCGGTCACGGGTTGGGTGGAAGCGGAGGAGTTCCTGGAGCTCGCGCACTTCGTCGACGCCGGTATGGGTTGCCGCGTCCATCTCGATGACATCGATGCTCGAGCCCTCCGCCACCTCGCGACAGGAATCGCACTCGCCGCATGGTTCGGCGGTGGGACCATCGGCGCAGTTGACCGCCTTGGCCAGCAGGCGGGCGGCCGTTGTCTTGCCGACACCCCGAAGACCCGAAAAGAGGTAGGCCTGACCAAATGTCCCGGAAGTCAGCGCGTTGCACAGGGTCTGCACCACCGCATCCTGCCCAAAGAGTTCGGAGAAGCGCTGCGGCCGCCACGTGCGCGCGAGAACCTGGTAGGTCATCCGGGTATTTTAGCCCGGAATTTGTATTTCGGATTTTGGATTTTGGATTTTGGATTTTTTCGTCAACAAATCACACCAGTCCCTCGTATTCACAGAATGTTGACTTCTCGCCGGCACCCGGGGTCAACACACGAAATTCTGTTATGGTACGTTTTGTTTGTTTCAATGACAGCACCAGGGAGGTCTCGAATGCACCGTTCAACCATTACATTTGTTTTTCTCGCCTTATTTGTGGCATCGTCAGCGCTCGCCATCAGCCCGGGTGATGACCTGCTGATCTCGGGAGCAGCACGCACCAGTCGGTGGTCTGCCGATCTCTACATCAACAACCCCGGAGCAACCGGCGTGACGGTGGAGGTGTGGTGGCTCAACCGCGATCCGAGCATCACCAACCCAGCCCCCGAGTCGTATTCGGTCGGCGCTGAAGAGACATTGATTCTCGACGACGTGATCCTGAATGAATTCGGCTTGAACAGGGCTGAAGGAGCATTCCGTGTGACTACCACCGGCGGTGAGGTGACCGCCAACCTGATCGTCTTTACGGGCGCAGGCGGTGACAGTGGCACCTACGGCTCCGGATTCGAGGGGATTCCGGCGTCATCCGCCACCTCGGCCGGAGAGTTCACAACCCTCGCCGGGATGGTCTTGACCGCCGACTTCTACACCAATCTCTTCGCCCTTGCCGGTGCCAACGGCGTGACCATGGATGTCGATCTCCTCGACCCCAACGGTGACCTCCTCGACACCACGCAGGTCGTGCTCACCGGGTATGCGCCGTGGTTCTCATCGGTCGAGAACCTGTGGGATGTTGCGTCGTTCGAGAATGGTACGGCGCTGGTCCGAGTCAGCGCGGGTTCAATGGTGATGCTCGGTTCCAAGGTCGATCGTACGAGCAAAGACCCGACGACCGTCGAACAGGCCTTCGGCGCCGGCGGTGGGTCGATTGACGGAACCTATCAGTTCGCCGTCTACGACGATCTCGGTTTCGCGTCCGGTGGCAACCTGGAGATCGTCGACGCCGTGGTCGATGTGATCAATGGCACGTTTGTGAACTACGACAAGGTCGACGGTGGAGGCTTTCCTGAGTGTCCCGTGATCTTTCAGTGGGGGTTCGACCTCGCTCCGACACCAGTCGAGGACTTTGCTTCCGGCGTACAGTACGCCGAGGTGTATCCGGAAGGGGATGACTTTGACGGTGGCACGATCACCTACACAATTACCTTCACGATCGATGACAACGTCGGCTTTTCCGGCACCTTGGATGCGGTGGGTTCGGAGTTCTCCGGCCTCGACACTGGTTGCAACGGCACCTTCCCGCAGCAGGACCTGTACGGCGGAAAAAGCAACTGATCTTCAGTGAGTCAGAACGGCGGGCCGCCTTCTCGGGGCGGCCCGTTTTTTTACCTTCCCCGGCGGCCACGACGAGCCGCTGCCCTCAGTCCCTCTCCAACTGGCGAAGTGCAACAAGGAAGGCATCACCATTGGCCGCCTCCACGAGAGGCTCGAGAGCCGAGCTGCGCCGCGCGAGGCGGGCTAGGCGGGCGAGTCCCGCGAGGTGATCTGCGGCGGTGTTGGTATCTCCCAAAAGACAGAAGACGAGCCGCACTGGTTGGTCGTCGAGAGCCGGGTACTGGAGGCCATCGGGGTGGGTGGATGCAGCCATCACGAGACGCCCGAGGCCCGGGATCTGGGCGTGTGGCACAGCGACCCCGCCACCAATGCCGGTCGAAAGAATTGCTTCTCGCTCGAGGAGTCGCGTGACCACTTGCTCGCTCGATTCAACGAGCCTGGCCTTTTCGAAAAGCCCGCCGAATCGCCGGAAGAGCTCCGCCCGCTCGCCGACATTGGGCGAGATCAGCACCATCGAGGGATCCAGCTGTTGTGAAAGACGCACGACTCAAGTCACCTCGTTCTTCATTGAGGGAGATTAGCGCGTTACGGACTTGACGTCACCTTCGCCTGCGGGCCACTCAACCACCGGCCACGATCAGGTCGCTATCGAAATTACCTTCGGTTCTTAGTACTTGTCGGCGAACTCGCTGACACCCGGGATCAGGAAGCGCTGTCCGTTGATTCCCTTGACGATACACAGCACGTGCACTATCAGAATGGCGAGCATGAAGATCGGTATCAAGAGAGTGAAGATGCAGCCCAGACCGCCGCTGATGGCGCCAAGGATCATCACCACCACCTGCAGCCCGATCATCACCACGACTTCGACGACGGTCAGGACCAGGCCGTGCTTGGCATGCCATTGGACCTCGCGGTCGTCCTTCTCCACCAGCAGCGGAATCAGGGCCAGGAGCCACAGATAGGAGAGAACGATCATCACATTGCGATTTTCTGATACCACCTCCCTGGCGGCCGGTTCCTGTGGCGGCGGCTCTGCCGGGGGTGGGGGCGGGGGCGGTGCAGCGTCCTGCGGACCTTGCGGAGTATCTTCCATGGCGTCGTCTCCCTTCGCGAAGAGTTATAGGTGTCGATGCACTCACGTTCTGTACCGCCGATTCTACCCGAGACCGTCCTCCTTCAGGCAATTACCCCCGAACAAACGTCCGCTTCCGCTTTCTGATTCAGAAGCGTAGGTCGCGTGTGTGGTGAGATGCGTAGTTCTCGAAGTGCAAGCAAGGGAGTCTTGTTTGCCGAACATCGCACCGAGAGAGCACGAGAAAACGGCGCAGATTGCCGCCCATCGCGAGCTGCAGCCTGAACCTGACACCGGAAGCGGGTTGAGAGGAGGGTGGTAGCCCGTACGGGATTCGAACCCGTGTTACCGGCGTGAGAGGCCGGCGTCCTAGACCCATAGACGAACGGGCCACGCGAAGAGGGAAACTAGCACACGAGCCGGCAAGGTGCAAGCCTGTCTCATCTG
>JACXWA010000046.1 GCA_014764485.1 Candidatus Sulfomarinibacter kjeldsenii
TTTTCTCGTTCGTATCCTGGGGCTCACGCCCCAGGCTATGTATCTGTCGCCGCTCCGCGGCTCGGGATCGCATGACAACTTTTCGTCAGGACTTGACACACCCTACCCGTTCGCCCGGAGGGACGGGTGAATCTTGCATCTTGAACCTTAGTATCTGGACGGCTGTGCAGGTGGGCGCTACGCGACTTTGGCGTCCGCCTTCTTCTCTGCCTTCTTTTCTGGTTTGGAGTCTGTCGAGGTCTCAGCTGCAGACTTCGCGACCTCGGTTTCTTTGGCGGTCGCCCCCGTCCCGTTGGCGTTGCCTTTGCCGTAGTCGTTCACATACCAGCCGCTGCCTTTGAATTGAAGCGCAGGGGAACCGATGAGGCGGTGCGCATCTCCTCCACACTCGGGGCATCGTCCGTCTTTGAGCGCGGACGCCTTTTCGATCCGCTCGAAACGCACGGAACATTGTTGGCACTGGTACTCATACAAGGGCATGGAGTCCTCCGGGGTATCCGCTCGCCGATCGGCGGAGGGTCATTCTGCGATTTGAGTGAGATTCTGTCAAGTAAATCTGGAGCACAATGCCGTATAGTGCGGACAGAAACAAAAGAGAGGTGCGGCCGAAGACCGGTCGTTGATCGGGAGGTCAGAATGAAGCGGATCGTGGCATGTGCGGCCTTGTCACTTCTGATGTTGGGGTGTAGCAGCTCGAATTCGGCCGACCCCAACCTCGACGCCTGGCAGAGAGAGGTGGATATCATATCGCCAGGGGCAATCGGTGAACGCCAATACGAGGAATTGGGCGGATTGCTCGAGTCGAAGGAGGTCATCCGAGCCACCTACGGATCGGAGGACCAGGCGATCGACACAGCAAAAAGGAATCTCCAACGGCTAGCCGCCAAACTCGACGCGGATGCGGTGGTGATCATCGAATGTGGACGACACGTTCGCCCGGCCGAGGAAACGAATCTGCCAAGCACGGGCCCGGAGGTCATCTGCCACGGCGTTGCGATCCGTTGGATGGATTGAGGTTCGCTCGCAGATCGATGAAGATATGCTGCCGCAGCAGAAAGTCCGTGAGATGTGCGGCTTAGGCCGTTTTAAATTCTGCATCCGGTCAGAGAGGTCCAATCTCCGGTGCGATCAGCGGGCTTCCTGGACTCGATGGAAATGCGATGGAGTCTCATGCTGTTTGCATGTATGATATGCAGACAATGACCAGCACCGAGCATCAAGATCCGCCGATGAGCCTGCACGTGGTGACAACCGATGGGTCTCCCTTTGACCACGCGTTGGATGGCGAGAGTTTTGTCATCGGTCGCTCCTCGAAGGCCGACCTGACGGTTCCGGACCGTTCCATGTCCCGGATGCACGCCCGGCTCTATTCTGATAACGGGGTATGGCACGTGGAGGACCTGGGGTCGCGCAACGGTACTCTCCTTGGCGGTCGGCCCGTCAACGATCCAGCCCGACTCGGTCACGGCTCGATCGTGCAGGTGGGAAGTACGTCGATAACTGTCCGCGAAGCCACCCGGCCGTCGCCAAGCGGCATCCGCAAGGAAACCAGCTCGGACAGTCACACCATCTTCCGCTCGGCCGCGGAGTTGCTGAAGGCGCCGGAGGAAATTCGAACCGACTCGGTAACGCCGATGGGGGAGGGGCTGCGCCGGTATGCGGATCGCCTCCGCTTGTTGACCGAGGTCAACCTGGCGCTCGATCGTGTGATGTCCCTTGAAGATCTTCTGGAGCTGATCCTCGATCGAGCCTTTGACCACTTCGGGCCGGAGGATGCGGCGATCTACCTTCGCCACGACAGGGGCGGCTACGATTGCGCGGCGAGCCGGTCGGTGGGGCAGGGCGATCCCAAAATCCTCTTCTCCACCAGTCTCATGGAACAGGTTGTGGAAGGCGGCCAGGCGGCCCTGGTTCTCGACGCTCAGACCGACGAACGATTCAACGAGGCAATGAGCCTCCTCGACGCTGGAGTGCGCTCGCTCGTGGCGGCGCCGCTGCAAGATCCCGACGGGGCCCTCGGGCTCATCGTTCTTGGGTCGCGATTGACGGTTCGTCAGTTCGATGAGGACGATATGGAGTTGTTGGCCTCCCTGGCATCGGTGGCTGCGATGCGCATCCGCAACGTCCACCTCGCCGAAGAGGCGGCCGAACGCCGGCTCCTCGAACGGGAGGTGGCACTGGCGCGCGAGATCCAGGTCAGTCTCCTGCCCGACTCCCTCCCCGAAGTCGAGGGGTGGGACATTGCTGCAGGTAACATACCGTCGCGAGGCGTGTCCGGCGACTTCTTCAAGGTCGAGCTGCGTCACGATGAAAGCGAAATTGTCTTGATGCTTTCGGATGTGTCAGGCAAGGGAATCGGTGCGTCCCTTCTCACCGCGTCGTTGGAGGCGTTGTCTGCGGGCCCGATTCACGATGGCGTTGCACCGGAAGACATATTCAACTCTGTCTCCCACCTCCTCTTCGAGAGGACACCGCCGGAGAAGTTTGCGACCTCATTCATGGCCGCGATAGAACCCGACAGCGGGATCCTCCGTTACTGCAACGCCGGTCATAATCCGGGGCTGCTCTTGAGGGCGAATGGTGACTTCGAGTGGTTGGAGTCGACAGGTATGCCACTCGGTATTCTCCCTGAGGGTGTGTTTACGGCCGGCGAACGAATGATCGAGGTCAACGACACGCTCGTGCTCTACACCGACGGAATCACCGAACCGGAGAACCCCGAAGGGGAAGAGTACGGCGAGGACAGGCTCGGCGAGGTGTGTGTCAAAAATCGATCGGAGCCCACTGGCGAGCTTCTTTCGGCAATCGAAGAAGACCTCTATCACTTTGTCCGTGGCGTGCCGTTCCCGGACGATCGGACCCTGGTTATCATCCGCCGCCTCAGCGAAAGCTGATCTCCAGGAGTTTCTCTTCCCGGTCTGACAAAAAAATGTTTCAAAAATGAAATGCGTCTGCGTCTCAAGTACGTTATAGTGTGTGTCGTCCATTCACTGTGACGGACAGACAAAGGCCAACTGGTTGATTTTCAGGCTCTATACGGTGCCTAGTCAGGTACTTACGGAGTCCTCCGATCAGCCACGAAACAGCAGTCCAGGCTCGCTGCCCGGGGGGAAATCGAGATGATCGGCACCACGCTTTCGCACTTTCGGATCACCGACAAGCTCGGTGAGGGTGGGATGGGAGAGGTGTGGTTGGCCGAAGATACCCGGCTCGGCCGCAAAGTCGCGCTGAAAACGCTGCCGCCAAAGAGTGCCGAGAGCGAGGATCGTCTCCGGCGCTTTGAAGACGAGGCGCGGGCGGCTTCGGCCCTCAATCACCCGGGCATTGCCCATATCTACGACGTTGGCGAGGCGGACGGAATTCACTTCATCGCGATGGAACACGTCAATGGCGAAAGTCTCGACCGGCGATTGGCGCGATCGACGTTGACGACAAACGAGATCACGGATATCGGTGTGCGACTCGCAGATGCCCTTGCCGCCGCGCACGACCAGGGGGTCACCCACCGCGACATCAAGCCATCGAACCTCATGATGACTCCCGAAAGGCGCCTCAAGGTACTCGACTTCGGTCTCGCAAAGCTACGCCCGGCCTTCGGCGAAGGCGGTGGTGAAGACACGGCCCAGACCATGACCCAGCCGGGCGTGGTGATGGGCACGGTCCAATACATGAGCCCGGAGCAGGCGCTCGGGAAAGACGCCGATCACCGAAGCGACATTTTCTCGACCGGAATCGTGCTCTATCAGATGGCGACCGGTCAACTGCCCTTCTCCGGTTCGACGCCAACCGAGACGATCACGGAGATCGTACGCTCGGAGCCCCGGCCTGTCGCCGAGCTGAGCCCGGTGTCGCCTCCCGAACTCGAGCGCATCGTCCGGAAATGCCTGGAAAAGGACCCGTCCCGTCGCTATCAGAGTGCGCGCGAACTCGAGGTGGATCTCTCCAATCTCAAGCGAGATTCTGAATCCGGTGTCACCGTGACCGCTCCGGCTCGATCGGCGCCGTCCCGGGCCGCGATTCTCGGGGTCGTTGCCGCAGCCGTGCTCTTGGTCGCCATCGGGTTTGCTCTCATCCGTTCAGAACTGTGGATCTCACGCGGTGGCGCGATCGAATCGATCGCGGTGCTGCCGTTCGAGAACGGTACCGGCGACGAAGAATCCGAGTACCTCTGCGACGGTCTGACCGAAAGTCTCATCAACACCCTCTCTCAAATTCCTGACCTCAAAGTGATCTCTCGCCGCTCCACCTGGGCGTTCAAGGATAGCGAGGAAGACCCGCAAAGCATCGGTCGCAAGCTCGGCGTGCAGGCGCTGTTGATGGGTCGTCTCGTCCAGCGAGGTGCTCAACTCGCGGTGAGCGCCGAGTTGGTCGACGTCGCCGACAACCACCTGCTCTGGGGAGGCCGATTCAACAGGGAGCAAGGCGATGTGCTGACGATCGAGCAGGAGCTGACAAAAACGATCGCGGCAACTTTGAAGATCGAACTCAGCGATGATACCTCGCAGCGACTGGATCGCCGGTACGCAGTGGATCCAGAAGCTCATCGGCTCTATCTCCAGGGGCGCCAGTTTGCCATCGGTTCGTCGAGGGAGATGAACAAGGCGGTGGAGTACTTCCAGCAGGCGATCGCCATGGATCCCGGCTACGTGGATCCCTACGCGGGTCTCGCCGACGCTTATATGACCCAGGCTCTTCACGGTGTCATGGCTCGTGAAGAGGCCCTCGAAATGTCGAAGGCGGCCGTGGACGAAGCTTTGGCCATCGATGGAAGTCTGGCCGAGGCGCTCGCCGCGTCGGCCGAGAGGAAATACCTCTTCGAGTGGGATTGGGTGGGCGCCGAAAACGATCTCAAGCGAGCCGTCGAGCTCAACCCCGGCAGCGATTTCGCCCGCGTGTCCTACGCCTATTTTTTGTCCGCCATCGGCCGGTTCGACGACGCGATCGAGCAGGCGACGATCGCTAAGGAAATCGACCCCCTGTCGCCCTCCACCTTCCACCTGGTGGCCTTTTCACTGATGGGCAAGCGCGAGTACGCCCGGGCGGCGGCCGAGTTTCGCGCCGCCCTGGATCTCAACCCGAACTGGACCTGGGGCTATATCAAACTCGCCAAGACCTACGCCGACAACGGCCAGTGTGAGGAGGCCTTCGCGACCGCTGAAGATGCCGAGGCCGAGCTCCACGGAGGCGACACCCCGCTCGCCCGCTCTTGGATGGGATACACCTACGGCAAGTGCGGCGATACGGAACGCGCCGAGGCGGCGTTGCAAATGCTCGATGAGTTTGCCGAGAATGCGGAGGTCGATCCGACCGCCTATGGAATCATCTACGCGGCTCTCGGCGACTCCAATCGTCTTCTTGACGAACTCGAACGGGCGGTCGACGACCACTCCGTCCTGGCGGTCTTCATGCCGGCGGTGCCGACCTACTACATGCCGGGTCTCGAAAACGACCCACGATTCCAGGTGCTGATGGAACGCACCGGGTTCACCAGTTCAGGTGTGCACAAAGGAGTCTCTGAATGAGCATCGAACCGGGACAGACCCTGGCTCAATATCAGGTTGTGGATGCGCTCGGCGCGGGCGGAATGGGTGAGGTGTGGCGGGCCGAGGAC
>JACXWA010000125.1 GCA_014764485.1 Candidatus Sulfomarinibacter kjeldsenii
AAGAATATGCCGCGCCTCCGGCGCTCAAATCAGGGCGTCACTCCGGAGGGTCTTCATGGAGGTAGTACGTCGGGTGCCAACCTATTTCAGGACGAGACACGAACTTGTATCTTGTATCTTGAATCTTGCATCTTGCATCTTGCGTTCGGGTGGGCGGCTGGAAACATGAGAGGATAATCGCCGGTTAGAGGGTATGGTGTTGAAAGAACCGATTGACCAAAAACAGGGTGCGATGGGACGGCCGGTCTTGCGGCTGTTGCGGGACTATGCCTGGCGTTACCGATCGAGCTACATCACCGGTGCGGTCTTCCTGTGGATCACCAACTACCTGGCGGTGAGCATCCCTGGCCAGATTGGCCACGCCATCGACGCCCTGCGCGCGGAACAGCCCCTGGGCCGCTACGTTGCCGCCATCGCCGTCATGGGAGTGGCGGTGATTGTGGTTCGGAGCCTGTCAAGGGTCCTGATCTTCAACCCCGGACGCCATCTCGAGTACAACCTGCGGCGGGATCTCTTCGCCCACCTCATGCGACTCCAGCCGTCTTTTTATGCGACCCAGAAACGGGGCGACATCGTCAGCCGTGCCTCGAATGACATCACTTGGGTAAGAACACTGGTCGGTTTTGGGGGGCTGCAGGTTGTCAACGTGACCCTTGCCGTTGCCCTCACCGGCTGGAAGATGGTCTCCCTGTCGCCGCGTCTGACCCTGATGGTCCTGCTGCCGATCGTGCTCTGCACCGGTCTCGTTCAGTGGGGCATTCGGCGCCTGTTCTACCTCGCCCGGCGCAGCCAGGAGCAGCTTGGCGAGATCTCCGAACACGTCCTCGGCAGCCTGCAGGGGATGGCCGCGATCCAGGGATTCGTGGCCGAGGAGGCGTTCGTCGAACGATTCGAGGAGCGGAACCTCGACTGGTTCCGCACCGGCATGCGGCTCGCACTCATTCGCTCGATCGCGTTGCCGCTGTTGGTTCTTTCGGGCGGCATCGCAATGTTTGCCCTGATCGCCATCGGCGGGCCGATGGTGCTGGGAGGCGCCTTGACGGTGGGTGAGCTGGCGGCATTCACTGCCCTGCTGACGGTCTTCTTGCCACCACTGCGTTCGATGGGATGGATGATGTCCGTGATCCAGCGCGGGCGTGCAGCCCTCGAGCGCATTTTCGAGCTCATCGATGCGCCGATTGAGCGTCCGGAGGGCGCAGTCGGAGTGGTTCTGGAGAGCGGACAAGGCCCGGGAATCGAGCTCTGCGACCTGCATTTTGCCTACCCGGACGAAGTCGATCGTGAGGTGCTGACCGGACTGAATGCGACGATTCCGGCAGGCGGTGTCGTGGGTCTGTTCGGACGAACGGGGAGTGGAAAAAGCACCCTGTTGCGACTGCTGGTCAGGCTTTATAACCCGCCCGCGGGAACGATTCTGGTCGATGGTGTTGATCTTGTTGCCCTCGACCTGGAGACCTGGCGGCGTCGGATGGCAGTTGTTCCGCAGCGACCCTTCCTTTTCTCTGATGCCATCGCAGCCAACGTCGGCCTCGAGGAGACGCCCGATGAAGCGCAGATTCAGAGCGCGGTCGAGATGGCGGCACTGGGGTCCGATCTCGAATCGCTACCGGACGGCCTCGAGACTGTGGTCGGTGAACGCGGCATCATGCTCTCCGGTGGGCAGAGGCAACGGGTGGCGCTGGCGCGGGGTCTTTACCGGGGCGGTGATCTCCTGATCCTTGATGATGTGCTGTCCGCGGTCGACCACCAAACCGAGGCGCAGCTCGTGGAGACGGTAGCCGACCTGGCACGGCGGCCGGAGGCGCCGACGGTTCTGATTTCGAGTCATCGCCTGTCGGCCCTGCGCCGCTGCGACACTGTCCTGGTGCTTGATGGTGGTCGATTGGTCGACAGCGGCCCCCACGCCGAGCTGATTCAACGGTCTGGGATCTATCGCGACACCTGGCTTGTCCAGAGCCAACGCGCAGCGGCAGAGGAGGAGGTTGCGTCGTGAGCGAAACCTCCATGCTGCGTCGACTGTGGCCCTACATGAGACCCGACTCCTGGGCCTTTGCTCTCGCCCTCGCGCTGACCCCGGCTACCGCAGCCCTCAGTCTCGTCCAGCCCTGGATTTTGAAGCAGGTCATCGACGAGCACGTCGTGCCGGGCGTGGCCGAGGGGCTGATGGCGCTTGCCTTCATGTATCTCGCGGCGGTTGTGGCGGGCTATTTGCTCGAGGGCGGCTATGTGATGTCGCTCGCGTGGGGCGGCCAACGCAGCATCGTACGATTGCGTTCCGGCATCTACCGCAAGCTCATCGGTTTGCGCCAGAGCTACCTCGACGGGCAGCCGGCAGGTCGTTTGATGACCCGCGCCACCTCTGATGTCGATGCGCTTGGCGAAGCCTTCTCCTCCGGCCTCATCAACATCATCCTCGATCTCCTGATGATCGCCGGAACCCTGGCCGCGATGTTTCTGCTCGACGCGAGCCTGACGGTGGCGCTGTTGTTGCTGGCACCTCCGATTCTGGCAGTGCTCGAGTTCATCAGGCGCCGACTGCGGGTACTGTTCCTCGAGGTTCGCGAGGCGCTGGCCTCGGTCAATGCTTTCCTCGCCGAGCGCGTCGATGGTGTCGAGGTCGTTCAACTCTTCGGAAACGAAGCGCATTCCGAGGAACTCTTTGACGCTCGTAACGACCGCTTCCGCCGCGCTACCACCCGCTCCAATGTCTACGACTCGTTTATGTATGCGCTTGTGGACGGCACCGCTTCGATCGGTGTTGCCGTCATGCTCTGGTACGGTTCGGGGCTGGCGTCACGCATGGGGTTGCCGGTGCCGCTGACGGAACCGGTGAGCGCTGGCCTCCTGGTCGCCTTCATCGAGTATCTCGACCGCCTTTTCCGGCCGCTGCGAGAGCTCTCGTCAAGGGTCTCCGTGTTGCAGAGGGGTGCGGCGGCACTCGAAAAGATCCTCGCGCTTCTCGATATCGACGAATCGGTGTCCACCGAAGGAGTAACCAAACCCGAGGTAGACGGCGAAATCGTGATGCGCGACGTCTGCTTCCGCTACCGGCCCGACGCAGAGGACGTCCTTTGCGGAATTGATCTCGAGGTGAAGCCGGGTGAGGTGGTGGCGGTGGTCGGCGCAACCGGTTCCGGTAAGACGACCCTGACCAGGCTTCTCGATACCTCCTACATAGGATACCGGGGCAGCATCACACTCGACGGCACCGAACTCTCGGACCTGCGATCGGAGGATGTGCGCCGCAACATCGCCGGCGTGCGCCAGGACCCGCAGCTTTTTTCGGAGGCGGTCGGGTTCAATATCGACCTCGGCAATCCAGGAATCAGCAAAGCCGAATGTGAATCGGCGGCTGTACTGGTCCACGCCGACAAGGTGGTTGAAAGGGTGGGTTGGGACCACGTCCTGAGAGAGAGGGGCGCTGACCTTTCGGTGGGGGAGGGTCAGCTCCTGACCTTCGCCCGCGCCATGGCGCATGACTTGTCGGTGGTTGTTCTCGACGAGGCCACGGCCTCGATCGACTCAATCACCGAGCAGCTCATCCAGGATGCTCTGGCGAGGATCTTCGAACGAAAAACGGTGATTGTGATCGCCCACCGGCTGTCGACTGTGGAGCGGGCCGACCGCATTGTCGTCATGGACCGCGGGCGGATCATCGAACAGGGTACTCATAACGAGCTCCTTGCCGCTGAGGGAGCCTACGCCCGGTTGGTGAGAGCAGGAGAAGAACTGTTGGTCGCCTAGACGAAGGTCAAGAGTAATGAGTGAAGTCCTTCTCAGACTCGCTCTTCAGTAATCGTCCCGCTTCGACCTGACTCTCTAACGGGCTATTTTTCGACGTGCTCCGGTTCGTTGAGAAACACGAGTATTGGCTCGCCGACGACGCCACCTTTCGCCATCGTCTCGCGGGTGTTTTCGGAGAGCGTGAATGCCCGTGCGTTCTCGGCCGAATCCCAACTCAGTCGGATGACCACGTCGTTCGGATCGTCTGAGCACTGAAAAAGTTCCCCGCCGGTGCAGCCTGCGGCCGTCCTCTCTTCTGCATGTTCGTCAAATACCTTCTTCCAGGTCTCGAAATCCTTGACCCTGTGATGGACCATGATGTGCGCCATGTTTTTCTCCTGTCATTTGTTGTTGAGGTGAGATTAGCACACGAGTCCTCATCTCAATGCGAATCAGTTCTTCAGAGGTATGGCCTCTGACCCCTGTGGAGGTACGTAAATCCAACCTCCAGGATCTGCTTGGTTGCCGGCAATCCCGAAATCTGAACCCGCCGGCGGCTGCTGAAGCGGATCAGGCCTCTTCTGAAGGAGGAGGCGATGATCCGCCCGCTGGCGATGGTTCGACGCCTCGGCCGGAGGCCGACTGCATATCCGAATTCTTGGACGGTGGATGGGATGAAATTCCTAATTCCTAATTCCGAATTTCCCTGGCGGGTGTACCATTGGATCCCAATTTAACGAGGTGACAGAAGGTGCCGTCTCAAGAGAGTCGAGATTCAGCGCGGATTCCGGGAAGCGGATCGGTGCGTCCAGCGAGGAAGGAGGATGTGATGCGTGGTTTTCTTCGTTCAGCGGGTTTGATCGTCCTGATGTGTGCCGTCGCCGGTGTGGCGGCTGCCAGCGAGTACTTCCCGCAATCGGTGGCTTCGGGTGATCCGACCCCGGACAGCGTTGTGCTGTGGACGCGGGCTGTGACTCCTGACGGGGGCATCCCGACGAGGGTGGATCTTGCGGTTGCCGCTGACGAGGCGATGACCAACGTCGTGGTCTCCCGCTCAATCGATGTCGACGCGGAGTACGACGGCGTGGTCAAGGTCAAGGTGGATGGCCTTTTGCCCTACCAGACTTACTACTACCAGTTCAGCTTCGGCGGCAACGCGTCGCCGATCGGTCGCACCCGCACAGCACCCAACCCTGGGTCTGACCAACCGGTACGTTTTGCGGTGGTTTATTGTCAGGACTACATCGGTCGCTACTACAACACCTACTACAAGATGCTGCTCGACCACGATGAGGACATCGATTTTGTGGTCCACCTTGGTGACTACATCTACGAGACGACCGGTGACCCTCAGTTCCAGGATCCGGACAGCGATCGCGCGATCGATTTTGATGATCTCGAGGGTGCGATCCAACTCGGCAGCGAAGAGAACCCCAACTACGCGGCCGCCAGCCTCGACAACTACCGCCAGCTTTTCCGCACCTACCACACAGATGAGATGTTGCAGCAGGTTCACGAGCGTTGGCCAATGCTCGTCATCTGGGACGACCACGAGTATTCGAATGACTCCTGGGGCGCAACCTCTACCTATACCAACGGCCGCATGGACGAGTACGACGTCGAACGCAAACAGAACTCCGAGCGGGCGTTTTTCGAATTCGTTCCCATTGATGCCGGACTCAACGCGGATGGGTTGCTGGATATCGGCGCCGATGATCTTTACCCCAACAGCATGATCTACCGCGATTTGATCTACGGGTCGAATTTGCACCTGGTGTTGACCGATCTGCGAAATTTCCGACCCGACCACCTCATCGCCGAAGATGCGTTCCCCGGGGTGGT
>JACXWA010000103.1 GCA_014764485.1 Candidatus Sulfomarinibacter kjeldsenii
GCGGGGCCGAAACCGATCGTCGGGATGCCGTAGATGCCCGCCGTGGCGCACCCGTTGGACGAAAAGGCCGAACGATGGATGCGCGGCGTACGTCCCAGCACCTGTTCCGCAGTCACCATTGCCGACCGCACGGCGGCGCCGTCTTCCGCGGTTTCCCAGGCAGGAAAGACCTTGTCCGTCGGGTAGGTGAATCCACGCCACGAGGGCAGGCCATAGTGCAGCAGACGCACCTCGGTTCCTTTGGTTGCAGACTCGGCAACGTCGCGCATCTGTGCCAACGCGTCATCGGCTGTCTCGCCGATGGTCAAACGACGATCGATATGCACTACGCAACCATCCGGGATCGCGGTCAACGAGGGCGACTGCGAGGTGATACCGGTGACCGCCAAAGATCCGCGGCCGAGCATGGGGTGATCGATCTCGAGCTTTCGGTGGAGGCCGTTCAGCCCTTCAATCACCGGCATCATGGCAGAGATCGCGTTCTCCCCTCGGTCCGGTTGCGAACCGTGGGCCGAAACTCCGGAGGTCGCAATCTCGACCTCCATGCGACCGCGCTGGCCGTAGCAAACGCCGAGGTGCGAGGGCATGGCGATAACGACCACCTCGGGCCGCAGGGGTGTCTCGTTGAGGAGATACTGCCAGGCAAGACCGACACAGTCTTCGCCGTTGACGGTTGCCGCCACCCACACTGTCACGTCGTCGGGCAGTCCAATCTGGTCAGCCAGGGCCGCCCCGTGGACCAACGCCGCCAGACCGCCCTTTTGGTCCGATGCACCTCGTCCGAAGAGAGTGCCTCCGGTGACGATGCCTCGAAACGGATCGTAACGCCAATGGGTCGGGTTGGAGATACCGACAGTATCGATGTGGGCGTCGTAGGCCAGAATCTTCGGGCCAGACCCGACCCGCCCGAGGACGTTTCCCATCTCGTCGAGATGGACATCGCGGTAACCGAGTAGCTCCATCTCGCGCATCACCCTTTCGCAGGCGAGGCGCTCAGCCCGGCTCGGTGACGGCACGGTTACCAGGTCGTGGAGAAATTCGATGCAACGAGGCGCCGATTGCTCCGCGAGCTTCATAACGGCCTCGATTTCGTGTTTTTCAGTGCGGTTCTGTTCCATAAATCTTCAACCACCCAGACGGCTGAGAATTTTTTCACAAAGTCTGGCATTGGGCAAGGAGTAATTGAATAATTGCTCGATCAAACTGAGAAATCTCCTTCCAGGGATAGATGCTTGGTGCCGGCCACGATACCGGGAGGATCTTCCGTAACTGCACCGACTTTGTGACCGCGAAGACGCCAAGAGCGCGAAGACACACAAAGACTTTTCTTTTCGGCTTCTTTGCGCTCCTTGCGTCTTTGCGTTTACAAAGTTGTGTCGGTCAGCCCCTGCGAGTCCAGTCAGAATGTCATCCCGACCGAGGACCCGAACCCGCCGGCGGCAGCGAATCGTGGCCGAGGCCGGGACAGGAGGTAGGGCTGTCGCCGGCCAATCGGCCACTCGCTGGCGACGGTGCGTCACGACGGCCAAAGGCCGTCAGTAAGGGTCCGAGCGGAGGGATCTACGGGTTTCTCTCCGGAAGACCAAAACGCCCCTTTCCGCAGATCCCTCCACTCGCTACGCTCGGTCGGGATGACAGAGGACTTGCCACCCGCGCGGCGAAGCAACGCGAAGGCGCGAAGGACGCCAAAAACAACCCAAAAATCAACCTTTGCGACGTCTTTGCGTCTTTGCGTTTCCAAAGGCGACGCGTCAAGCGATATCGAGGCGCCAGGGTTGGCTGACGACGCTACCCGCGCGGTCCGAATATCGCAGTGCCGACGCGGACCATAGTCGCGCCCTCGGCGATGGCGATTTCGAAGTCGTGGCTCATACCCATCGAAAGCTCGGGAAGCGAGTGGCCCACTTCGTATTGCAGCCGATCTCGCAGCTCACGGAGCTTCCGGAACCAGGGCCGCGAGGCCTCCGGGTCCTCCGCCCAGGGCGGAATCGCCATCAGACCACACACCGACAACCGATCACAGCCGAGGGCGTGTTCGAGCAACCCCCTCGCATCCTCCGGAAGCGCGCCCGCTTTCTGAGGTTCCTCGGCCACGTTGATCTCGACCAACACATCCAATATTCGTTCGGTCCAGTGTTCTGTGAGCAGGTATTGGAGGCGGTCTGCTATCTCGAATCGATCTACGGTGTGGACGATGTCAAAAACTTCGAGGGCGGCACGGGCCTTGTTGCGCTGCAGCGGTCCAATGAGATGCCACCGCGCCTTGGCAACTTCGGGCCTCTTGGCTACTGCCTCCTGCACGCGGTTTTCGCCGAGATCGGTTGCCCCCGCAGTGACCGCCTCGTTCACCACCGCGGCTGGAAAGGTTTTACCAACGGATATCAAGCTGATCACTGCCGGATCCCGCCCACAATCGATTGCTGCGGCATCGACGCGGCGCCGCACCGCAGCCAGCCGAACCGACAACTCCGAGGTCATTGCTCGGCTGCTGCGTTTTCGTCCGTCAGCGTCTCCTCGATATAGAGGATGCGGTGGCAGTGCTCACAGTCGATGATCTCTTCGCATCTCCGCACCCGCTGCTGGAGATGGGGCCGCAGCGCGAAGTGGCACAGCGAGCACGAGCCGTCGACGACCCTGGACACCGATGTGCCCTGCTTGCTCTCAAGCAGCCGCAGAAACCGTGCGCGATTCTTTGGCTGGATCTCTTCCTCGACCTTCTTCGCCTCTTTTGAGAGCTTATGCACCCGTCTCAGGAGCTTGGCTTTTTGTTTCTCCCACGCGGTGACGACCTCGGTTTGCGCCGTCTCCTCTTCCGGACGTGCATCACGACGTTCTTCGACCTCCGCGGTGAGCTGGGCGATCGCCTCTTCGAGCTCCTTCCGTCGCGCCGAAGTCTCCTCAATGGCTTTCGTGGCGTAGTCAATCTCCGAGATCACGGCCGTAAACTCACGCTCGTTGGTGACCGAGCTCTTCTGCTTCTGGAAATGCTCCAGCTCGAGCTCCGACTCCGCTTCCTTCTTGCGCACTTCCTTGATCTCCTCGCCGTGCGCCTCGGATTGCCGCTCCATCTCTTGGAGCTCTTCCAGGCGCAGACGATTCGCCTCTTCCAGGCTGCGAATCTCCACCGGAGGAGTGTTGTGCGTGGCGATTGCCTCCGAAATGGCGTCGTAAACCTTCTGGAGCCGAACCAGGTGGACGAGATCGTGATATGCGTTGCTCACCATTGCCCCTCGCTGCGTATTCAATACAACCCTTTTCCAGGCGCGCCGACTATGGGCCCACCAGGATTCGAACCTGGGACCGACCGGTTATGAGCCGGCGGCTCTGACCGCTGAGCTATGGGCCCCGGCGTATGGTACCGCGATGCGGGACGTACAGCAAGAAGAGAGCAATTCGGAATTAGGAATTAGGAATTAGGAATTACCGCCCAACCCCCGGGGGGAAACGGCGACAAGGGCGCGGTCATCGGAGGTGCCTGGCATCCCGATTCGAAAGACTGCGCTTCGGATTCAAGAACGCGACTCAGCGAATCGGCGTTCCTGGAACCCTCTTGGAGAGTGGGCAATGGACTGAAAGCGCCCCGCAATCAGGCGCGCTTTGCCAGCTCGGGGGCCTCAACTTCCGCTGTCGGAGAACGGTTTCAGCAGATGAGCGCGCGTTGGGTGGCGTAGCTTGCGTAGCGCCTTGTACTCGATCTGCCGGATGCGCTCACGGGTGACGTTGAAGGTCCGGCCCACCTCCTCGAGCGTGTGCTCGGTACCATCGCCAATCCCGAAACGCAGCTTCAATACCTGTTCCTCGCGCGGAGTCAGGGACTTGAGAACATTCTCGGTGTGATCCTTGAGGGTCCGCATGATCACGGCTTCGATCGGCGATACCGAGTTGGTGTCCTCGATGAAATCTCCGAGGTGGGAGTCCTCCTCCTCTCCGATAGGAGTCTCGAGAGAAATTGGTTCCTGCGAGATCTTGTGAATCTTACGGATCTTCGAAACTGGCATCTCCATACGGGTGGCGATTTCCTCAACCGAAGGTTCACGGCCCAACTCTTGCACCAACATGCGGGTAGTACGGGTGAGCTTGTTGATGGTCTCGATCATGTGAACCGGAATCCGGATCGTGCGAGCCTGGTCGGCGATCGCCCGCGTAATCGCCTGCCGAATCCACCACGTGGCATAGGTGGAGAACTTGTAGCCGCGCCGGTATTCGAACTTATCCACCGCCTTCATGAGGCCGATGTTGCCCTCCTGGATGAGATCCAGGAACTGCAGACCGCGGTTGGTGTATTTCTTGGCGATCGAGACAACCAGACGCAGGTTGGCGACAATCAACTCCTGCTTGGCGCTGTCGGTCTCGGCTTCGCCACGCCGCACCTCGGTCAGAAGGACCTTGAGGTGATCGTAGGGAATCTGGAATCGACCTTCGAGATGCTCCAGCTCTTCCTCGTAGCGTTCGATGCGAGAGGAGTAAAACTGGCGGCGCTCGACGTTGCGCTCCTGCTGGAGCTTTTTCCGATCCCTATTGATGGTCTGGGTCGGGATCGCGAACTGGCGCTCGACCTCGCCGAAGAATGTCAGGAGACGATTTCGAGTGGTCGTCGTGAAATCCGCGCGCCGCACCAGAATCGCAGTGTCGGCGGTGTTGGCGTCGATCTTGTCCGACAGTTCCTGATAGCGTTTGCCAGCTTTCTTGCAGCGACGCAGCCTGCGTCGCAGCTCACGCGACTCACCATCCAGTTTGGAAATGGTCCGGAAGAGCTTGAGTCCCTCACGAACACGGTCTTTGGCCTTATCATCGAGTTCGCCGGTGTTGGCCTGGAGCAACTCACGAACGCCCCGGCGTTCCCTCCGCGCCTGCTCGTTGGTCCGCAAGAAGAGCCGCAGGAGGTTCGGCTCCTTCGACAAGGCGATAAAGACCTTTGCCTCTCCAGCCTCGATGCGCTGCGCGATGTCGACCTCGCCCTCGCGGTCGAGGAGCTTGACCGTGCCCATCTCGCGCAGGTACATCCGCACAGGATCGTTGGTCTTCTCGAGCTGCTCGGTGGCTACCGGCTTGGTGTCATTCTTTTTGGCGGCTGGTTTCTTACCGTTCTTTCCGCTCCCAGCCTCTGCTTTGGCTTTCTTTGAGAGCGTCTTGTCGGAGTCCTCAGCGCTCTCGGCGTCCATGATATCTATATCGAGCTCCGACAGGCGCATATAGATGTCGTCCAGCTCTTCGGCAACACCTGTGACCTCTTCAGGCAGGTTCTCGTAAAGCTCTTCATACATGATGAACCCGCGCTCTTTGCCCGTTTGAATGAGCTTGCTGAGTTCCGGGTACTTCTCTTCAACCTGCACACTTGACTCTTTCACCACTGGTTGCCTCCATTCGAGGGGGTGAGGATGTCCCGCGAGACAGAACCGCCGCCGTACTTCACCGTTGATCGCATCCAGCGACGCCCTGGGGGATAGCAGTTCCCGCAGGCATCGCATTCCCAAATAGGGTCAATCAATAGTGTCTTCCATCAAGATAATTACGTGGTGGGCGCTTTGCCGCGTCCGAAGGCCTTTCGGCCAGGCCCCATCGCCGTCCAAAGGAATATGGGTCGCGAAATCGTTTTTGGCAACCCCTTCTTGCAAAAAATGTCAGATTTCTGCCAAATCCCGCCTCAAACGAGTCTTCTCCGCCAAAAGGCGATCGACTTCCGCGTGGTCGCCTCGCTTCTCTGCGGCCGCGATCTGTGGTTCGAGACGCTGTGAGCCTTCGCGGGCCTGGCGCTGGAGAAGGGTCTTCAGTTGGACACGGATGGAGTCATCAGTGATCTCGGGCATCGGTGATGTGGAGAGCTCGGCCACCAGGGTGCTTGCATCAGGATCTGTGCAGTGGCTCAAGAGCTCGTGCAAGAAATCGGTGCCGGAGTCGTCTCCGGACACGATCGATCTGGTGTCCTCGAGCAGCCGGCGAACCCGGACATCCCGAATGTACTCGACGTGAACGATCTCCAGGATCTTGGATCGCCATTCATTCGAACATTCCAACAGAATACGAGCGAGCTCACGCTCACCCGGAGGCAACGGGCTCCGCACGGCTGCAGCCGCGACCTTCGCCCCACGGCGTCTCTTTTCGCCGTGTTCTTCGATCTCGCGCGGCCGGAGATAGAGCTGACGCGCCAATTCCTCGATGAGATTCTGGCGGACGGCAGGGTCCGACGCCGAGCACACGAGAGTTGCCAGTTCGAGACCGGAACGACGCCGCGCAGCGGGGTCCGGAGGAAGATCAGCGAGCAGAAACTCGAGGAGGGACGTCGGGTGTTCGAGAATCTCACGGAAAGTTGCCTCTCCGCTCTCTCGGATGACGTCGTCCGGATCCATCCCGGAAGGCAGCACCATCATCGCGACGTCGACGCCCGCTTCGAGTAGAACGCCCGCGCCGGATCCTGCGGCCCTGCGGCCGGCTGCATCAGCGTCATAGCACAGGAGGGCGAGGCCATCCGGCCCGAGGCGGCGTTTGAGAAGTCGGGCGTGGTCCGGGGTCAGCGCCGTGCCCAGAGTCGCAACCACGTTCTCCACCCCGACGCGGTGCAGCGAGAGACAATCGAAGTAACCCTCCACCACCAGCACCCGCCCGGAATCCGCCAGGCTTCGGCGCGCACGGTCGAGGCAGAAAAGTGTCGACCTCTTCCGAAAGAGAGCGGTTTCAGGGCTATTGAGGTATTTGGGGTCGCCATCACCGAGCTGACGTCCGCCAAAGGCGATGAGTGTCCCGTCACCGGATCGAATCGGAAACGTCAGGCGATTTCGAAAGCGGTCATAGGGAGAGGTGCCGCTGTCCGGGCGGATAGCGAGGCCAGACTCGACCAACGCCCCCTCGGGGTGGCGGCGCTTCATGTGATCGAGGAGGCGGCGCCAGTCGTCGGGAGCGAAACCGAACCCGAAATCCCTCCAGGAGTCTTTCTGAAAACCCCTGCGATCGAGTTCGCTACGGGCTTCGGCTCCCTCTGCGTTCTCGAGGCAACCTGCGAAAAATCGTTGTGCCTCTTCGAGCAGTGCGCGTTGCCGTTCACCAGCTTCCCGCCGCTTCTTTGTTTCCGGACTTCTCGGCGGCAATTTCACCCCGTAGCGCCTCGCCAGCCGTTCCACGGTCTCCGGGAAGTTCAAGTGCTCCAACTGCATGACGAACTTGAAGACATCGCCGCCCTGGTGGCATCCGAAGCAGTAGTAGAGACCCTTGTCGGGGTCGACCGAAAAGGACGGAGTCTTTTCCTCGTGAAAGGGACACAGTCCCTCCCATCCTCGACCACGTTTCTTGAGGCGCACGTGATCGCCGACGATGTCCAGGATGTCCGCCGCCTCACGAACGCGGGCTACGGAATCACGGCCGATGTCCACATCAGTCATCGCGCTCATTCTCGCACAGGAGGGCTTTACGGCTTTACGGCTTTACGGCTTTACGGCAACACAATCGATAATGGCGTCGGCGCTGTCAACAGTGTGTGCCGGATAGCCGCATAGCCGTGTTGCCCATCTGGTCATCACCCACTGGCTTCCAGATCTACCTCCGTGGCGCCGGAGCCACCGAGGTGCTGGGGTGGGTGGCGGAAACCGCGGACCGCCGGGTGGGACCGGCAGACATCGGCCACCATCTTGCGCAGAATTCCAGCACCATGGCCGTGCACCACCCGCACCGACGGTGCGCCGGTGGTAAATGCCTGGTCGAGAAAGCGCTCGAGATCCTCACGAGCGCGCTCGCTGTCGAGTCCGATAATGTTGATTTCTCGCGCGGTTTCTTCAGCGGCAACGACCCGAACCTGTGGACGACGCCGTGGCGGCGGCTTCTTCAATACCTCGAGCTCGGTGATCGGCACCCATAATTTCTTCCCCAAAACCTCGACCTGCGCTTGCGAGCCTCGCACCGCCCGCAGATCACCCTCGCCACCAAAGGCAAGACGGACCCTGGTGCCCTCCTCCAGCCCGCCAGGCGCGACCACTTCGGCTTCTCCATCCGGCAGCTCGAGCCGCATTGCATCATCGCGCAGCTTCTGTAGTCGACGTCGACCCAATGCCTCGTGTTCCTCAGTCGCCTTTTTCAGCGTGGCCATGGCTTTGTCGAGCCGACCCTTGGCTCTCTGCCGCAACTCTTCGCGCTCAGACGCGAGTATTTCGGGCAATTCGCGGCGCTCTCCTTCGAGCTTTTCGAGCTCACGCTCCGCCTCACGCCGGGCTCTCTCCGCAAGGCGCTGCCGCTCGCCGACTTCGACCCTCTCGGCCTCCAACTCCTGCTCCAGGGTCTCGAGGCGTCGCAGCCATCGGTCGAGCTCGAGGTGATCGCCTCCCAGCAGCTCCCGAGCTCGCGCCAGAACACTTTCCGACACCCCCATGCGACGGGCAATTTCGAGCGCCCTCGAGCGTCCGGGACGACCCATGAACAGAGTGTAGGTCGGCCTTTCCGAGTCCTCATCGAACTCCATCGCAGCGTTTTCCATGCCGTCGGCAGCGCTTGCCGAGAGTGCGATGGCTGCAAGATGGGTAGTCACTACCGTCATACCACCACGGCGGTTGAGCTCTTCGAGCAGAGCGCATCCCAGGGCGGCCCCCTCGAGCGGATCGGTGCCGGTTCCGAGTTCGTCGAAGAGGACAAGCGTTTCGGGGCCTGCACTCTCGAGGAGGCGCGCAGTTGCCGCCATTGCACCAGAGAAGGTCGAAAGGTCTGCCCCGACGTCCTGTTCGTCTCCGATGTGGCACCAGATGTGGTCGAACTCCGGGATCACGGTTCCCTCGTCAACCGGGAGCGGGATGCCGGCCCTGCACATCAGAACCATCAAACCGAGTGTTTTGAGGACCACAGTCTTGCCGCCGGCATTCGGTCCCGAGATCACCAGAACATCGGCGCCCTCCGGCATCCGAAAACTCAGCGGCACCACCCGATGATCGGGGTCGCGCCGTTCTGCTTCTCCAAAGACCTGGAGCCGGAGCGTGTGGAGGCGTTGATCGAGGAGCGGGTGGCGCGCTGCAAGAAGCACCAGCTCACGCCCTTCACCCGGAACCACGACTCGACCTTCCACGGAGCGCCCGAAAAGAGCCTTCGCCTGCACCGCGTCAAGCTCTGCCAACACCTCCACGGCACTCACCAAATCGTCACGAGCCTCGGCGAAGAGACGGGCAATCTCTTGCAAGATCCGTTGGATCTCTCGCGCTTCACCCGCGAAGGCCGACGCGAGCCGGTTATTCAGTTCGACAACGCCGATCGGCTCGACAAACGAGGTCGCACCCCGCGCCGAAACGTCGAGCAGGAGACCCGCGAGCTGGGCGCGAGCGGACGATCGAACCGGCAGGCAATAGCGGTCGCGTCGCATCGTTGGAGGTGCATCGGTCACAACCTCTCTGTTGCCTCGGCGAACGGCCTCGAGCTCCGCCAGCACGTCGGATCGAGCCCGAGCAATCTCCCTCCGAAGACGACCAAGCTCGGGCGACGCGTTGTCGGCAATCGTTCCATCGCGGGCGAGCTTCGGAGCCACCCTGTCGACCAACTCCCTGGTGTCTGCAAGTCGACTCAGAATGTCAACGAACTCTTCGTTTTCGGACGCCTCGAGTCGACGACGAATCGCTGCCACTCTGCGGGCGAGAGTGAGCAGGGCGACGAGGTCGCGGGGTTCGGACGGCGGCGGAGCATCCTCGTCGAGCCATGGCACCGCCTCATCAACCCCAGCCAACGACAGCATGCCGTCTTCCTCAATCAGGTCTGCGACAGCAATTGTCAGAAGAGCGGATCGAGCGCGGCCGGAGGCATCTTCCAGGGGAGTCGCGAGATCACGAATAACAACGCGGCCCACGCATGTACGTGCGTGGGCCGCGATCAACTCGAGAATCTTATCGAATTCAAGCTCAAGAGCGAGCGAACGGTCCGACTGAGCCCGCATGATGTTCGCGGGCTAGAGCAAACCGGCGCGCCGCTGCTTGGCCAACTTACGAAGCATCTTTTTACGGGCTTGAATCATCTCCCGCTTCCGGCGTTCGGACGGCTTTTCGTAGAAACGGCGGCGTTTCACCTCGGAGAGGATGCCAGACTTCTCGCACTTCCGCTTAAAGCGGCGCAGTGCCTGCTCGAAGGACTCGTTGTCACGAACTGTGACTCCTGTCGGCATGAAGGCTCACCCCCTCTCGGTGCGGATTGCGTCTGCGGCGTGGCCGCTTCGTGACGCGCACGTCAAGGGCGTGAGGATATCAAGGTCGCCGGCCGGCGTCAATTGAACGTGTCAACGCTTTTAATTATATGACTTTAGCTATTATCTATGGGCGTACTTTTTTCAGCATTTCGGGTTCGATTCAAGGTGTAGGCTCAAAAAAAAGCGCCCCGAAAGACGCTTTTGAATCGTTGAATTGTGCACTTTCTGGCCGATTTTGGTCTCGGTGACGAGGCCAGCAGGCCGAAAGCAAATACCTAAAGTCTCATGGCTGACCGCTAGTCTTCGGCAACCTTGAGTTTCACCGCCTCGAAGTTCTTGTTGTAGGCCTTGTTGTTGGTTGTTTTGAAGTAGACCGCGGCAGCTCCGCCCTCACGTTTCCGGTACAGCCAGGTCTCTACCTTCCGTTTCTCATCGACCTGGATATTCTGATAATACGGCACGCCTATCACATCCTTGACCTCATCCATCGTCATGTTTTTCTTCACCAGGTCGAATCGCTCCTGAGTGATGAAACGCATGTCGTCGAGCTCCGCCATCTTGTCGACCAGAGGCTGGTACGAGGGCAGGTCGATGGAATCGTAATACCTGCTGGCGCCATCGAGCTGGTTCATCGCCTTCTTGTAGTCGCCGGCCTTCACCACAGTGTCCTGTGCGATCAGGATCGCTTCGTCGGAGTACAGGTTCAGGCCCTGCACGGTTGCCGGGTGCTCCGGAAAGTCGTTGAGAGCAATATTGAGGAAATCGGCCAGGGTCGCTTGTACCGCGTCGTAGGCGGCATCCCTCGCGGTGCCTTGCTCCACGATGGCGGCCGGCAGTGCCTCGAACTCGGCAATCTGCTCCTCAGATCGATCGCGCTCTTTGATGGCTTCGATATCAGCCAACATGGCCTCCGACCCAACGAGGTCGGTACGAGCCTGCTGCAACACCTCGTACTGTTGCTGCAGAGCCACCAACTGCTCCTCGAAAGCAGCCTGTGCAAGCTCCTCTTCACTGGGGCCGCGCGAACATCCCGACACGAGCCCGAACACAATTAGAATCGCAATGCCATACGGCAGGAATCGGCTCCTTCTCATGACTCCTCCCTTCGCCCGGCACGCTAGCAGAAACCGCCTCTTGTGACAATGCCGGAAACCGTAATCTCACAAACTTCATCCCTGTGCTGGTTGCCACAAACGCCGCGCATGAGCGTCGATTGCCTTCGACGGCGCGGATCGCATGTGAAATCAATTGCTTGACGAAAGGAGCCTCTGCTGGCGATAATGAATTAGGTGTGCGAATGGAGGCCCCATGGACCGGTACGATGCGATCCTCGAACAGCTCAGGGTGGCGCAGAGTCAAGGTCTCGATGCGGTGGCTACCCGTCTCGACGCCATCGTCGAAAACCTCGGCGAGTTGCTTCAATCAGCCAAAACTACTGTTCAGAGTGCCTTACCGACCGATGCCGAGGAGATCTTGCCCCTGGCTGAAGTCGAGGCCCTGGTGGACGAGCTCCGTTCTGAGGCGAAAGATCCTGTTGGCGGAATCTCGGTCGAAAACCTGCGCACCCTTGATGCGGCGCGCAGCCAATCCGAGTTGCTTCGGGCGTTGCTTCCCATGCTTTCGGATCACGTCGGACGCGCTGTCGTTCTGGTCATTCGGGACGGCGTGGTCTCTGCATGGAGCGGCATCGGATTCGGAGACGGTGAGCAGCTGCGCGGCTGGCACGGTGGTGTCGCGGCATCGCCAAATTTCCAACGCCTGGTCGAGACCTCGAAGCCCCTGAGTGTCACGCCTGCGAATGATCCGCTGCTCTCCGAGTGGCTCCAAGGAGATGAGTTCCCTGCGGAGGGTCTGCTGCTCCCGATCAGCCTGCGGGGCAAGCTCATGGGCATCGTCTATTTAGACCATCAAAATGATCAACCGTGGAACATCGAAGCCGCGCAGTCTCTCAACGCGATTGCCTGCTTGCTCATTGACACTCTCCACCATCGATCGACGGTGCCGACACCGACCCTCGCTGAAATCGCAATAGACCAGGTGCAACAAGAATCACTTGCAGACGATGAGTTCATTCAACCACCGCCGGAGCCGCCAGAAGTCATACCGCCTCCAGAGATCCTGGTCGAGGAAACACCCGCGCCAACCGCATTCGAACCTCCGGTTGACGAGCCGCCTGTTGAGCCGACACCCCCTGAACCGGAGCTCGACGCAGACGGAGAGGATGCGATCGAGTTCGAACCCGTCTCGGAGGAGGATTTTGAGCAACCCGAAGTCGAGAAGGACGGGCCTGTCCTCGACTACGACTTCGAGCCTGAACCTGCACCGACCGAGCCCGAGCCGGCCGAGGCCGGTTTCGACCCAACCGCCACGGTCAGGATAGATACCACCGAAGATGTGACGAGTCCGGACGCGCCACCACAACCGCCGGAGATTCCAACGCCGGTTCCCACTCCGCCGCCGGCGGCCACCCCGCCGGAAGGTATCGACGAACCCTCGGCCGTAGAATTGGAGGCCCCGCCCCCGGTTCGTCCCGTAGAACCGCCAGCAGACGTTGCAGCCGGATCGAAGCAAGCGCCGGACGAAGATGCGCGCCAGGAAGAGGCACGTCGTTTCGCTCGCCTGTTGGTTTCCGAGATCAAGCTCTACAACGAGGACGAGGTCGAAAGGGGCCGGGCCGAAAAGGATATCAGCACCCGACTCAGGGAAGACATCGACCGCAGCCGCGAGATGTACGAGAAGCGAATCTCTGAGGACGTTCGTAGCGGCCACGACTATTTTCGCGACGAGCTGGTCAGAATTCTCGCCGATGGCGATGCCGACGCCCTCGGCATGTGAAGCCCCGAACCAAAAAAAACTCGTTGTTGATTCTGGCGGCGGCCGTAATGGCCGCCGCTTGTATTGAAAACGACAGCCCACGTCTCCAATCCGAAAGGGAACTTCTTCTCGATCAGGCGTTCGCAATCGCCGAATCGAATCCGGCCCGTGCCTCCACCCTCTTTGCCGATGCTGGGCCGGGACCTTCCCTGGAAAATTCGCGTATGGCGGTCTGGGCCATCTGTCTCGAACGCAGTTCCGCTGAACCTGACGAGTGGCGGCGCTACTTGAACGATCGTCCCCCCGAAGGCCTCGCATCCCGTGCGCGTCTGTCCCTGATCGGGCTTCTCGTGGATCGGGACGAGGTCGAAGAGGCGGTCCGCGAACGCTCGTTCCTGCCCCCTGAGAGCTGGAAAAAGGCTGATGAGCTGTTGTTTGCGGCGGCTGATCCGGCCACCCGAGCTGAAGCGGCGGATCGTCTCTCGATCAGCTCACCGTCATTTCTGTCTGCGGCTGATCCCGGGCTCGATCGGCAACTGGCGGCAAAGCTATCACCGTCAGAATACCTCGCAAGAGCGCGCGCCTGGCGCCGGTCCGGTCGGCCATCACAGGCCGCCACTGAACTTCGTCGGCCGCGGTGGACTGGAGGAGACGAGCAGATGCGCCGGCGGGAGCTGGCACGGACCGAGCTCGCGGCAGGCTCCCCCAGTCGTGCTCTGAATGCCCTACCATCCGGATCGAAGGCAGAGGCCGAGGACCATTTGTTGCGCGCGCAGGCCTTTCGCAATCGGGGATGGCACCTGTTCCCAGGTCGCGGCGAACATCGATTCTTCAGGGACTGCGTGACCGCATCAGAGTCTGCCATTTCCCTCGACAGCATCGGCGGCCATCGTCAGGCCGCACTCATCTTCCGTCTCGAATGCGCAACCGAGATCGGACAGCTGGCAACCGCGCTCGAAAGCTGGCGGCAGCTCGAGGCGGGGAATTGGAATGATCCCCGTCGGGAGTGGCTCGGCCGGCGTCTGGGTATCGCGCTCATCCGGTCGACGCCGGACAGCCCTGCAATCAATGAGCTGGCACGCAGTCTCCCGTCTCAAGAGCGCTGTCTACGATATTGGTTGGCGGTCAGCTCGAGCGAACGATCGACTGAACTGACGGCGCTCGCCGGTGCAAAGGTCGCCGATCTCTACGGCCGGTGGTCGCGCGAGGTCCTCAATCAACCCTCGGGCGCAGAAGCGACCTTCCTTCCGAATCTGAAAGCAGGAGTGCCACCCGAGTCGGTTGGACGGCTGCTTTCCGCTGGGTCGGAGAGCGAGGCCCTTCGCGAGTGGCGTCGTATTCGGCGTGCTCGCCCACCGATGCCGGAGGAGGCCCTGGTCGCGGCCGAACTTGCCGCCGACAACGGGTGGTCTACTGACTCGATTCGCTGGCTTCGATCCGGATTTCGGGAGCTCAGCTCCGTTGACATGAACCGAGTACCAGAAAACGTCGTCCGCGCTTACCTTCCGCTCCGTTGGCGACAGGCGTTGACGGCAGCAGCCCGAGAGGCCGGGCTTGACCCCTGGCTGATTGCCGGTGTTGCCCGGCAGGAGAGCGGCTTTGTCTCCCACGCAATGTCTCCGAGAGGCGCGATCGGGGTTCTGCAACTCCTGCCATCCACCGCCCGACAGCACTCGCGGGCGCTCGGGATGGGCTCACAGCCCGACCTGCGGGACCCAGAACTCAATCTCCGTCTTGGTGCTCGGGAGCTCGGCGCTCTGATGCGCCGCTTTGGCGCCGTGGAACCGGCGCTTGCCGCTTATAACGGCGGTCTGACGAGGGTTCGCGGTTGGTGGAAACGATGGCCCGACCGGCACCGGTTTACGGAAGAGATTCCAGTACCCGAAACCTACAACTACGTTCGACGGGTCGTATTCCTCAGCGAAGCCTATCGGCTGGCCTACGAGGAGGAATGGAGGAAGGCACAATGAACCAATTCGAAGTCCGGACCGAATCACATCGGCAGATGGTAGATGTCACCCGTCAGGTCGCGGCGGCAATCGAGGGCGCGGGCGAAGGTATCTGCCACGTGTACGTGCCGCACACCACCGCCGCGGTGGTCATCAACGAGCATGCCGACCCGGATGTGGCCCGAGACCTTATCGCCGCCTATGAAGCGATGGTGCCGGATGTCCATTTCGCCCACGCCGAGGGCAACTCCGACGCCCACCTCATGACAACGTTGCTTGGCAGCTCGGTGACGGTGCCAGTCGAGGACGGCCGATTGCGTCTCGGCACCTGGCAGGGGATCTTTTTCGTCGAGCTCGACGGGCCGCGTTCGCGCAAAGTCTGGGTGAAAGTCTACTGATCCGTCCCTTCTCAAGATTCTCGGGTTGGTTTTTTCAGAGAACCAAACTCAGTATCTGATGTCGTTTATCAGTAAGGAATCTCGATAGAGTTATTTACCCGATAGCACATGTACTTACAAATACAAGTTTAAGAAAACAAAAGACTTTATCCCTTGACAGCTCAAGGAATCGATCCACAATGGAGTTGGAGGACCGGGCTATGTACAGGTCGATTTTCCCAAAGGCTGCTCCCCACAAAACTTCCTTGCTCATCCCCGCCGCCGTCGCCGTCTGTATTCTGATCGGTGCCGGTCTCGCTGGGGCCCAAGAAGAGGAATACGAGCCGATAGACAGCTCGGTCTGCGCTGACTGTCACGAGGCGAGCCGACACGGGTCGGCGTTTTCCGACGACATCACGCACTCGGTGCATGATGGTCTCGACTGCCTCGACTGTCATGTCGATCGCGACACCGTGCCGCATCGTGAGCTCGAGGAGACGTTCTATCCCGGTTGCCAGGGCTGCCGCACCTGTCACGAGGACGCTTCGGAGACCTACCAGGCGCACGGCCGGGCTCGCCTCGGTTCTTGCGAGGATATGCCGCAGTGCTCAGATTGCCACGGTGACCACGACATCCTCCCGTCGACAGCGAAGCGCTCGTCGGTCCACCCCACCAACCTCCCCGAGACCTGCGGTCGATGCCACGAGAACCTCGACATCACCACCAAGTACGACATTCTCATCGACCACCCGATTCAAATCTACGCGCGATCGGTCCACGGCAAGGCCACCCGGGGCGGTATCTACGTGGCGGCGAGCTGCAACGACTGCCACTCCTCGGGAGGCTCGGCCCACAAAATCCTCTCTCCGGGCTCACCCGGCCGTCTGACGACCTTCATAGATTCGTACCACGGTCTCAAGTCCAAGGCGGGCGACACCCACGTCGCTAATTGCGCCTCGTGCCACGGCGTTCACCGGATATTGCCGGCCTCCGACCCCACTTCCACCGTCAACCCAGCCAACCTGAAACACACCTGCGGCGAGTGCCATCCGAACATCTCCGAAGGGATGGCTTCGACCCCAATCCACGGCATCGGTGGTCAGGGTCTGCGGACTCCCATTGCCGACGTCGTCGAGAAAATCTACATTGTCGCCATTGTCGTGATTATCGGTCTGATGGTGCTCCACTGGTTGATCGATCTGCAACGGCACTTGCGCGATGTCCTGGCAAAACGGCCGCAGGTATTGCGAATGCGGGCAGACGAAGTGGTGCAGCACGCCCTGTTGGCGGTTTCGTTTATCTCGCTCGTTATTTCCGGTTTTGCTCTGCGCTACGACCAGGGTTTTGTCTCTCGATTCTTTTTCGGCTGGGAGGGAGGCTTCGAGGTTCGCGGCACCCTCCACCGGATCTGGGCAGTGGTATTCATGGGCACCATCGTTTGGCACGTGCTTTATCTCTTCTCGTCACGGGGACGCCGT
>JACXWA010000107.1 GCA_014764485.1 Candidatus Sulfomarinibacter kjeldsenii
CGAAGTTATGAGTTCTGAGTTTTGAGTTTTGAGTTGAAGGCACCGGCACCTTGACGTCCTCCGGGAAGGTGGTGGGAACTCAAAACTAAAAACTCAACACTCAAAACTACCTCTTGCATGCCGTGGCCAGATCGACCGCGAATTTCTCGACCTCTTCGGCGAGCTCCTCACAATCTCCCATCGCGCCGATTCGGCTGACGATCGCCGACCCCACGACCACCCCATCCGCCAGTGCCGCGACACGTGCCACCTGATCCGGAGACGAGATGCCGAAACCAACCGCGACCGGCATTTTCGAGGCCTTGTGGGCGGCTCGGACGTTGCTGGCGAGCTCGGCATCAAGGTCCTGGCGGGCGCCGGTGACGCCTGTTCGTGACACCAGGTAGAGAAAGCCACCCCCGAAGCGCGCTGCCGCTTTCATGCGCCGACGATCCGAGGTCGGGGTCACGAGCATGATGAGGTCGAGGCTGTTGGCGCTGAGCTCCTCCTCAAAGGGGGTCATCTCCTCAGCTGGGACATCGGTGAAAAGCACTCCGTCGATCCCGGCCGACGAGGCGTCCTCCGCAAAACGATCGATTCCGTATCGTACAACCGGGTTGGCGTAGGTGAAGAGCACGATCGGTATTTCAAGATCCCGCCGGATGATCTCCACCGCCGCGAGCACTCCTGTGAGCGTTGTACCGGCTGCGAGAGATCTTTCCGCCGCCCTCTGATTCGTGGGTCCGTCGGCAATGGGGTCCGAGAACGGAACTCCGAGTTCGATGACATCGGCACCAGCGCGTACGAGCGCGCGAACCAGTTCAACCGTAGCCTCGAGATTCGGATCGCCGGCCGTGATGTAGGGAATGAACGCGGCCCGGCCATTCTTCTTCGCGGCGCGAAAAGCCTCTTCTATCCGCTTCACGGCGCGTCCCCCTCCGCCCTGCTCACTTCAGCAAGATCCTTGTCACCGCGACCCGAGAGATTGACAAGAATATTGCTGTTGAGTGGCATCGACTGCGCCACCCGGACCGCGTAGGCGAGCGCGTGCGCCGACTCCAGCGCCGGCACAATGCCCTCGCTCTCGGCCAGGAGATGAAATGCCGCGACCGCCTCGTCGTCACAGACGTGGGTGTAGGAAACCCTCGTGTTCTCGCGCCACAGTGCGTGCTCGGGACCGACAGCGGGATAGTCGAGACCCGCCGATATCGAGTGGGTGCCCAGAATCTGACCATCATCGTCCTGGAGAACGACAGTTCGGGTGCCGTGGAGGATGCCTGGAGCACCCGCCTCCGAGAAACGAGCGGCATGATCGCCCGGGGTGATACCACGGCCCCCGGCCTCGACTCCAACCAACCCGACCGCCGGGTAGGACACGAAGGCGGAGAAGATCCCTGCGGCGTTGGATCCGCCACCGACGCAGGCAACTACCAGATCGGGCATTCCCCGAGCGGCCTTTTTGATCTGTACCACCGCCTCGCGCCCGATGACGGTCTGAAAATCGCGCACCATCATCGGGTAGGGGTGAGGGCCGAGGACCGACCCGAGAATGTAGTAGGTCGAGCGAACATTGGTGACCCAATCGCGGAGAGCCTCATTGATCGCATCCTTGAGGGTCTGCGACCCGGCATCCACCGGCGTGACTTCCGCTCCCATCAGCTGCATCCGAACGACGTTCAGCTCCTGCCGCCTGATGTCCTCGGAGCCCATGTAGATCCGACACTCGAGACCGAGGAGGGCTGCCGCCGTTGCCACCGCAACCCCATGCTGCCCAGCTCCGGTTTCGGCGATCACCCGCCCCTTGCCCATCTCACAGGCGAGCAGAGCCTGTCCGAGGGCGTTATTAATCTTGTGCGCACCGGTGTGGCACAGGTCCTCCCGCTTGAGCCAGATGCGGGCACCGCCGAGACGGGCCGACAACCGCCGCGCCAAATACATCGGCGTCGGCCGACCGACGTAGTGCTCCAGAAGCTCATCGAGCCGGGTCTGGAACCCACGGTCACGGCCCGCCTTGCGATAAGCCTCCTCGAGCTCGGCCAGTGGCGCCATCAGGGTTTCTGGGACGAACCGGCCGCCAAAGGCGCCGAAGTAGCCACGGTCGTCAGGCATCTTCTTCATGAAGGCACTGATTCTACCTGAACCGCGATGCTGAGAGTTTTGAGTTCTTAGTTTTGAGTTATCTCCAGCCCACCCCAAAAAGCCGAAGGGAGGGGCGGAATTCAAAACTCACAACTCAACACTCAAAACCGGACGCTAGGGTCGAAGCGCTTCGATGATCTCCGCACTCACCCACCAGATATCCGAGCTGCCCCAGCCCGGCTGGGTCGAAAGTGCAAGGAGATCGGTGATCGATTTCGCGGTCAAAGGGACATTCGTATCGCCATAGGCCCGCGACGACATGAAGAAGAGATACTTGCCGTCGGGCGACAGCGAAGCCGACCACTCCCGGCCCTCAGGCTGGTTGATCACCGGGCCCATGTTGATCGGCTCGGACCAGGTGTCGTCGGCGGAACGGAAGACCACGTAGTAGTCGACTCCACCGGTGGCGTCCTCTCGTCCGACGTTCGGCACGATGGCAAAAGTCTCATCCGGCGCTACGTAAACGTTGAACCGGTTGCTGCCGCAGTTGACCTCGGGTCCGAGCTTCTCGGGTTCAGCGTAGGCGCCGTCGACAAAGCGCGAGCGCCAGGTGGCAGAGACCCGATCCTCGCCTTCGCGGGTGAAGTAAATGGTGCCGTCATTCGTGACCGATGGGAAGTACTCGGGCGCGTCGGAGTTGATCGGCGGTCCCAGATTATACGGCTCGCCCCACACGTCGCCCTCGCGGTCCATGACCCAGATGTCCTGGTAGACCCAGCCCGGCTTTTCTTCTTGCCCGGCCTGCGGCCGAGTTGAGAGGAAGAAGAACCGTTGTCCATCAGGAGAGATGGTGGGTTCGATATCCAGATAGCGGCCAGAGAACGGAGCTACCGAAGGTTCGGTCCAGACACCGTCCTGCTGACGGGTCTCCATGATCATGCTGCGGCCGCCGAGGGTGGCCGCAAAGTAGAGCTCGTTGCCGTCGGGGGTCATGGCGATATCGCGAGTGGCGAGACCGGTCGAGATAATGCCCGGTGCGAAGATTTCGGGTTCAAGTCCAGGCGGCGTCTGTCCCAGGTACGGGCCGCGAAGCTCCGGAAAGGTCGAAGCGGCCTCGCGCCCCGGATCATCGCCGCAGTTCGACGAACAGGCGACACAGACGAGACACAACAAACAGGCAAACAAGCGCACGTAGTTCATGAACTCCTCCTTCAAAGCCGTACGAAAGCGGCGGTCGAGAGTTCTCGGTATCGAAGCGAATCTAACGCAAAGTCGCAATGCCCGCGCGCTCACCCAGGAGAAACCGCAGTTGACGCAGATCGACGCAGATTGAGATCCCCGGTTGGATCGTCTCACCGTTTCAACCTACGACCTAGGACCTTCCGACGATCCGAGAATGCCCACAGATCACACAGATAGACCCAGATTCACCCGCCCATTCCAAAAACGCAGAGGCTCTGAGACGCAGAGGCGCAAAGTGCGTCAAGAGAGAAGAAAGGCAAAATCGGCGCGCCACAGGCGCGTCGGCTGGTGAGAAGGCTGGCTGCGACGAACACTTGCGTTCGGAGCAGACGGTCTTCTCACCGGCGACAGGCGATGACTAGTCGCCTGTCCCTCTGCCGTCAATAAGCGCGACCGCCTTTCTGGCTCAGCGTCCACCTCTTTGCGGCCTTGGCGGTCTTTGCGGTTCAAAGACTGGGTGGGGAGGGCAGATCTGGGTCTATCTGTGTGATCTGTGGGCAATATGAGGCGATTCAGACCGTCAGCTCGCAACCTCGCGAGCGGCAGAAATGAAGTCGTGGATTTTTTTGTGGTCCTTGATGGCGGGAGCGGATTCGACGCCGGATGAGACGTCGACCAGGTAGGGCCGCACGGTTCGAACGGCATCGGCGACGTTGTCGGGCGTCAGACCACCGGCCAGGCCAAAACGGATTCCCGTCGGGCTTGCCTCCAGCGCTTCCCACGCCCACGCGACTCCATCCCCGGCTCCCGGGTCAAAGAGCGGCAGACATCGATCTGCGAGGTGGGCCACGCGATCCCAATCAATCTCGGAACCGACCCGGACCCTCCGGATCACCTGTTCGCCGAGAGCCTCGAGGTAGGTATCGGGCTCGTCACCGTGGAGCTGGACCCAATCGAGGGCCAGAAGATCGCGGGCCCGCATGACCTCGTCCAACGGCGAGTCGAGAAAGACACCGACTCTCTCCACCCCCCTGACGTCGCGAATCCAGCCCGAGGTGGCGGGATCGAGGGCGCGGGGTGTTCCCAACCTGAAAACGAAACCGAGCAGGTCGGCGCCGGCGGCGATTGCCGCCTCGGCGTCCTCGGGGCTGGTAATGCCGCATATCTTGATCAGCACGCCAATCTCCAACTCCTACGCAAAATCGAAGAAAGTGATCAGTGACCAGTGATCAGAGGGGAAACCCTACGTTTGACGGCGTGTCGCCGCCGCGAACTGATCACTGATAACTGATTACTGATCACTCGCTTGCTCCCCGAGGAGGTCTCGGACTGCTGCCTCCGGGTCCTCCGATCTCACCAGATGCTCCCCCACAAGAAAACCGTCGTACCCGGCGCGGCGTAGGCGATCGAGATCACTCGGCCCGTGGATTCCACTCTCGGCAACCCGCACCCTGTCGGTCGGCAGCTCGGCCGCTATCGATTCCACCCGGTCGAGTCGTACTTCAAATGTCGCGAGGTCGCGAGCGTTGACGCCAAGGATCGGCGCCCCAGATGCCACTGCGGTCGCCGGATCCTCATCAGCAAAGACTTCGAGCAAGACCTCGAGTTCGAGTTCTGCGGCCGTCTGCAGCAGATCGGTGAGGGCCTCCTTGTCCAGAATGCGCGCGATCAACAGCACGGCGTCGACACCAAGGACGGCGGTTTCGAAGAGCTGTCGACGGGTGACGATGAAATCCTTGCGCAACACCGGTAAATCAACAGTTCCTCGAACGTCGATCAACCACCGGGTATCGCCCCGGAACGAGTCTGGCTCGGTGACGACTGAGATCGCCGCGGCCCCACCCAAGGAATAGGCGCCGGCGAGAGCCGCCGCATCGAAGTCCTCACGAATCAGTCCTGCAGACGGCGATGCCTTTTTGCATTCTGCGATCAGCGCTGGTCCTGCGATCGAGAGCGCCCGCCCGAGGGACCGAAGACCTTCCGCGCGACGTGCTTCGACCGCCTCGCGGGCGGCTTCTTCGAGCCCGGGTGCCTCGGTAAAGGTTTCGAGGCGCCGGCGCACATCAGCGACGATCCGATCGAGCGCAGTCTCAGCCATGATCTGAAAGCTCCTGTGATCGTTTGGCCCACTCCTCGAGCCGCCCCAAAGCGGTCCCCGATCGGCGAACCTCGGTGGCGCGGCGGAAGCCCTCCCCAAGATCAGCGGCGGTGCCAGCCACATAAAGGGCAGCGCCTGCGTTGAGCGCCACAGCGTCCGCAGCGGGAGACTCCTCTTCACCGCCGAGGATGGCCCGCATCCGGCGCAGGTTTTCGCCGACGTCACCACCTTTAAGCGAGGTCGGATCTGTGACCTCGATTCCAAAGGTGGTCGGGTCGACCTGCCAGGTGCCTGCGATCTCGCCGTCCCGAATCTCGATGACTGAGGTTGGGGCGCAGACCGAGATCTCGTCGAGCCCGTCGTCGGAGTGCACCACCAGCGCACTGCGCGCGCCGAGTTCGGCCAGCGCCGCCGCCATCAGAGCCTGCACATCGGAGCCCCAGACGCCGATGACCTGCCGCTCGACCCCGGCCGGGTTGGTCAGCGGGCCGAGCAGATTGAAGACCGTCCGTACACCCAACGCCCTCCGCACCGGCATGACGGCCTTCATCGCCGGATGGAGGCGTGGTGCGAAGAGAAAGGCGATGCCGACCTCATCGTGGAGCCTCGCCATCATCTCTGGTGTGAGGTCGAGAAGCACTCCAGCGGCCTCGAGCACGTCAGCCGATCCACAGCGCGATGAAACCGATCGGTTGCCGTGCTTGGCCACCGGCACACCCGCCGCCGCCACCAGAAGTGCCGCCGTGGTCGAGATATTAATGGTCTCGGCTCCGTCGCCGCCGGTACCACAGGTATCGACCGATTCTTGGTAATTCTTGACGTGCACAGCAATGGCCCGTGCGCGCATTGCGCGCGCTGCAGCCGCTACCTCGGCACCGGTCTCGCCTTTGGCCCGCAATGCGGCCAAAACGGCTGCCACCACCACATCGTCGATACCCCCATCCATGACAGCACCGATAAAGGTCTCCATCACCTCAGGTTCGAGATCCTTGCCGGCAAGGAGCCCGTTGAGGACGGATTTGTGGTCGACGGAAATCATCCCTCTCCTCGAATTCGGAATTCGGAATTCGGAATTCGGAAATTCGTTTGCCGCATCCCGAAACGAGGTGTCTCGAAACTCAAAACTCGACCCCCGTCTTCCACTCGGGACGAACTGCCAGGTCGGCGATCTCGAGGAACCGAGCAAGAATCTGCTTGCCCTCGTGGCAGAGGTAGGACTCTGGATGGAACTGGACGCCGAAGTGAGGTCGGTTCCGGTCCCTCAAACCCATGATGAAGCCGTCCTCGGTCCAGGCGGTAATCTCGAGATCTGCCGGAAGGCTCTCTCGATCTACGATCAGGGAATGGTAGCGGGTGGCCTCGAAGCCATCCGGTACCCCCTCGAAAAGCCCGTCACCGTTGTGGCGAACCGCAGACGTCTTGCCGTGGACCGGTTCCGCAGCCCGCACTACGTGCCCACCATGAACCGCGGCAATCGCTTGATGGCCGAGACAAATCCCGAGCAACGGGAGATCGGCCGCAGCGCGAACAACATCCATGGTGACACCGGATTCCTCGGGGATTCCGGGGCCGGGTGAGATCACCACCGCACGCGGCCCTTTGGCCATCAGCTCATCGACGCTCGCGGCGTCGTTGCGGACCACTTTGATCTCGACATCGCCAACTTCAGACAGCTCCTGCACCAGGTTGTAGGTGAAGGAATCGTAGTTGTCGATCATCAGGATCACGACCCACCCCCTCCACCCGATTTCGAATTTCGAATTTCGAATTTCGGATTTTCCACCCAAGCTCCCACAGATTGGATTCCCGAGAGCGGGTGGGCGGCATTCCGAATTCCGAATTTCGAATTTCGAATTTCAGTCATCGCTCGCGCCTCTCGCCGCACTCTCTGCCATCGCCACTGCTTCAACGAGGGCGCCTGCCTTGGCGGCGCACTCGGCAAGCTCGCTCTCAGGGACCGAGTCATAAACGATCCCGGCCCCGGCCTGAATCTGGACACTGCCGCCGCGCTCTACCAGGGTGCGGATCGCGATGCACGAGTCGAGGTCACCGTTGAGGTTGCGATAACCCACCGCACCGCCGTAGACGCCCCGCTTGACCTCCTCGAACTCGTCGATGATCTCCATCGCGCGCACCTTGGGGGCGCCGCTGAGGGTTCCGGCCGGAAAACAGGCGAAGAGGGCGTCCCACGCATCGAGTCCATCGCGCAGACGACCTTCGACCTCGCTGACGAGATGCATGACGTGGCTGTAGCGCTCGACTTCCATCTCGCGCGACACCCGCACCGAGCCGGCTTCCGAGACCCGACCGATGTCGTTTCGCCCGAGGTCGACCAGCATGACGTGCTCCGCACGTTCCTTCGGATCGGCCTTCAACTCCTCCTCGAGTCGAAGGTCCTCCTCGCGGTCAGGACCCCGCCGACGAGTGCCCGCGATCGGGCAGGTCGCGACCGTGTTCCCAGTCACCCGCACCAGCATTTCGGGGCTCGAACCGAGAATCCGCGCCTGGCCGGTGTCGAAAAGAAACATGTATGGCGACGGGTTCGTCAACCGCAGCATTCGATAGATTTCAGCCGCGGTGCAACGCGGCATCTTGCGCCAGCGGCGCGAAAGCACGACCTGGAAGATATCGCCGGCGAGGATATAGTCACGTGCTTTCGACACCCCAGCAACGTATTCGTCCTCGGTTGGAGTGGCGACCCAGCCGTCCCACCCCTTCCCGGGATCGGGGATGACATGAGGGTGAGGGCTGGCGCCGCCAACGAGGAGAGCCCGATGCATCGTCGCCAGACGCTGCCGGGCCTGCGCCCACGCCCCCTCAGGGTCTTCGCGGACGCGTGCGGCCACCACTAGCAGCAGGCGTTGGCGGGCACGGTCGAGGGCCACAACGCCGTCGTAGAGGCCAAACCAGGCCTCCGGAAGCCCGCCCTCATCGCGACCGCTCGAAGGGATGGTTTCAACCAATCGCACCGCGTCATAGCCGAGGTAGCCCATGGCGCCACCGGCAAAGGGAGGCAGCCCTTCTACGGGCGCCACCGAACCAAAATCCGTGGCCCGCCGCAATTCCTCAATCGGAGAGCCATCTCGCAGGGCCCCGTCGACGAAAACGGCCCCTTCCCGCACCTCGACGATTCGAAACGGATCGGCACCGATGAAAGAGTATCGAGCCGCTCGTTCGCCGCCCTCGACGCTTTCGAGCAGGAATGGATTACGGCCATTGGCCGCGAGGCGAGAGTAGACCGTGAACGGAGTCACCGTATCCGAGGTGAGCTCCTGAACCACAGGTACCACGTCATAGTCGCGGGCGAGCTTCAAAAACTCCTGTTTGTCCGGCCGAACCTTCATGCACCCCCCTCGACCACGAAGCAGACATTGTGACGTAATCGAGCGGAGAGGTCTACTGAGGAACCCGGCTTTACGGCTTTACGGCTTTACGGCAGAACGACGAAGTCCGGCGTCGGCATTGACAAGAGCGTGTGCCGTATAGCCGTCAATCCGAATAGCCGAAAATCCCGTAAAGATTGCGGACGCGGACGCGGACTCGGGAGAGAGCACGCGGCGTCGTGAACTCGTTCCTTCATGTACAATCCCCAATCCAGGAGGAGAACCATGTCGCGCCCCGTCATAACCATTGCCGAACTCGCCGAACACGTTGACCAGGAAGTGACCATCCGAGGATGGGTATACAACTGGCGTAAGAAGGGCAAGCTACGTTTCATCATCCTCCGCGATGGCTTCGGCTATCTGCAGTGTGTCGTCTTTCGTCCCGAGGTGGACGAGCCTGTGTGGGACACCGCGGTTGAACTCACTCAGGAATCGTCGGTGGAGGTCACGGGCATGGTGGCGGCCGACGACCGCGCGCCGGGAGGATTCGAGCTCAAGGTCTCCGGTCTTGAGGTCGTCCACATCGCACCCGAGTTCCCGATCGGCAAGAAGGACCACGGCCCAGATTTCCTGCTCAATCACCGTCATCTCTGGTTGCGGTCCAAGAGACAGCACGCCATCATGCGGGTCCGCTCCGAACTCGAATTCGCGATCCGCGACTTTTTTCAGAGCCGCGACTACACACTGATTGATTCTCCCATTCTCACTCCGGCGGCCTGTGAAGGCACCTCGACCCTTTTCGAGACTGAGTACTTCGGAGAAACCGCTTTTCTGTCGCAGTCCGGCCAGCTCTACCTTGAGCCCGCCGCCGCGGCACTCGGAAAGGTCTACTGTTTTGGGCCGACCTTCCGCGCCGAAAAGTCAAAAACCCGCCGACACCTGACTGAGTTCTGGATGGTCGAGCCGGAGGTCGCGTGGCTGCGCTTCGACGGATTGCTGGACCTGTGCGAGGAATTCCTTTCCTCGATTGTGGCCCGGGTCCTCGATCGATGCGCCGACGATTTGGAACGCCTCGAACGCGACGTCTCCAAGCTCGAGCCCACCACCCAACGCCCCTATCCTCGCCTCGACTACGAGGAAGCGATAGCCAAACTGCAGGAGCTCGGTTCAGATATTCAATTCGGCGAAGACCTCGGCGGAGACGACGAGACAGCGCTTACCGAACTCTTTGATCGTCCGCTTCTCATCACCCGATGGCCGGCGGATATCAAGGCCTTCTACATGCAGCCCGACCCCGAGGACCCAAGCCGTGCGCTGGCGGTGGATGTGCTGGCCCCGGAAGGCTACGGCGAAATCATCGGCGGTTCCGAACGCTCAGACTCGCTCGAGCATCTCGAGCGCCAGATTGCCGCGCATGACCTGCCCCGAGAGTCATTCGAGTGGTACCTCGATATCCGTCGCTACGGGTCATTTCCCCATTCGGGCTATGGGATGGGCATCGAGCGCTGCGTGGCCTGGATCTGCGGGATCTCCCACCTGCGGGAAGCCAGTCCTTACCCACGGCTCATCAACCGGCTCAATCCGTAGATATTTCGGATTTCGGATTTCGGATTTCGAATTTTCCGCCCACCTCACCAGGGCAGAGACTCAAGGGCGCGGTTTGAGGTAGGCGATGGTGGCGCCCCAGCCGCCGCGATCCGCCGGTGCATCGTGAAATCCCGAAATCAGCGGGTGGCGAGCGAGCAGTTTCTGGACCCGATCCCGTTGCACACCGATACCGCGGCCGTGGATCAGTCGCACCTCGTTGAATCCCTTTTCAACCGCTACCTCAAGGTAGGCGTCGACGACGTCGGGCACGTCGCGGGGTGGAAACGAGTGCAGATCGATGCTGTCCTCGACGGGGATTTCGACCGGCATCTCCGGGTCGATGGGTTCCTCATCGTCTGCCACCTCTCGAGACCCATCGACGTCATCGTCGCTTGGCGCCTTTGATGATGGACCAAACAAAACGGCCAGGGTCAAGATCACCAGCAGCCCACCAAAGACCCCGAGGCCGATCCACGCCCTGGGTCCGATCAGACGGGCCAATGGCCAGGTGGCGATCGCAGCAATCGCGAACACTCCCATCTTGGTACCGATGTATGCCCAGAAGACCGTGGGATCACGAAACGCCTGGCGAACCATGGCGGAAGTCTACTCCCACACAGTGGGCGCGACCTAAGAAATCCGAAATCCGATATCCGAAATCCGAAATTCAGCCGTCGAACGCTTCGGTCTCCATTCCCAGGACCGTGTAGCCGAGCTTTTCGATCTCGGCTCTGAGCGTGTCGGCTTCGACGGTGCGCGGCCGATAGGTTGCCTCGGCCGTCCCCTTTTCGTGGTCGGCCGCCGCCTCTTCCACCCCATTCACCTTCACCAGGGTGGTGACAATGCTGGTTGAACATGCGTCGCAATGCATGCCTTCAACGGTGAAGATTGTCCGCGACTGATCAGCCTTTTGATCGCAGGCGGCTGTGCCCATAAGCAGTCCAGCCATCAAAAGAACCATGGTCATTGACGTGACATGTCGCATCGTTCACTTCTCCGTCGCCGGCTCGAAATCGGGCAGCCGAACCGACGGCAGCCCGTCGGAGCCTTCAGTCATTCGATAATAGATCGTCATCCCGTCACGGCGCGACTGCACCAGACGGCCTGAGCGCAAGCGGCTCAAATGCTGCGACACCGCCGCCGGGGTCATTTCGAGCACGCTCGCGAGATCGCAGACGCAGAGTTCGCCGCTGCCGGTGAGCAGGGTAATGATCTTGAGGCGGGTCTCGCCGGCCAGCAGTGAGTAGTGGTCGGCCATTCGCCGAAGCGGCCTGGCCTTCGCCACCAAGCTTCGCCGAAGAGCAGCGAGTTCGTCCGGTGAACGGTCGGGGGAGACGCACTCGGGATGCACTCGCTTCATCGTCGGAGCTTTCTTTGCCCATGAATCGCTGCGCTGGTTCTTTTTCCATATATCAGCATATCGCTATTTTAGTATTTTCTTAAGGAATGTCAAGGACAATTCTCAGGTTGATTCACGTGGAGAAAGAACTTGGAAACGCCCACCGACATTAGGCAACGACTTGACGTCTGGATGGACGGCAACTGCAGCCTATGCCAGAGGTCCAAGGCGTGGTGCGAGACTCGCGATCGCAATGGGCGGGTTCGATTCATCGATTTCCGTACCGCAAGCGGCGGCGAATTGCCATTGACCCACGACGAGCACCAGACATCGATGTGGATTCGGGATCACGATGGAATTCTGCTCGAAGGCTTCGCCGCCTGGCGGCGCATCATGGCCGAAATCCCCGGCTGGAAATGGCTGGCCCGACTCGGTTCACTGCCACCCTTCACCCTGATCGGCCCACATCTTTACAATTTGATTGCGGCCAACCGCCATAACCTTCGGCTACATTGAGTTCTCTACCACCCGGGCGCAGGGATCCCGAGGTCGTCCAGGAGATCGAATTGCGGCCATGCTCGCCACAGTTGATCGTCAACCTCACCTACCCTGCGCACACCAACCACTGCATTGCTGAGCCAGATCTCGTCGGCTGCGACAAGATCGATGAGTGTGAGGTCACCGACTACGGTCGACAGACCAGTTCGGCCTAAATTTTCGAGCAGCCACTCCCGCATCACTCCCGGCAGACAATCGTTCGGAGCACGTGGGGTTCGCACCACGCCGTCGGTCATGACCCACACATTCGCGACGGACGTCTCGAGCAGATTGTCCGCTGAATCGATCAGCAATGCGTCATGGAACCCCATTTGCTGGGCTCGTTCTCGAGCCAAGTCCCAAGCCAGCCTCGACAGGGTCTTGTGGCCGGCGAGGGGTGGCGCAGACGCCCAGCGATGAATCGCCAATCTCGCAGGCTCAATAGTTGGTCCCACCTCACCACAGGACATCGCCGAGGCTTCAATGTTCCACTTGGATGATTCGACTCTTCGAGCCACGACCCGCACCCGCGCTGGTCCGCCGAGACCGGCGGCCCCAAGCAACTCGCTGACGTCCTGATCGGTCGGCAGACCGACGGATTTGTCGGCGCCCAGATCGACGAGACTCTCGGCCAGCCGCCGAGCGTGCCGGGGCCAGAGCAATGGCCTGCCCTGATCACAACCAGCGGTAGTGAACACACCCCAACCAGAGGATCCCGTCACCTCATCCGGCCGACCTTCGGCAAGGTAACCGTTGCGCCACACCACGCTCATCCGGCAGACCCCACGAGATCCAGCCATCGTTCGACCTTGAGCCGACTCTCCTTCTCCTCGGCCTCCGGTTTCGAATCCCACACAACGCCGCAGCCGGCAGCGAATTCCAGGGTGGTTCCGACCCGCCAAGCTGTACGGATGGGAAGTGCGAATTCCATGTCACCGTCTCCGGCTACGACACCAAAAGCGCCGGTAAATGGCCCCCGTTGGACCGGCTCGAGATCGCGGATCAAGGACATCGCGGCATACTTGGGACAACCCGTCACGGAACCCCCGGGCACCATTGCCGCTAACATCTCCCACCACTCGAGACCCGGCTTCGCCCGTCCCCTCACTCGACCCACCAGGTGGTGAATAGAGGCGTAACGCCGAACCGAACCGGGATCGACGACCTCCACCGAGCCGATTCTCGAAATCCGCCCGAGGTCGTTGCGCTCGAGATCGATCACCATCGCCAACTCGGCCTGCTCCTTGGGGTCGAAGAAAAGTTCCTCCGCCAGTCGCTGATCCTCTTCCTCGGATTCACCGCGCGGTCGGGTACCTTTTATGGGGCACGTCTCCAGGATGTCACCGCGCCGGCGGAGCAGCAGTTCCATCGACGCGCACAGAAGCTCGCCGTCGTCAAAATGAAACCGCGCCAGGTAGTCCGGTTCTCCACCTTTCGCAGCTGCCACAGCAAAAGGATCCAGCAAACGGTTACTCCCCTCGACTGTGAGCCGCCGGGACAGATTCACCTGATAGACGTCGCCGGATGCAATTCGTACACGAATCGCCTCGACGCAGTTGCGAAATTCCTCTCCGTCGAGACTCCAACAAACAACACCTGGCAATAAGGACGGCGGATCTCCAGCCTCGTCAACCGCGGATTCCGGCTTGGGATCGAGGAGAAACCTGCCGCCCGGCGCAGCGTCCTCGCCCCCCCGGGTTGGCAGTCCCCCGGCAAGGCTCGCGGCCTCCTCGTATCCTATCCATCCGACCGCCCACGGCGATCCGTCGCGGGTCCGGCGACCCGGCCACAACGCCGCCAGAGCGTGGCGAAGCTCAGGCCAGCGATCGCTCTCGTAGCCGCTCTTCTCGAGTACCCAACGGCCGGCCCGGTGCACCAGAACTTGTTCGCTGCGCCAGTTGCCGCGCCAAGCTCCCCACCCGTGCCCGAGAAGCTCTGTCCAAACCCCAGTCATCGGCCAGCCACCCTGACTTCGAAGCCGTCAGTCAGGGACGCCATTCGTCAACCGGCACCGGCTCGCCGAGCTTGAAATCCTCCGTCAGGCTCGCGACGAAGATATCTTCGTCCATCTCGGGCATCCGGTATTTCGGCATACAGAAGAAAAGCCAACGCCCATCATCAGTGGTCGCCGCCTGGGTCATCGGTACGCGATGCGGTCCGGGCAGACGCAAAGCACGCACTTGACCGTCCTTGAGAATGAGTTGGCGGTCCGCGCGATTGAAGAGCAGCTCACCATCCGGGCCCGTGCGGGGATTCCATTCGTTGCCAGCGGAAAATATCGGCGACTCGAGTGCAGCCGGGCTGTCCTCGGCCTTCGGATCATAGAGAAAGAGGTCACCTTGCGTTGCGCCGGCGCGAAGAGTGGCGAAGACGATCTTGCTTTTACTGCCGGTGAGATAGACCCCGTCGCGCGCGTCATCGCCAACACCCTCGATTTTCTGCGGGGCCGACCAACGCCGATTCGCTCCGCTCCGCGTGGCGCGCCCTATCCACGGCGCCTCACCCGGCGTTGTAACCGTCACCAAACAAATGGTCTCATCCGCGTTGACCCAGGTGACCCGCACCTGAGCGGCCTCGTCGAGGCCCGGAAAACGCACCAGCTCAGGCACAGTCCAACCCTGGCCTGTGAGCTTTGAACGGAAGCTCCTCTCGACAACGGCCGTCCCTGGCTCAGGCGTGGCGAAACCTTCCCGGAAGGACCCATGCCACGAATCATCTTCAATCGCCGGCGAGCGAAGACGAGCCGAGAAGTACAGAACCTCACCGCCGGCGACTGGCACCGGGGCGAGTTCCAACCCGGCCGAGTTGATCATCGCCGGATCTGTGACCTCAATGTCAGAATCCGGATCGAGCTTCGGTAGCCGCCACCGACTGTAAGATGCAAAATCCATCACCATACTCGCCTCGAGCCGGAGATCATTGGAGCCGTACATTTCCGAAGTGCCCACGACCGGAAGAATCACGATTTCGGTGCCGGAGTCGATGGCATCCAGCAGACCCGGGCGGTCGTCGACGAGCACTACGGTGTCGGTGCCAACTGTCACCGTCGCTTCGAGGGTCTTTTCTACCAGCGGGGTCGGTTTCCCGGAATCCTCGTCGGCCGCCCTGACCGACCGTGGTGCCCCGACCTGGACTTTCACAATCCAGGAATCTGGATCGTCGGCAGACCTCTCCACGTCGAGCAGATTGCCGAAGACCTCGACATCGGGCTGCGCGGTCGGCCTCGCAGGGTCGACGACGCCACACCCACTCACAACGAGCAAAACAAGCACAACTACTAGAACCGCCAGTGATCGCATGAGGCCCCCTTGACAGAACACAGATTACAGCAAAAGTCCGGCAACGGTGGCCGTCAGCCATGACGCAATGGCGCCGCCGAGCATTGCCTTGAAGCCAACGCTGGCCAAGGCCCCACGCCGCCGTGGAGCGACCGCAGCAATCCCACCCAACTGGATACCGATCGATGAGAAGTTTGCAAAACCACAGAGTGCGTAAGTCGAGATGATCGCCGCTCGCGATGAGATGGCGCCTTCCTGAATATACGACCCAAGCTGGCCGTAGGCCACCAGCTCGTTGAGAGAGATTTTTATCCCGAGCAGATTGCCGACCAGGGCAGCGTCGGCCCACGGGACTCCCATCAGCCACGCGAGAGGTCTGAGCAATGTTCCGAAGAGCGTCTGCAACGAGCCCGGGATCACTCCTGCGTACTCACCGACAACTGGCGACATGCCACCAGATCCATATGTGACCCACTCGCCGTTGAGCAGTCCTCCGTCAATCAGCGAGTCGATCCAATTGAGGCTCACGTCGAGGACGGCGATCAAGGCGATGAATCCGATCAGCATGGCTCCAACATTGACAGCCAGCTTGAGGCCATCGGTGATGCCGTTGGCAGCGGCTTCGATCACTCTCAGGCATTTCGATGTCGCCCGCTGTTGCCGAGTGCTCGAGTTCGGGGTAGATGATCTTGCCCACCACGAGCGCGGCCGGTGCCGACATGACACTGGCAGCGATGAGATGACCGGCGGGGATTCCCATCGCGATATAGGCGGCGAGAACGCCCCCGGCAATGGTTGCAAACCCGCCGACCATGATCGTCAGAAGCTCAGATCGGGTCATGTCGTTGAGAAACGGCCTGATCAGGAGCGGTGCCTCAGTCTGACCGACGAATATGTTGGCCGTACAGGAGAGAGTTTCGGCGCCACTGGTGCCGATCGTCCAACGCATGAAACGGGCGAGCGCTTCAATCACGCTCTGCATAACGCCGAGGTAGTAGAGCACCGACATGAAACCACCGAAAAATATGATGGTCGGCAGCACTTTAAAGGCGAACTGAAAGCCAAATCCCGGCCAGTTCGCCGCTCCTCCGGGGAAAAAGTACTGGCGATCGGCCAGATTTCCGAAGAGGAATCTGGCACCGTAGTCAGAGAGTTCAAGAAACGCCGAAACCTTTGAACTGAAAGCTTCGAAGATCTCCTCTCCATAGAGTCCGGATGCGACAAGCCAGGCCACTGAGACGGCCGCCAACAGGGCACCGAGCGGCCCCTGCGCCGCCGGAACAAACCGGAAACGAGCGTTCACAAGCATCATTCCGACAATGACGAGGGCACCAACTCCGGCAATCGAAGAACCGAGCAGACCAAGGACAACAGCCACCGCAATCGCGGCAGCCAGGAACAACGCCACCAAGCCATAACTCCGGTCCGGAGACGCAGTGTCAGTCCGTAGCTGGTAGACCGCCGCCAGGCCGCCGACCACTCCCATGCCGATGAAGCTCCACACATCCTCTCGCAGGATGATCAACGCGAACAAGAATTGCAGGCCAAGACCCCAGAAGACGACACGCAGCCTGACATCGCGCCGGTGATAGGAAATGGCCCAGGCCAGACCGAGCAGGGCCAACACGCCGAGCAGGCCAATAAACCGCATTGAGCATCCTCCCGGAGAGACACTTTACACCGTCGTGGTGTCCGGCCGAGACGGAATCGCTATAATTACTGTGTTGGCGAGATAACCCAGAGGGAGAGATGCCATGGCGATGGACTTCGAGACCGTGAGGTTTTTACGATTTGTCTTCGCAGTGGTCGGTTTCTTTGTTGGCGGGGCTGCGGGCTTGAAGTATTTCGGCACCATCGGTGTTTTGATCGGTGGCGTCATCGGCGCAATTGTTGGATGGAATACCCCCGACCTCTTCAAGGGACGCACCCAGAAGTGATCCATCGACTGGGCCGGCGTAATCGTTCCTGTGATCGTCGCCATGAAACGTGACGAGTTTGAAGCCGCTGTCGCCGAGGCCCTCGACGGCCTGCCCCTTGAGTTTGCCGAGTTGATTTCAAATGTCTCGATTCAGGTCCGTGAGACGCCCGACATCGAGACCCTCAGAAACCTCGATCTGGACCCGAGGCATCACACGCTTTTTGGCCTCTATACCGGGGTTCCGCTCGACGAGCGCGGTGGCTGGTACGGTAACGTGTTGCCGGACGTTATTGTGCTTTACAGGCGGCCGCTGCTCGACGCCTGTCCCACCCGCGCTCAGCTCATCCATCAGATCCAGCTCACCCTGCTGCACGAAATCGGCCACCACTTCGGGCTCTCGGACGAGGAGATGGGTGCGTGGGAGCAGGAGTTCGGTGGGTTGGAAGATGACGAGACGATCACCAACTAGTTTTGAGTTCTTGGTTTTGAGTTTTGAGTTCCGGCCAACCAGCCGATAGAAGCTGCCTCGGTGGGTAGGGGATAACTCAAAACTCATAGCTCAACTCTCAAAACTCCGCGCCGGGCCGATCTGAGATCCGGTATCCTCATCCCCATGGAACCGGGCGCCGACAAGCTGCACCCAATTGAAGCCTCGCACCTCCAGGCGCGACGCGAGCGAGTGTTCCTGATCTTCGCCGGCATCTTTCTCGGTACCCTGGCGATGCTCAACATTCTCGGCATCAGCCGATTCATCAAACTTTTCGAGACTGAAACCTCTGGTGGGTTCCCGCTGGTCTTTGCTATCGCGGTCGGTGTCCTTCCCTACCCGATCACCTTCCTTTGCACCGACTTCATCAGCGAGTTCTACGGCCGGCGGCGCGCCAACTTCGTGGTCTTTGTCGGACTCCTGCTCAACATCTGGGTGGTTACGATCATGTGGATCGGCGGCGTGCTGCCGGGATTCGAAGCCACTGACCCGGCAACCGGCGCCGTCGTTCTTGACGCCGCAGGGCGGCTGCCAGTGTTCTTCGAAATCCGCGCCCTGACGTTCGGTGCGGTGACTGCCTCCATGGTTGCGTACATGGCGGCGCAGTTCTGCGATGTCTGGGTCTTTCATTTCTGGAAGCGGGTGACCAAGGGCCGCCTGCTCTGGGTCCGCAACAACGGCTCAACGATGATCAGTCAGTTGGTGGACACAACGGCCGTCATCCTCATCACCCACTACTACGCGCATGCTCTGCCCATCAACCCGGACCTGCCGATTGGCCGCCAGCTCACCCTATTCATCGTCACCGGCTACACCTTCAAGTTCGCTGTCGCTGCTTTTGACACCATCCCCTTTTACATCGGGGTGCACTACCTCAAGCGATATCTGCAAATCGATCCGACCCGCGAACATGATCTGCGCGACAATGATCCTGCGGAGTGAGGCCTTACGGCTTTACGGCAAAACGATTGGGCTTACCGTCGACGTTGTCGAGAGCATGTGCCGTCGAGCCGAATAGCCGTATAGCCGTGGGCGGGTTGGCGGCGGAACACGCCTAGCCTCCCGTGTCCGACCACACGGGAGGGTCCGCTTCCGCCCAAACGACGAAGCGCTGCGAGCCACCCGCCGTGGGCGAGTCGAGCGGCCAGCAGGTAACCAGGACGAGGGTCGGGCCGTCGTTTTCGGTAATCACCCAGGTGTCACGCTCCTCCACAACTGCAGTCTTCACGACCCGGTAGCTGCGGCTTCGACCCTGCTTGTCTTCGAGCACCACCGTCTGTCCCTTCTCGAGACTGTCGATGTCGGAGAAATGCGTGTCGCGGTGGCCCGCAATCACACAGGTGCCGCCACCCCCCGGCTCCGAACTGCCATCCAGATGCCCGGGGGCAAAGGCCAGATTGCGACCGGTGGCGCCGGCGAGCACGATGTGGTCGCCGCCACCGGGGAGGGTGAGCCGGGCCACAGGCCAGGTATCGGCCCACGGCCACGGTTTCACCCCCACGCCACCCGATTGGGTCCGCTCCCACGAACGGTGGAGCAGGACCTGAGCGAGACCAGCTTTGGCGTGGATCCACCCCCCGCGAACCCCCTGCACGACCCCGGTCGCAAGCAGCAGGGCTGAGAGCCCGGAGAGCACACGTTGGGCGATCACAGCACGCCCCGCAGCTGGCGAACGAATATGCCGAGTGCGACGGCGAAAAGGGCCGTCAAAAGGTAGAGGCGACTGGCAGTCCCACCCTGTGGCAGATTGCCGAAGACCTTCTCGTGCTTCCAGCCAGTGGGCAAATTGGTCGGCACCGCTCCAGTGTGCAACCTCTCGTCGTTCGGTCGGGACGGAGTCATATCAACCGCTACCAGGCTGGTGTATTTGGAGACCACGTGGTGAGCCAGTGCGATCTCCACCACCTGCGAACGCACTTCGTCCTCGGGTACACCATACGTCCGCTGATCCATCATCGAAGCGATTTTGCGCCGTGCCCATAAACGGTTGACCCCCGCTCGTGCCGCCCCGACCGACAAATCCGTGCGGAACTCCCACGATTCGCTCGCCCTGACTCCGGTCGCCACCAGTTCACCGTGAACGGTGCCGAGCCGAGCCGCCACCACTACCGGTCGGCCGGCGTAGAGATCGGGCACCTGCTCGGGCCAGGTTTCGGCATCGGGATCGGGCCATTGCAACTCGATATCTGCGAGGACCGGATTCTCGAGCTTGGCGAAGAACTCACCCATCCGCAGCGAGACTTCCGAAGGGGTCCCAATATGGGTGAAGTCTCCGCGTCCGAAAGATGCGGCGCGTTCCATGAAGTGCGAGTTGGGGGCGGAGCCGATACCGATGGTGAAGAGCCGGCTGCGACCGAGCTCCTCGTGGATCGAGTGGAAGAGGGCATCCTCGTTGCCGACACAGCCATCTGTTATGAAGACAATCTGCCGTAACGGTGTGTGCTCCTCGATGTCCTCGAGTGCCGCGAGCAACGGTCCCATCATCTCGGTGCCACCGTCTGCCTGCAGACCGGCCACCCACCTTTTCGCATCACCTATGGCTGCCGGCATTGCCGGCACGCTATGACTGTGGAGTTTGGTGAAGCTCGAGTCGAACTCGATGATATTGAAATAGTCCTCGGGCTCGAGTTGCTCGAGGGCGAGAATCAGCGCGTCCCGGGCCTGGATGATGGACGTCCCGCCCATCGATCCCGAGGTGTCGACGACGAAGATGACCTCTCGCGGAAGGCGCACGGTTTCGGTAAGCGTATCGTCGGGAGGCATCAGCATCGCGAGCACGTAGTACGAACCGTCGAGCTCCTCGGTGAAGACGGCCGCCCTCGGCTCGCTCCCTCGCGCAGGCGTCCATTCGAGCACAAAGTCGCGGTCGGCCGGCACGCCGTCGAGGCGAATGCTGTGGACGCCGCCGGTGGTCTTTTCTATTTGCGCCGCATGCGACGGGCAATTGAGGCGCTCGAGAGGCATTCCGGCGTCGAGGGACACTGCAAGCCGCACCGGATTGGCCGCCCCCTGATTGGGATGAAGGACCGGCGGAGTCACCCGAGACGCATCCTCAACCTGATCCGTATCGAAGGTCCAACCGGTACCGGTTGTCGCTTTGGTCGTGATCGCCGATCCGGGTATGTAGCGTGGGCCCACGACCATCGGGAAGCGGAGTTGGAAGCGACCGGCGTCATACTCGAGAACCTGTTGGTAAGAGATTCGCACTGCCACCTCCTCGCCGGGCCCAATGTTGGCGACCGAGGTCGTAAAGATATTCGGCCGATCCTGTTCGACCAACGAGGCCTTACGACCCTCCTTTTTGGCCTGCTGATAGACCGTGAGAGCCGCTTCCCGCTCCTTGATCTGGCTTTCGATGACCCGTTCGCCAATCTCGAGACGCATCGCGTGGACGGCTGCCTTCTGGGGCAGAGGAAAGACATAGACGCCCTCCAACCACTCATCGCCGGGGTTGGTGAAGCTCTGCCGCACTATCGTTTCCACCACCAACCCATGCACCGCGATCTCCACCTCGGTGCTCTGCACCGGGGCCGAGACAAAACGTCCCGGGGTACTGGTCTGGAAGAGCAGACTGCCCTGACCGACGTCACCGAGGCCAATCGTGGTCTCCGGCTCCAGCTGCTCCTGTGCAAATATGCTTGGGGGCACCGCGAGCAGCACCGCAGCGATCACCACTCCGAACAATTTCTTCGCCATGGTCCACCTCCGAACGTGGTTGTCCGCCCAGTCCCACGTTGGACTCCGGAGGTGGCGAGACAGCATCGCGACCGGGGAAAGTCAGAGGCGGAGTGTGGCGATGAAGGGGCACCGCCCATCTTCCCACCCAGATACAAGATCCAAGATACAAGTCCCACCAGCCCTCCCAGAAGAGAGGTGTCGGAATAGACACCTGCTCAGAAACGGCGAATTGACCGGGGGTGGGCAGACGGATCTTGCCCCTTGGATCTTGGATCTTGTATCCGGATGGGTGCGCGTCAGTACTTCGCGGCTATGGGATAACGGCGGCCGACCCCAAAGGCCTTGGCGGTGATCTTGATGCCCGGAGCGGCCTGCCGACGCTTGTACTCGTTGCCGGTGATCAGGCGCACAACCTGGCGTACGGTGTCGGGATCGAGGCCCTCGGCGACGATCTCCTCCACCGTGTGGTGCTCCTCTACCCACGCTTCGACGATCCGGTCGAGGATCTCATAGGGAGGCAGGGAGTCCTGATCTTTCTGGTCGGGACGCAGCTCGGCAGACGGCGCTTTGGTGAGAGTCGACTCCGGGATGACCTCGCCGTCGGTGTTTAGAAATCGGGCAAGATCGTAGACCAGGGTCTTGGGTACATCAGAGATCACTGCGAGACCGCCGGCCATGTCGCCATAGAGGGTGCAATAACCGACCGCCACCTCTGATTTGTTGCCCGTCGCCAGCAAGAGCCGACCGAATTTGTTTGACAACGCCATCAGAACCCCGGCCCGGACACGGGCCTGGATGTTCTCCTCGGTGACATCCTCCTCGAGACCATCGAAAACAGGAGCGAGGCCGTCGAGATAGGCCTGGAAGATGTCGTCGATGGGTAGGGTCCTGAAGTCGATTCCGAGGTTTGTGGCGAGGGCCTCGGCATCCGTGACACTGCCCTCCGACGAGTAGCGGGTCGGCATCGCTACGCCGAGCACGTTGTCGGGTCCAAGTGCGCGTGCAGCGATAGCAGCGGTCAGCGCCGAATCGATCCCACCCGACAGACCGAGAAGCACCTTGTCGAAGCCACATTTTCTGACGTAATCGTGGAGGCCGAGTTCGAGGGCCGCCAACGCTTCAGCCTCCCTCGACAAGGCAACATCTCGGATCTCCGCGACCGGACCCTCAACACCTTTGACGTCTGCGAGAGCCTCATCGGGCACGTCGTAGATGAGCAGATCCTCTTCGAAATCCCTGGCCCGTGAGACAACCTTTCCCTTGCCATCGAAGACCATCGAGTGGCCATCGAATACGAGGTCGTCGTTCGCTCCCACCTGATTGGCATAGATGAAAAAGCGGCCTGAGTCCTCCGCATACCGCCGGACGAGGTCGCGCCGCTCGTTCGCCTTGCCAAGTTCGAACGGGCTCGCCGAAAGGTTGATCAGAATCTGGGAACCGCGATGGATCAGCTCGAGCACCGGGTCCCGGTGGTAGAGGCTGTGCCCGTCGAGATCGGGATCGGCCCACACGTCCTCGCACACCGACACTCCGATGCGTACACCCTTGAAGTTCAGCGGCCGCGCATCCGCCCCCGATTCGAAGTATCGGGCCTCGTCAAAGACATCGTAGCTGGGCAAGAGGCACTTGAAATAACGCCCCGCCACTTTTCCTCTGTGGCACAGTGCGACCGCGTTGTGGAGGCCCTTGCCGGTCCCCGTCTCGTTGCGGTCGACAAAGCCTACCAGGATGCCGAGACCGTCATCCGAGAGATGTGCAATCCGCTCGAGCTGCGTGAGGTTCTGATCGACGAAGTCCCGCCGCTCCAACAGGTCCCCGGGCGGATAACCGGTGGTCGCAAGCTCGGTGAAAACCACAAGATCGGCCGCCGCACGGCGTGCCCGTTCGACAGCTATCGTCATCGCCTCGAGATTGGCCTTGAAAGCGCCAATTGTGTAGTCGAGCTGGGCGATGGCAATGCGCATGGGTTCCCTCTCTGGATGACAAGGATATACCAGGAGGGGGCCTGTGGCTTGGGGCTTGGAGCTTGGGGTTTCTAGTGGTCTGTCCCCAACACATTGCACCAGGCCTCAGGTCTCAAGCCTCAAGCCCTGGTGGGGCGGGCGGAAAACACCAAACCCGCCGGGGGGGCCGGCGGGTTGGCGAGGAAGGAGGTGAGTCGAAGGTTTTTCATTTCCTTGATCTCACTCTCTTATACGGGATCACGCCCCACAGTGTTTAGCACCCACATTATTCCGCGTGCTAGCATCCAAAGAGACAGGTCAAATACATCAGCGCCTTCGGCGTCAGCACAAAGGAGCATGCGATGGTGGACCGTATCGGTCATTACCGGATCGTTGCCGAGCTCGGGCGTGGCGGTATGGGGATCGTTTACAAGGCGCACGAAGAGTCCCTCAACCGTTTCGTCGCCATCAAGGTCCTCGGAGAGCATTTGACCGAGGATCCGGGCCATGTCGAGCGCTTTCTGCGCGAGGCGCGGAGCGCGGCCAGCCTCAACCACCCGAACATCGTCCAGATATACGCGGTCAGCGAGGAAGACGGTCGCCACTTCTTCGCCATGGAGTACGTCTCGGGCAGCAGCCTGCAGCAGATTCTTCGTTCCTCGGGGCCCCTCGAGCCGATCCAAGTCGCCAAAATCGCCTTACAAACAGCATCCGGCCTTCGTGCCGCCCACGAACAAGGCATCATCCATCGTGATATCAAACCCGCCAATCTCCTGATCGACGACCGCGGGCTGGTGAAGATCGCCGACTTCGGCCTCGCCCTCGTGACCAGCGGCGTCTCCCGCCTCACCGCCACCGGGATGTTCATGGGTACACCGGGCTACCTTTCACCTGAGCAGTGCCTTGACCAGGACCCCGACCATCGCACCGATATCTACTCGCTCGGCGTCACTCTGTACGAGGCTCTGAGCGGCAAGGTTCCTTTCACAGCCGATAGCCCTCTTGCTCTACTCCGTCAAATCGTCGAGGTCGAGCCGCCGGATCTTGGTGATCTCAAGCCCGAGGTCGATCCCGAGCTCCGCTCGATCGTTGCTCTCATGATGGCCAAGGATCGCGATCTTCGGGTCGCGAGCTGTGCTGAGTTGATCGGCGAACTCGAGAAATTTCTTGAAGCCCGGGGCGCCTCCGGCAACCTGGTCGAAAGAGTCGCCGCATCGGCGGGCAGCCCGACCCCACCACCGCCTCCTCCCACCGCCACGGCCGAGCTCGACTCACGGCCCACGCGGCAAGTCTCGAGCGACGCCATTGCGGCCGGTGCAACCGCGGTCACCGTACCCGCTGCCGAGACCGAAGTACCGATCGTCGAGACCTCTGCGCTCGAGGAGCCATCCTCGGGGACAAGCTCGGCCAAGCGCTTGGCGCTGGTGGCCGCGGTAGTGGTGCTGTTCGGCCTGGCGGCGGTCGTCGCAGCCGGCGTCTTCGCCTGGAAATCCGGTCTCTTCAAAACCGCCATGGGCGGGCGCACGAGTAGCACTGTTGCCGAATCCGAAACACAGCCAACTCATACAGAAACAAGACCCGAAAGCGCCATGGAATCACAAGACGAAGCTGACCAACTAACGACCGAGGTCGGCGCCGCAATGGTGTCGACTGCCGTCGAACAGGGTCCGGAGCCAACCCCGCAACTGGTATCACCCAACTCGGGTCGTACCGAGAGCGGCATGGCCGGCCAAGTTCAAGGACAGCAACAGGTTGCCGTTTCGACCAGTCCCCGAGTCGAGCCGAAGCAGGAGCCTGCGTCGCCGCCACCACAGATGCGCCCGCCTCCAGAGGGCACGGTCGTCATTGCAGTCGGCGAAACCGTCCTTGCGGGAGAGGCCGAATCCGTGGTCGAGCACACCCTGGCACAGGCCGGCATAACCCTCGTCGATGAAAACGGCATACCAGGGATTGCGGCATTTCTCGGCACCGATTTGGCCCCGGAGCCAGGAGAAATTCACCGGCTGCTTCGCCCGTTCGCGGAATACCTGGTGTTGGTGAGGGTGGAATACCTCGGCGAGCGGCCGCTGGTGTACATGGGCCAGCAGGACGTCGCATTCCAGGCTCGGGTGATCATGGTGCCTGTCGATCTGCAGGCGGGGAGTGCCGTTGCGGCACCTGTGAGGCTTCGCACCGAGTACACACACCTCAATGCCCAGAGGGTGGCCGAAAAAGAGCTGCGTCGTCCGGCTTACCGCATCGCACAGCTGCTCGCCGACAGGTAAGCCCCCGGCCTACCGGGATACAAGATACAAGTCCCATTCACCTATCCCCCGTCCTACTGTCAAGTCCTGACGAAAAGTTGTCATGCGATCCCGAGCCGCGGAGCGGCGACAGAACTATCGCGGTGATACCCGCGCCTCATGGCACAACAGATGTCTGTAGCCGCCTCCGGGGGCTTCGTGTCTATTTGTCGTCCTTACCCTGGGGTTACGGACGGCCTT
>JACXWA010000076.1 GCA_014764485.1 Candidatus Sulfomarinibacter kjeldsenii
ATCGATCCGCAACGGGACCTCCTATACATCGAGGAGGAGTTCATCCTCCAAGACCAGCTGGTGGTGGAGAAGCGCCTCGAGCGGATCCGCCGCGATCTCAGAACCCGGAAGGTGCCGGAGCTCGAACGCGAGGCGGACATGCTCAGACGCTGTCAGGCGGTCCTCGAGGATCAACGGCCGCTCCGCACGGAAACCTTTAACGAACAGGAAGAGAAAATCTTTCGCGGGTTCACCTTTTTATCCGCCAAACCGATGTTGGTCGTTCTCAACGTTGACGATCACCAGGTTGCAGGTCAGCCCTTTTCCAATCCTCGGTGGGCCGAGTGGATCGAGCGCCCACAGATGGCCTTTACCCAGGTGTGCGCGCCTCTCGAGGCTGAGATGGCTCAGCTCGAGGGCGACGATGCAGAAGCGTTCATGGCCGAGTTCGGCATCGAAGACCGCGCTCTCGACCGCATCATCAGGGAGTCCTACCGCCTCCTCGGGTCGATTTCCTTCTTCACCGTCGGTTCCGACGAGTGTCGGGCATGGTCGATTCGCACGGCGACTCCGGCGGTTGAGGCAGGGGGAGTGATCCACTCGGATATCCAGCGTGGTTTCATCCGCGCCGAGGTCGTGCCTCACGACGCATTGCTCGAGGCAGGCTCACTCACCGCTTGTCGCGAACTCGGCACGCTCCGTCTGGAGGGAAAGACCTACCCCGTCCGGGACGGTGAGGTCGTTCATTTCCGCTTCAACGTCTGAAGCGATTCGCAAAGAGTCAAATAAGAGCTTCCGCCGCCCGCGCTACCAGGTTTGGCCACATCGGAATGAAATGGGCTTCGTCGGACACATTTCCGACCGCGGGCATTCCGTACGGTTTCCCGGCATCGTCGTCTTTGGTGCCTTGCGGCGATGCCGTCGTCGGTCTCGGCGCACGCCGCGGTGGAGCTGGACGTGGCGGCGGTGCTGATTGTGCCGGGGTGGGTCGCGGTTCCGCCTGTTGCTGTTCGATCTGCGTCGTACCTACCGCCGCCTCAGGCTCTGGCACTCCCTCAGATTCGGGAGGCGGTTTCGGCTCGTACCGCCGCCTGACCCGCTCGACCTTGCCTGGTTCGAGGTACGGCATGGGCAACGAGTCCTTGAACCGTCGTCGATCTTGATCCTGAAGCTGCACGCCGAGCATCAGCTTGGACGTCATGATCTCGGGATTGACCCTTGGGTTGGCCAACTCGGGAGCGAACTTGAGTGCCCGCCGATAGTAATAGAGGGCGTTCGAGCTGTGTCCGAGCTGTTCCTCGAGCAGACCGAGGTAGAAGTTGCACCAACCGTGTCCGGTGAGCTTTTTGAGGCTGCGTTTATAAGCCTGGCGAGCGCTATCTAAATCTCCCTCGCTGTGCTCCACCAGGCCGATTCGGAACCACGCCTCATAGAGATCGGGATCGAGATCGAGTGCTTGCTTGAAAACGCGCACCGCGTCCTTGGGATAGCCGCGATAAAAGAGCATCGTCCCGAGATCGACCATGGCGGGCGGATCGAGCTCTTCACGCTCGGCACGTTCCCAATAATCGCGGATAGTCTCATCGCCCGGATCGTCCATCACCAACCAACGAACAAACATCGGCTCGTCGGTCGCAGCCACAGCTGCCGAAAACACGACGATGGCGACGACCACGAACAACAGGCCTGCGAACTTAGCCCCCATTGCTCACCACCTCTGGTCTAACCCTTTTTCTTCTCTTTGCGAGCCACAACCCTGACCTTATCATTGTCGATCTGCACGTCGAATTTAACCTTGCGCCCAAGCCGCTCCTCTATTTTCTTGCGCTGCTCGGCGATCTGCTGATCGAAGGTCTTCCGGTCAACGCCGATTTCGAGACCACACTCCGACTTCGCGGTCCGATAGCGATCGAAGAGCGAGCTCTCCTCGGCCTTGTCTACGGATGAGGTTGCCGTGTCGTTTGCCGCTTCCGGCCCGCGGAGCTCGTGATCGGTGTGGGACTGGGCAGACCGCCCCTCTTCACGCTCACGCAACATCCGCTCCCAGTTCTGCGAGTAGGTCATAAACCGGTGCTGAAGCTGTTCGATCCGAAACTGCTCGGCGCGACGATTGACCGTCTGCTCCGCCAGCAATCTGATTCGGCGATTAATCCGCTTGCGTTCGTCCTGAGGCGGCAACCTCTCGACGCCGGAGAAGTACATCTCCCACTTCCTAATATGCCTCTGCAGCACCCCCTCGAGCATCGTGATCTGTTCGATCAACTCCATCCATGCCTCCAGCCGATGGGATGTCCAAAGATCCAGTCTCCGCTAGAATGCCATTCGTGGCACCTGACTATCGGCGTATCCCCGCGATTCATCGTCTCCTCGACCTCCCCGCCCTGCGGGCCGCAGTCGACGACTACGGCCACGCTCCAGTCATGGAGGCGTGCCGAATCGCAGTCGACCAACTCCGCCAGAGAATCAGCGCCGGCGAGGTTTCCGGACCGGACATCGACGCAGCGTGCGAGGCTCTCGGAGGCGAAATCCTCGACGCGCTACGCACCGGCGTCGCCTCCGCCTACCCTGCGGTGATCAACGCCACCGGCGTGCTCCTGCACACCAACCTCGGCCGGGCACCGCTCCCGCGACGCCTCCCGCCATCCCTGAAATCATACCTCGCCCTCGAGTACGACGTCAGTGAGGGCCGTCGCGGCCAACGTCTGGCGGCAATGGCCGATCGTATTGCCAGGGTTTGCGGTGCCGCGAGTGCGGTGATGGTAAATAACAATGCGGCGGCACTCTTTCTCATCCTCAAAGCCCACGCCGAACAGCGTGAGGTAGTGGTCTCCCGAGGCCAATTGATTGAGATAGGCGGCTCATTTCGGCTCCCCGATGTCATGGAGGCCTCAGGCACGAAGCTGGTCGAAGTCGGATGTACCAACCGCACTCACCTCAAGGACTACGCTGCTGCGATCGGCGAACACACCGCGGCCCTCCTAGTAGCCCACCAGTCCAATTTCCGAATCGTCGGGTTCACCACCGAACCATCGATCGACGAGTTGGCCGGCCTAGCCCACGACCGCAGCCTACCCTTGATTGTCGACCAGGGTTCGGGTGCCCTTCACGACCTCAGGCGTTGGGGACTGCCGCATGAGCACACGGTGTCAGAGCTCCTCGAAGCCGGCGCCGATGTGGTGTGCTTTTCCGGTGACAAGCTCCTCGGCGGGCCGCAAGCTGGTCTCGTGGTCGGTCGTTCGGAGTGGGTCGAGCCACTCGCCCGCCACCCTCTCTACCGCGTCCTTCGCCCGGACAAGACTGCGCTGTTGACTATGGAGGAAACCCTCCGAGCCCACCACAGTGGACGGCTCGAAGAGATACCACTCTACGCGATGCTCGAAACGCCGATTGACGCCCTGATGGGGCGTGCCCGGCGTCTCGGTCGCCGTCTGCGCGAAAGAGACGTGCCGGTGCGCGGTCGAGAAACCCGCGCCGCTCTCGGCGGCGGTACGACTCCTGAGGAAACCCTGGCAAGCTATGGTCTGGGCCTTGTTGGCGGCCAGGGTCTGGCCGATCGCCTGCGCGCGGTATCCCCACCGGTGGTGGCACGCATCGAGGATGACGAGGTCGTGCTCGATCTGCGGACCGTGTTTCCCGATCAGGATCGCAGCCTCGAGGAGGCGCTGGTGGCTGCCTACAGCGGGCTCAACGCTAACCACGAGGCCGGGGCGTAGAGCCACAGGATCACCGCCAGCGCAAGAAAGGTGCCGAACGGCAACGCAGTCTTGCCAGAGCCCCGGCCGCTGGCGATCAAGGCCAGGCCCACCAGCGCACCCAGAATCGAAGCGACTACCAATATTCCAACGACACCGCGCAAACCGACCACCGCGCCAATTGCGGCAAGGTACTTGACGTCGCCCCACCCCATTCCCTCGATGCCCCGCCAAAGCTTATAAACGATAATCACCAGGGTCGGCAACAGGGCGCCGACCAGGGCGCCCACCAGCGCGTCGAGCCACCAGGTGTAGCCACCGAGCCACGAAAAAAGGAGCCCAAAGACAATCGAAGGATAGGTAAGCACATTGGGCAGGATCTGGTGGTCGAGATCGATGAGCCCGAGCGCAAGCGAGACCCAGGAGAAGATCAACACCTCGAGCCCGGTCACACTGAGGCCCCAGCGTGCCACTGCGGCGACTGCCAACAACCCGGCTGTGAGCTCGACCAGCGGATAGCGAATCGATATTGACTCCTTGCAGTGGCGGCAGCGGCCACGCAGGAACACCCAGGAGATGAGCGGGATATTGTCGAACCACCTTATCGGTGTCGAGCAGGCTGGGCATGACGATGGTGGCGTCTTTACGACCGAAATTTCCCGCGGCAGCCGGTAGATCAACACGTTGAGGAAGCTCCCCACCACCGCCCCCCAGGCAAAGGCGAAGGCGTAGAACATCACGAGCGGCTGTGCGAACACATCCATCTGTAGAGATCCTCCTGTTGCCGCACCATGAGATCACGGTCGAAATCTTCGAGACCATCCCGTGCCGCCACAGCCATTTGATCCCGAAGACCCGGATCTGCCAGCAACCGGCCGATTGATCGGGCCAACCCAGCAATATCCCCAGACGGGGCCAGCAACCCGTTGTCCTCCGAGCGTACCACCTCGACCGTGCCGTCGACTGCGGTCGCTACTACCGGCACCCCAGCCGCAAGTGATTCCACCACCGAGCACGGCAGCCCCTCGTGGCGCGAGGTCAGCACCGAAACCGTGGTCGCGGCCAGGAGACCGGGAACGTCACTCCACCAGCCTGGGAAGACCATCCGGTCTTCGACTCCGAGTTCGTGTGCGAGCCCCTCCGCGGTTTCACGCAGGGGCCCATCACCCACCATCACGAACCAGCAATCCGGATGCTGTTTTTGGACCGCAGCGGCAACCCTGACGAAGTCGAGCGGTGCCTTCTGTGGCTTGAAGTTGCCCACCTGGGTCACCATCGGAGGACCGACCGGTACGCCTAATCTCTCGCGGACGGCATCACCGTCCTTTGCCGCCCGGAATCGCCCAAGGTCGACACCGGCCCTGATCACCGTCACCTTTTCAGGTGGGAAAATCCCCAACTCGATACCGCGCAGGCGGTCGGTCTCCGACACCGTCACGAAATGGTCAGTGAACCGGGCCATCGTCCTTTCAGCCGTCCGGTAGAGAAATCTCATCGGAGCCGCCTGCAGCGGCGTAAAGCCGAAACCGTGCACCGTGTGGACCGCGGGCACGCCCACCAAGCGGGCCGCAAACCGACCCAGGATTCCCGCCTTGGAGGAGTGGGTATGAACGACATCCGGTCGGAAGGAGCGCATCGCTGCACGCAACGACGAGAGTGCGCGGAGATCCGAAATCGGCGAAACCGGCCGGACGAGGGTCGGCACAGGAATGCGCTCGAGTTCGGATATCGCGGCCGCCTCATCATCGAGGAGGTCCCCGGGACCCCAGGCGAGAG
>JACXWA010000044.1 GCA_014764485.1 Candidatus Sulfomarinibacter kjeldsenii
GGTCCGGGTCTTTATCTGCGTTATCTGCGTCATCTGCGGGCAAGCTCGGGGCGGGCGAAGGGAAAATCCGAAATCCGAAATGGCATGACGACGGCCTGGCCTTGGCAGGCCAGTCGGAATGTCATCCCGACCGAGGGCCGGGACGGCCCGAGTGGAGGGATCTGTTTGTGCGAAATTCCTAATTCCGAAATCCGAATTCCGAATTCAAAAAAAGTCCCCTTCCGCAGGGAGGTAGGTCGCGGAAGGGGTCGAGTGGTCACCGAGCAGATGCTCGGAAACCGAAAATCACGTTATCGCCGGTCAGTCCATCTGTTTGCGGAGGATCGCCGGTATTTCGTAATCGTCTGTCTGGTTGATGCCGTATTCGGAGTTCGGCCCACCCGGCACCAGGAAGCGACTGGCGCGCGACGGGGCGCTGTCCTCGAACGGATCCTGTGTTGCGGCCGCCCTGGCCTGGGTCGCCGGCAGCTGGGCGCCGTCCAGTACGCCCTGGAAGCCGGTGGCGATGACGGTCACGCTCACGCAGTCACCGAGGTCGGGATCAACCACAGCACCGAAGAGGATCTGGGCGTCAGCATCTGCGCCTTCGGTGATGATCTCGGCGGCTTCATTGATCTCGTTGAGGGTGACTTCCTCACCACCCGTGATGTTGATCAGGAGTCCGCGCGCGCCCTCGATCGAGGTTTCCTCGAGCAGCGGGGAAGCGATCGCCTGTTGTGCCGCTTCAACGGCCCGGTGTTCGCCGGACGAGGTGCCGACACCCATGATGGCGTGCCCCATGCCCTTCATCACCGTTCTCACGTCAGCGAAATCGCGGTTGATGAGGCCGGGCACCGTGATGATGTCAGCGATCCCCTGCACTGCCTGCCGCAGCACATCGTCGGCGATGCTCATCGCTTCAGTGAAATTTGTGTTCCGTTCGACAAACTTGAGCAGCCGGTCGTTGGGAATTGTGATCAACGTGTCCACGTGCTCACCGAGCTGCTGGATGCCCTCATCGGCAACGTTGCGACGGCGTGAGCCCTCGAATGAGAACGGTTTGGTCACCACCGCCACTGTCAAGGCACCGACGTCCTGCGCCATCTGGGCAATGATCGGCGTCGCACCGGTGCCGGTGCCACCACCCATGCCACAGGTGATGAAGACCATATCGGCGCCGTCGATCAAATCGAATATTTTTTTGTCCGCCTCGAGCGCCGCATTGCGCCCGACCTCGGGGTTGGCGCCGGCTCCGAGACCCCGGGTGAGCTCCATTCCGAGCTGCAGCTTGACCGGCGCCCGGCAATTGGCGAGGGCCTGGGCGTCGGTGTTACCGGCGATGAACTCGACACCGCCGAGACCGGCCTCGATCATGCGGTTGACCGAGTTGCAGCCACCACCGCCGATCCCGATCACCTTGATGCGCGCCGGTGCCGGCGTCTCGTCAAGGAGAATCGAAGGCTCCGGACCCACCAGATGCAATTTGGGGTTCTCCGATTCATCAGTGTCGCTCCGCTCGCCCGTAACTCCGTCATCAAACTCGATCATGTCCACCTCCCAATTCAAAAAATTCTCCGAGGGCGTTACGGAGCCATGCCATGATGCTGCTCCGGTTTTCCCTCGACGTCAATACCTGATTTCTCCGATTGTGGTGAATCCGGATCAGCCCGCAGGCGACCGCCCACTCCGGACCCGACACTGGTTCAACTAAACCGGCCAGGGATCTGGGTACACCGAGGCGAACCCGATGGCCGAAGATCGTTTCGGCGACCTCTTCGAGACCCTCGAGCCTCGAGGCGCCACCTGTAAGAACCACCCCAGCCCTTGGAATTCGATCCAAACCCTGACCTACCAATACCTTATGAACCCCAATAAAGAGATCGCGCGCACGCTCATGGAGGATTTCAGCGGCAAAAGCGGCGGAGTGCACCTGATTGCCATCCCCTCCCAACGCCGGGACCTCGACCGCTGCGCTGTCGAGACCTTCGCGGTCGAGAGCGGCGCCGATCTGCCGCTTGCTGCGCTCGGCGGCCGCAGTCGTGGTCTTGAGCATCGACGCCAGGTCCGCCGTAAAGTGACGACCACCTATCGGAACCGCACCGCTCAGCGCCACAGCTCCCTCGGCGAAAAGCACCCAGTCGGTGGTCGCGTAGCCCATATCGAGGAGCAGACAGCCGAGCTCTTTTTCGTCCTGGGTCAACACTGCTTCGCCGGCCGCGAGTGGCTCGAAGACCAGGCGTCCAAGAGCAACCGCCGCGTGGTTGACCGCCTGCTCGACGGTTTCGGCGTGGGTCCGGTTGGCATAAAGGACATAGGCCGACGCGTCGAGGCGGTTCCCCGGCATCCCGACCGGGTAATCCATCCCGGATTGGCCGTCGAGGGCGAATCCGCAGGGAATGATATCGAGGACCCTGTAGTCCTCCGGGATTGCAACCTGGGCGCATGCAGCCAACGCTCGCTGGAGGTCCTCCGACGTCACGGTGTGGTCCCGACCGGTCACCGGCACCGAGGCGGTCGAAGGCACGCCCTGGATCGGTAGACCTCCGATCCCGACCAAAGCGACTTCGACCGGAATCGACGCCATGGCCTCGGCCTCCTCCGCCGCTACCCGCACCGCTTGCGAGACTTCTTCGAGGCTCGCGATGACGCCCTTGCGAGCGCCGTCGTGCGTTGCCTGTCCGCAACCACGGACGACCAATCGCTCCTCCTCCATCTCACCAACCACGACCGCCACCTTCGACGACCCGAGGTCAATCCCGATCACGGGGTGGTGCTCGTTCACGATCCACCCCCAAGCACGATCCGATCCGTCCATCTGAGATCCGCCCAGGTCTGGGTCAGCGAGCCATCAGAAACGGCTGCACACCACACCTTTTCGGCGCTGGTGCCCTGAGGCAAGACGTGTATGACGGTTTCCTGTCCTCCACCCGGCGGCTGCAGTCGGAGCCGGTAGTCCGACGGCGTCACGCGGCGAATTCCACTCACTTGACCACCTGTCATCTCTTCCAGCCGGCGAGCGACGGCGAGCCCCTCGCTCCTTTCATAATTACCTGTGAAACCAGTAAGCGCCGGCGGCAGGGCGAAGTCCACGAGCCCGGTCAATGATCCATCGGCGGCCACCCCGTGCCAGCTACGCCCCACCCGCAGACTGCCTCGACTGACCGAGGCTGCGGCACGGACATGAACAGTGCCTGGAAGCTCGAGCTCGACCTCGACCTCGCCCACTCCCGGCCAGAGCTCGACACGGTCACGGACCGCTTCCAAATCGAGTCCCATGGCGGGCTGGCCAACGAGTTCGTGCAGAGAGTGGACCGAGGCGGTCGGCAGCTTCGGACAACCTTCGACAAGAACTTCTGTGACCTGCCACTGGGGCAAGGCCAGCAGCATGACCGGCACCACGGTCAGCAGCGCATAACCACGCCTCCTCTTGCGCCCGGTCGGCGGCGGACGGAGTCGCTCGGGCAGGAAATGGGGAATATCGGCATTCATGCCGCACCCTCCAACCACGCTGCCGCTAGATCATCGACATCACCGGCGCCAACCGTGAGCAGCACATCACCCGGCTCGAGGAGTTCTTCGAGCTGCTCCACCGCCTCGCCAATCGGTGGTCCGGCCAACACCCGCGGGTGTCCGAGACGTTCGGCCTCTTCGACCACGAGCTGTGAGCTGACTCCCTCGATCGGCTCTTCACGCGCCGGATAGATCGGCAGGACAATCGCCACCTCGGCGCCTAGAAGTGCCGACGCAAAGTCTTTCGCGAAATCGCGGGTGCGGCTGTAGAGGTGGGGCTGGAAGACCGCTACCACCCGCCGCCCCGGCATCGCCTGCCGAGTTGCCTCGAGCAGGGCCCTGAGCTCAGTCGGGTGATGGGCGTAGTCATCGACGACGGTCACACCGCCCCGATCTCCACGCACCTCGAATCGGCGCGCCACCCCAGAAAAGTCAGCACACGCCGCAGCCAGAACATCGAACTCGAGACCAAGCTCGAGGCCTGCTGTGATCGCGGCGAGGGTGTTAAGTGCATTGAAATTCCCGGGCATCGGCAACGACACATCGCCGAGCCGGCGGTCTTCCCGGAAGACCGTAAACTCGGTGCCGTGGACCTCGCTGGCCGTGATCTCGAGCCGCATTTCGGCCTCTTCCGAGAAACCATAGCCCACGACTTTCCGCCGCAGGTCATCACGGAGGCTCCAGGCGCCCGGATCGTCGGCGCAGACAATGGCCGCGCCAAAGACGGATGCGCGGTTGGCGAAGGTGGTGAAGGCCAACCGCAGATCCTCGACATTTTCATAGCAGTCGAGGTGCTCGGGCTCGAGGTTCGTAATTACAGCCAGCTGCGGGGCCAGCTCGAGGAAGGACCGATCGAACTCGTCAGCCTCGCAAACCAGAAGTTGTGAACCACCTACCCGGGCGTGCGCTCCGAGGAAGTGTGCGCGGCCACCGACAATGACCGTCGGGTCGGCCCCTGCTGAAGTCAGAATGTGACCGATGATGGCGGTGGTCGTGGTTTTGCCGTGGGTGCCGGCAACCGCTACTCCTCGCTTGAATCGCATCAGCTCGGCGAGCATTTCCGCCCGCCGCACTACCGGCAGACCCCTCTCCGTCGCCGCCATCAGCTCGGGATGTTCTTTCGGCACGGCGGCTGTCACAACCAGCGCATCGACACCCTCGAGGTGACCCGGCTCATGCCCGAGGTGGATTTTTGCGCCGAGGTCGGCCAGTCGCCGCGTCCGCTCGTTGTCCGCGAGATCACAACCGCTCACCGTCAGGCCCTGAGCAAGCAGCACCTCGGCGAGGCCGCACATACCAACGCCACCTACACCCATCAAGTGGAGATGACGAGCCGTCATACCCCACCCCCGATCGACAAAACCCGCTCGGCAATGCGTGCGGCAGCGTTCGGCAGCGCAACCTCGCGCGCAGAGCGACCCATGTCGCGCAGCGCATCGTGATCGCGAAGGAGTTTTCCGAGAAGCATCGACACCCTCAGAGGCATCGCCTCGTTCTCGGTCAAGACCAGAGCGCCGCCGGCCCTTTCGAGACTGCGGGCGTTGAACTCCTGATGATTTCCGGCGGCGGCGGCAAAGGGAATCAGCAGGGCGCCGCGACCGGCGGCCGCGAGTTCTGAGATCGTCAGGGCGCCCGAACGTGCAACGACCAGATCCGCCTCGGCAAACGCTTGCCACGGCTGGGCGAGAAAGGCGCTCACCTTCGCCTCGAGCTTGAAGTCCTGGTAGGCGGTCCTCACCACCTCCGCCCAGCGAACACCGGCCTGATGCTTCACCTCGATCTCGAGGCCCTCATCCCGGAGCATCGCCAACGCCCGCGGGAGCGTTCTGTTGATGAACAACGATCCCTGGCTGCCACCCAAGATCAGGAGGCGAGGTGGATCGTGCGGGGCCACATCAGACACTTCGAAAAAATCGGCCCGCACCGGATTGCCGGTCCACTCTGCGGAGAGCGAAGGGAACGCCTTTAAAGCGTCCTCGAAACCGCAGCAAACGAGATCGGAGAAAGGAGCGAGGAACTTGTTCACTTTGCCGGGAATGGAATTCTGCTCCTGCAGCACCGTCGGTACTCCGAGAAGCCCGGCAGCCATCATGCCGGCAGTGGAGGCATATCCGCCCACTCCAACAACTCCAACCAGGGGCCTGAGCTTGAGCAGGGTTCGTACCGAGGTGGCGATGGCGCCTGGCAGCTTGGCAAGGACGCGCGCTGCAGCAGAGGGTGTCAGGGTCTGGATGCCCTCGAGATCGACCAGGGTGATCGGAATATTGCGTTCGGCAACCAGCTCAGCCTCGAGACCGCGACGCGCTCCAAGCCAGTGGACATCGATCTCGCGCGCCTTGAGCTCGCGCGCCACCGCCAAGCCGGGAAAGATGTGGCCCCCGGTTCCGCCGCCTGCAATGACCACCCGCCGACTCACGCCTTCACCTCCCGCGACAAGTTGAGGAGAATGCCTATCGAGACCAGCGTTACCAACATTTCGGTCTTGCCGTAACTGACCAGCGGAAGCGGAATTCCCTTCGGGGGCAGCAGATCGAGGCACACCACCATGTGGACCAGGCTCTGCATGGCAAATGCCGTGGTGATTCCAAAGGCAAGCAGTGCGCGCTGGGGATCCTCGAGTCGGACAGCGATCACGAAACCACGCCAAACGACGACCGCCGCCAGGCCGACAAGGACCATCAGACCCAACAGTCCGAGTTCCTCTCCGGTGATGGCGAAAATAAAATCGGTATGGGGCTCGGGTAGGAAAAACAGCTTCTGCAGACCTGATCCGTAACCGAGGCCGAGGAATCCACCGCTGCCGATCGCGACCAGGCTCTGGTAGGTCTGCCAGCTACCCGCCGCACTCATGTCGGGACCGAAAAACGCCTGCACGCGGGCCAGCCGGTAGGGTGAGGTAACGATCGCCACCACCAACACCGCAGCAGCAACGATTGCGGGAGCTGCCAACTGCCGCAGCGGTACCCCAGCGACAAAGGCCATCGTACCCAGTACCACCGCCAGCAGGGCGGCCGTTCCGAGATCGGGTTCGACCACGATCACCAGAATGGTTGTGAACGAAATCCCGCCAACCACCGCCAATTTCTGCCATTGCCAACCCGTGCGCCGCGCCTCGTCGAGGAGAATCGCCATCAGCATGATCAGACCGAGCCGCACCAGAACCGACGGCTGCACCGAAATCCCACCGACGCTGATCCAACGGTGGGTGGCGGCAACTTCTGCCTGAGCAAAGGCGGCCAACAGCAAGGTCCACCCCATGGCCAGGGCGCCGATCACGAGTCGGCGGTCGGTGAGGAGAGTCGTTCTCAGGTGCATGCTCACGACCATCAGACCGAGACCGACCATCGCGGTCGCCGCCTGCCAGGTGAAGAAGTAGGACCCGGGCCGTCCGTAACGTTCTGTCGCCAATAACCACGAAGCGGACGCAAGGATGGCCAGGCCAATCGCGGTCAGGAGGATCGTCGAGCTGAGTAGGAGGCGGTCGAAGCGCTGCCTTATGGGCACGGCACCACCTCCTGTCGGGCGAGATCGGCGAAGCGGTCACCACGCTCGCCGTAATTGGTGAACTGGTCGAAGGAGGCACAGGCCGGCGCCAGCAGAACCCACTCACCCGAGGCCGCGTGACGACGAGCCCGACGGACCGCTTCGGCCAGGGATTCGCAGTCTTCAGTCGGTGCCGTGCCGGTCAGGGTTTCAGCGATCGCCGGCCCGTCCTCGCCGATGAGATAGAGGCGGCTCACTGCCCGCCGCACCTCGTCAACGAGGATTTCAAAGTCCTGGCCCTTGGCCTGGCCCCCAAGGATCAGATGCAGGGAATTGTCGGGGTAGCCTCTCAGGGCGGCCAGAGTGGCACCAACGTTTGTGGCCTTGGAATCGTCGATCCAGCTGACGCCGTCCTCGGTGTGGACCGTGCGGTGGCGGTGCTGGAGTCCATCGAAAGTGTCCAGGGCTGTGGCCATGGCGGCCGGTGGCGCACCGAGAGCAGCAGCCGCGAGTACTGCAGCTAGAGCATTTGCAACGTTATGAATTCCACTCAAACGCATCTTGGACGAACCCATGATCGGCTCGCCGTCAAGTACCAGATCCTCTCCTTCGAGCGAGGCATCCGCCGGCCCGGAAATCGAGAACTTGCGTTTGCAGGCCGCGGTGCGGGTCGCTGCGACCATCGGATCGTCGGCGTTGAGAACTGCAGTATCGGCAGCGGTCTGAAAAGCGAACAGTCGCTCCTTTGTAGCGAAATAGGTGTCGAGATCGGGGTGCCGTTCGAGGTGGTCCTGGCTCAGATTGAGAAAGACCGCTACCCGGGGCGCCATCGCGGTCAGGAGCTCGGCCTGGAAGCTCGATATCTCGAGCACCCAACTCTCCCAGCCTCCTTCGAGGACGAGCTGCGACGCAGGGGTACCGAGGTTGCCGCCGGCCACCGTCGATCGGCCCGCTGCAATCAGCATCTGTGCCGTCAGCTCGGTCACCGTGCTCTTGCCGTTGGAGCCGGTCACGGCCACCAACTCGGCGTGCGGCCGATGGAGCCACGCAAACTCGATCTCGGTGTTGATTTCGATGCCGCGTTTCCGCGCCGACTCGAGCAGCGGTGCATCGGCTGGGACACCGGGCGAGGCGATGACCAGCCTCACCCCCTCCAGGCAATTGTCCGGGTGGCCGCCAAGGAAAGTTCGAACGTCATCGCCGAGCGTCGCCAGCTCTTTCCCCAGCTCGTCCGCAGAACGAAGGTCGGTTGCCCAGACCTCGGAACCGTCGGCAGCCGCGAGACGAGCAGCAGCTAGGCCGGAGCTTCCCAGCCCGACAACCAGCACCCTTGGTTGGTGGTTGTACGGCACAGCTACCTCAGCTTCAGGGTCGACAGCCCGGCAAGGGCGAAGACCACCGCGATGATCCAGAAACGCACGACCACCTGGGTCTCGGTCCAACCCAGGAGCTCGAAGTGGTGATGCAGCGGCGCCATTCGGAAGACCCGGGTGCCGCGCAGCTTGTAGGAAAGAACCTGAATGATGACCGACAGCTCCTCGAGCACGAAGAGCCCGCCAACGAGCACCAGAAGCAACTCCTGTTTGGCCACCACCGCAACAATGCCGATCCCGCCGCCCAGGGCGAGCGAACCGACATCGCCCATGAAGACCTGTGCCGGGTGGCAGTTGAACCACAGAAACCCGACCGCCGCGCCGACCATTGCGCCCGTGAAGATCGCCACCTCACCCGCTTCCGAGACCGGGACGATGCGCAGGTACTCGGCGATCCTGGCGTGACCAGCAACGTAGACGAAGACCGTGTAGGTGGCGGCGGCGATCGCGACCGCGCCGACCGCCAGACCATCGAGGCCGTCGGTGAGGTTGACGGCGTTCGATGATCCGAGGAGGACCACCATCACAAACGGCAGGTAGAGAATCCCCAGCGGCAGCAAGACATCCTTGAGGAACGGCACCGCGAGGGCGCCCGCGTGCGGCGCCGGGGTCGCGGCGGCCCGAGCCATCAGCCCCGCAGCGAGCCCAACCAGCACCTGCAGGAATAGCTTCTGACGCACCGTGAGACCAAGATTGCGCTGCCGACGCACAATCAACAGATCGTCGATCAATCCGATAGCGGCAAACCCGAGGGTCGTCAGCAACACGGTCCAGATGTAGGGATTCTCGAGATCTGCCCACAGCAGGGTCGTGAGGACGAAGCTCGAAACGATGAGGATGCCGCCCATTGTCGGCGTCCCCGCCTTGACCTTGTGGTGCTCGGGCCCCTCCTCACGGATCGACTGACGCACCTGCAAAGCACGCAACTTCGAGATCATCCATGGGCCCACCACCAGGCTGATGAAGAACGCGGTTGCGATCGCGAGGCCGGTCCGGAAGGTCAGGTACCGGAAGACGTTAAAGCCTATGAATGTGTCTCCGAGGGGATAGAGAAGGGCGTACAGCATCAGGCCGCCTCCTCCCCAGTCAGCGCCGCCACGGTTCGATCGAGGCCCACCCCACGCGAACCCTTGACCAACACCACGTCTCCCGGCCGCAGCACTCGGCGCAGCAGCTCGGCGGCACGATCGGCATCCTCCACCTGGTGGATGGATTCATTTGGCTGTCCAGCGTCTCGAGCCCCGTCCGCGATACGCCCGGCATCCGCGCCGCCCACCGCAACCAGCAGATCGCAAGCAGTAGCAGCTTTGGCACCGGCATCGCGGTGCGCTTCTTCCGCCAGATCCCCGAGCTCGTACATCTCTCCCAGGACCGCCACCCGACGTCCCGGCGCTCGCGCCAGGAGCTCGAGCAACCTCCCCACCGCCAGGGGCGACGCGTTGTAACTATCGTCGACCAGCGAAATGCCATCACCAACGGCTATCACCCGCCCGCGGTGCTCTGGAGCCACGAGATCGGGCGCGGTTGCAGCCACCTGCTCGGCCCGTACGCCAAATGCCGAGGCGGCGGCCGCAGCAGCAAGCAAATTCTCGGCCTGGTGCTGTCCGGGAAGATTCAAATCGATCTCGGCCTCGCCGTCCGGAAGAACCAGCCGGAAGCGGCATCCGAGCAGGCCGCGATGCTCCACATCCTCGATCCGCGCTTCCGATTCATTACCTCCGTAGCGGATGACTCTGGCCGCGGTCTCGGAGGGATAGCCATCTTGATTCGAGTCATTCGCGTTGATGACCAGCGTTCCCTCGTCGTCGAGCCACGGCAAGAGCTCGGCCTTGGCGCGGACAATCCCCTCAAGGTCGGGGAAGAACTCGGTGTGGACCGGTGCGATACGGGTGTAGAGCAGGAGCTGGGGACGCAAGATCTTGCCAAGAGTAGCGAGCTCGCCGGGGCTGCTCATGCCCGCTTCCGCAACAAACACCTCGATCTCCGGATCCTGCGAGAGGATCTCGGCGGGCAGACCGAGGGTGGAGTTGCGATTGCCCTGCGAGGCACCGACACGATGGTGGGGCGCGAGCAGGGCGGCAAGGAAGTCTTTTGTGGTGGTCTTCGCGACCGAACCGGTCACCGCAGCTACCCGCCAGGCTCGCTCCCGGCGCTCGTGACGGGCGAGCTCGTGATAGGCAGGAAGCGGATCATCGACCCGCACCAGGGCGCGTTCGGAGGGCGGCTCTTCAAGATCGGCGTCACGTCGAACCAGAGCCGCCACCGCGGTCTCGAGGGCCTGACCGACAAACTCGTGGCCGTCACGCCGCGCGCCTGGCAACGCCACGAAGAGGTCGCCGTCTTCAAGCCGGCGCGAGTCGACCTCGGCGCCGAAAAGGCGCGCAACGGCGCTTCCCTCTACCGCTCCACCAACTACGCGGGCAACATCGGCTGCCGTCATGCGCACCGTGCCCTCCGCACTTCGGTCCTCACCACTTCCTGATCAGAGAATGGGATCCTGTTATCGCCGATGGTCTGATACGCCTCGTGTCCCTTGCCCGCCACCAGCACCAGCGCTCGCTCGTCAGCCGTATCGAGAGCAGTGGCGATCGCTTCGCGACGGTCGAGCACTAGCAACGGCTCAGCGCCCGCTGCCCGAACTCCCTCGGCAACCGCCTCGGCAATCTTCGCCGGGTCTTCAGAGCGCGGGTTGTCGGAGGTAACGATCGCAATGTCAGCAAACTCACCGACTGCGAAACCCATTGGCCCGCGTTTGCCCTGGTCACGATCGCCACCGGCGCCGAAAACGACAATCAAGCGCCGATCGGTCACCCGGCGCAGCGCCTGCAAAACCGAGCGTAGACCGTCGGGGGTATGGGCGTAGTCGACAAATACCGGGAACGACGTATCGGCCGGAATCCGTTCCATGCGACCGGTCAAAGGCCGCGCCCGCTCGAGGCCACGTCGGATAGCGCGGGCGCCGAGGCCGGCGGCGTATGTTGCCGCCGCGGCGGCGAGCGCGTTGCGCAGATTGTGAACCCCTACCAGCGGCAGATCGACCGGAATCTCCTCGTCTCCCAACCGGAGAACGAACCGGCTGCCGTCGAGATCGCTGGAGACATCTTTGGCACAGACTGTTCCGCGCTCGAGGCCCCAGGAAACGTCTCCATCCCGGGGTTTGTCGAGCAAACGCGCTCCCCACGGGTCGTCAACCGGGAGGACACGGCGACCGTCTCGAGCCAGATGATCGGTGAAGAGCCGCCGTTTTGCCTTGAAGTAGGTCTCCATATCGTGGTGGTAATCGAGGTGATCGCGGGTCAGGTTGGTCCACACCGCAACGTCGAACTCGAGTCCAGCCAGCCGATCCTGGCTGAGGGCATGGGAGGAGACCTCCATCGCCACTGCAGCTGCGCCCTCTGCCACCGCTCGCTTCAACATTGGCGCCAGATCCGTGGCCTCTGGCGTCGTCCGTTCGCTGGCTACTTCCACACCGCCCGGGATTCGCGCGCCGAGGGTGCCGATGAATGCCGCCGGTCGGCGGGCCGAGCTCAGGACAAGGCTGATGAGGTGGGCGGTCGTGCTCTTGCCGTTGGTCCCGGTCACCGCCAACATCTGCAGCTTCTTCTGTGGATTTCCGGCCAAGATCCACGCCGCCTTCGCCATCAGCGGCCGTGGGCGCCTGCATTTGATCCAGGGAATGTCGAGATTCTTTCGTGGTCGACGGTCGCTGAGAATTGCCGCTGCACCGCCGGCCAGCGCCTGTTCGAGGTAGTCGACGCCGTGGGCGTGCTCACCGGGGAGGGCTGCAAAAATGAGCCCATGCCCCACCAACCGGGAGTCGTTAGTGATGCCTCGCACCTCAGTCCCCGGTTCGCCGGTCAGCTCACCCTCGTGGAGGCGCTGAAGGAGGGTCTCGAGCTTCATGCGCTCTCTCCCTCGGCAGCAACTTCGCCCCGGGCTATAAGTTGTTCAGGAGGCGGAACCGGTTCGGTTGGAGCGAGATCGAGAAGACAGGCCGCGGCTTCGGCGATCTCGGCAAATACTGGCGCCGCCACGGTTGACGCCCAGAAGTCGACCTCCGTCGGGTCCTCGACGGCCACCACAACCACAATCCGCGGGTCCGGCATCGGCATCAACCCAGCAAACCAGGAGATGTGATGCTGGTCGTCAAAGCTGCCACCGACCGCTCGCTGGGCGGTTCCGGTCTTTCCGGCGGTCCGATAGCCCGGCACCCCCGCGAGGGCGCCTGTACCCTCCCGGACTACTCCTTCGAGCATATCCAGCAGCCGGCGGGCCAGGGCCTCGTCCAGGATCCGTGTTCGTGTTCCCGTGTCGGCCGCGGCCCCAGATATTGAATCCGTCATGACGAGCTGCGGTTCGAGGAGCCAGCCACCATTACCGATGGCCGCGTACGCCATTGCCAGTTGCAGGGGGCTCACAATGAGCTCCTGGCCGAGAGCAAACCCGGCTCGGCTCATCTTCGACCAGGTGCGGGTTTCAGGAAGCAGGCCCCGCGCCTCGGCCGGAAAAATGACACCGCTGCGGCGGCCGAAACCAAAGGTTTCGAAGGCGTGCCTCAAGCGTTCTTCGGAGAGGCGTTCCGCAATTTCTATGATCCCCGCATTTGCGGAGTAAACGACCACCTCGTCAACCGTGTAGCGGCCGGGATCAACATGGTCGCGGACCCAGTGACCCGCAACACTGACGCCCCGCTCGAGACAATCGAAGCGTTCGCCCGGACGAACGACATCGGCCGCAAGCGCTGCGGCCGCGACGAATGGCTTAACGGTCGAACCCGGTTCGAATGCATCCTGGACCGGACGGAGGCGCCAATTTTCGGTCTTTGCCGCCCCTGGGTTGGAGGGGTCAAAGGACGGCAAGGAGGCTAGTGCCAGAACCTGTCCGGTTTGCACATCGACCACAACCGCCGAAGCGGCGCGGGCCTCGTGCGTTCGGAGAGCCCTAACGAGCACCGCCTCGCACCTTGCCTGCAGCCGAGCCAACAAGGTCAGCTGGAGGTCGTAGCCGGCCCGACCACGTTGCAGTCGCTGCAACTGCACCTTGCGCTGAACCGCGTCGTTGACCGCCAGATACTGCTCCGGCACGCCCGCCAGATATGCGTCGAAGTGGTGCTCGAGACCTGCCCGCCCAATCGTCTGCAGCTCCTCACGGCCAACGAATCCGACCACCGGCGCTGCGAGACTCCCCTGCGGGTAGATCCTCGCAAAGTCGGGCACCAATATGACTGCGTGCGGCGCGAGCGCTACCACCTGCTCCGCCAGCTCGGGTCGTACCCGCTTGGCCAGCCACACCGATCTCGGGTCGCCACCGAGGCGGCGCTCGAGGTCGTTCTGTTTTTGGTCGAGCAGCGGTGCCACCGCGGCTGCGAAGATCTCCGGATACTCGAGAATCCTGGTGTTGACCTGGATTGCGACTCGTTCGATCGAAGTCGCGAGCACGTAGCCGTCGGCGGTGCGAATAGTGCCTCGCGGGCCCGGCACGTCGATGACGTGTTGCTGCTGCTTGAGGGCGCGCTTGCCCCAGTAACTGTGTTCGAAGACCGAGATCTGAACGCTTCTCGCAACCACTCCTGCCGCACCGAGCACCAACCCCGCGATCACGACCAGCAGGCGGCGGCGATTCACTGCGCCACCTCGAGCGGCGGTTGCGCGGGCAAACCGGCCGGGGCGGCCGGAACCATCCCGAGCCCGCGGGCACGTGCCGCCAACCGTTCCGGGCTTCGCTCGTGTTCGAGCTCGAGCAGGAGGTTGCGCTCTTGCTGCTCGAGTTCGGCGACCTGCGCCCGCAGCCGGATCAGCTCATAGTGGATGGATGTGCTTCTGAGCCTCGGCCAGCCCACGAGCGCCAGCGCCAGCACGACCAACGCCGCTACGCCGATCAACGCGCTCAGGACCTGAGGCCAGTGGCGGTCCCGCTGCGGGATCAGAAATCGATTGGTGGGGCCGATGACGGGTAGATCCATGTCAATCCTCCCGTCGTTTGAGGGCCGCCCGCAGGCGTGCCGACCGGGCACGCGGGTTGCGGTCGATCTCTTCTTCGTCTGGGCGAACGGGAGAGGACGTCAGCACCTCGACGACCCGCTGGGGATTGCAGCGGCAGACCGGGAAATCCGGGGGGCAGGTGCAACGCCCCGTCAAACGCCGGAGGGTGTGTTTGACGATTCGGTCTTCGAGCGAGTGAAACGATATCACCGCGATTCGGCCTCCGGACTTGAGGCTGCGAATCGCAGGCTCGAGGAATCGCTCGAGCTGCCCGAGTTCGTCGTTGACCGCGATTCGCAAAGCCTGGAACGTGCGGGTCGCGGGGTGGATGCGTCGCTCTCGACCACCCATCACATCCTGGACCAGACGGCTGAGCTGGGCAGTCGTACGCAGGGGCTCCTGTTCGCGGCGCCTGACGATCGCACGGGCAATCGCTCGGGCTCGTCGCTCCTCGCCGTAGTCGCGCAGGATCCTCACCAACTCCTCCCACTCCGACTGTTGGAGCAGATCGGCTGCGGTGGGACCGGTACCACCCATGCGCATGTCGAGCGGACCATCTGAAGCAAAGCTGAATCCCCGCTCGGCACTGTCGAGCTGGAGCGAGGAGCATCCAATATCGGCGAGCACGGCCACTGGCGCGCCAAGTCCGAGTCGCCGGAGGACCAGCGGTAACCGATCGAAGGTCTCCTCGACGAGTTGCACACGGTCGCTGAAAGGCTGCAGTCTCTCACCGGCCCGGGCCAGGGCCTGGGGATCACGATCGAGGCCGACGAGCTGGAACTCGGGCACCGCCCGGAGCAGAGCCTCGGCATGTCCTCCGAGACCAACCGTCGCGTCGACCAATAGACCTGGGCCGGAAGGTGCGAGCAGCTCTACCACCCGATCGGTGAGTACCGGCAGGTGTTCGGAGGCCACTCACGTCCTCCATCACAGCTCCAGCTGCGCGAGTTCCTCGAGCTCCTCATCGCTCAGCGACGCTTCCTTGAGGAATGAGGCGGCCCGGGAACGGTTGGTGACGGCAAGGTGATTGATGCGGCCCGAGACCACGACCTCTCCCTCCACGTCCACCATTTCGCGCAGCAAAGCAGGTACGAGAATTCGTCCCTGATCGTCCATATCCAGCAGCTGGCCGTAGTTGACCCGCTCGATCAGTTTCAGCACAGCCGGCTTCATCGCCGGTTTGTTCAGCAACCGCTCCTCGACCCCCTGCCACACGGCGAGCGGGTAGACTCGGAGTTCGTGGGGGAAGAAGGAGCACACATAGACCTCACGACCAAAGCCCGCCTCGAGCTGCTCACGCAGCCTCGCTGGGAGCTTGAAACGCCCCTTGGCATCGATGGTGGCCGGAAATCCTCCGCGAAACCGCTCCACAGCGCCCCCTTTAGAATTCGAAGTGAGCCCTCAATAGACGACTTTTCCCACATCAGACCTATTTAGACCACTTCAGACCACCCCATGATGATCTGCCCCGGACTGCATGTCAAGGATTGAGGCGTCAAATACTTGCGTCGTTTTCGACCCCCATTTTTCTGGCAAAAATTGATAGTTTGCAAAACACCACAATATGTTGTGGCAATCAGTTATCAGTTATCAGTCATAAGTTCCAATGTGGGGGTTTTCGCAACTGATCACTGATTACTGATCACTGATAACTTGATCCGCCCGGTACACCAATGAAAACTCAGCGTCAGCCTACACAGAACCCGGCCCCACACCGGGTTAGAATGGGCGGCGATGGCGGATCCAACCATGCGTCGAGTCGGCGTGGTCATCAAGACCACCAGCGCCGAGGCTACCGAGCTCGGGAAACTGCTGCTCGAAGAGCTGGCGCGTCTCGATCTCGTGGCCGTGGTCGAACGCGAAACCGCCGCCGCGTTGAACACAGATGGAGACGTTGATCGGGAGGAGCTCCCGAGCCTGGTCGATCTGGTGGTCGTGCTCGGCGGTGACGGGACCCTCCTCTCCGTGACCCGTGGAGCAATCAACGGCACCCCCATTCTCGGCATCAACATGGGAACCCTGGGATTCCTTACCGAGCATCCCGCCGAGAGTTTGTTCCCGATGCTCCACGCAGCGATCGAGGGTCGCGCGAGCACGTTTCGCCGGGAACGTCTCCTGGTGACCGTCGAGACGCCGGGTCGCGATCCATCCACCCACTGCGTCCTCAACGATGCCGTCATCAACAAGTCTGCACTGGCAAGAATGCTCGATTTGTCGGTTCACGTGAATGACGCCCTGGTCAGTCGATTCAGGGCCGACGGGCTGATCATCGCGACCCCTACCGGCTCGACCGCCTACAATTTGTCGGCCGGCGGACCGATCCTCTTCCCGAATCTCGAGGTCATCGTCGTGACTCCGATCTGTCCTCACACATTGACCAACAGGCCCCTCGTTCTTTCGCTCGACTCAAAGGTCGAGATGCGTCTCGAAAAACAGTCGGAAGAGGTCTGGCTGACACTTGACGGTCAGCAGGGATTCCCGCTCAGCATTCAGGACGTGGTGCGGATCGAGCGTTGCCGCGACCCCGTTTATCTGATCACCGACCACAACCGCTCGTACTTTCAGATTCTGCACCGGAAGCTCAAATGGGGGGAGCGGGGCGGGTGAGATACCGCCATCTCAGACGCACGGTGATCGCCGTGCTGGCGACCATCGCTTTTCTTTTGATATTCGCGCTGGCGGTCAGGGCGGTTTTCGAGGCCGAACCGACCCGTCGCCTCGCCCGGAGCTGGCTCGTTGAAACAGCCGCCGGCTACGGGGCCGAACTCGAGGTCGGCGAACTCCATTGGGGCCTTTTGCCTCCCGGACTCCGTCTCAGACAGGTCAGTTTCAAAGGTGCCGGGATTGACGCCGAGATCGACGCTTTGCAGGTGGATCTGGGACGTGTGTGGCTCACTCAACGCGAGATAGAGCTCGGCCGGGTGGCAGCGAGCGGGGTCCGCCTTTCACTCACCGGCCTGCCGCGGTCTTCGGGCGATGGTCAGGGCCAGCTCAAGGTCCGGGTTCGACAATTCTCACTCGAGGATCTGGAATTCGAGGGAGTCGATCTCCCGGGCAAGATGGCCCTCGACCTCCAGGGAGTGCGATCGAGTTGGTCGACCGAGGACGAAGAGTCGCGGGGTTTTGCCGAAGTGACGAGCGCGCACCTCGAAATCGGCAGAATGGAGCCGGTCGACTTCTCACTCCTGGCGCGGTTTGTTCTCGACAAGAACGGTGTCGATCTCTCGAACTACCGTCTCGAGAGCGCCGGTTTCGAGCTTCAGGGACGCGGCCGGATCGCCGGCGGCCGCACGCGATTTGAGATCAACGGGCCGGTCGACATCGGTTGGCTTGACGGATTTCTCGGGGCTCACGGCCTGCTCGACGGCGCGGCTGAGGTGGCGGCGGTGATTGACACCCGGGCACCGGCATTGATCGAGGCCAATGTCAGCGCCTCCCACATCGTGGCCTCCGGTTTCCGGCTCGACAACGCCGCGGGAAGGCTCGCGTTGGTGAACGGGAGCCTGCGCGGCACCCTGACGAGAGCCGACTTCTTCGGGGGTACCGTGCGGGGCAGCTATGAGCTCGCCGAGTTCGGCGGTCGTTTTCCCCACACTGTTCACCTCGAGGGGGACGGCCTCTCTCTGCAGGATTTCCTCGACCACCTCAGGATTGAGTCGGCCGGGCTCGCTTCAAATGTCGACCTCCGGGCAGACGGCCGCTGGAACGGGAGGTCATTCCCTGCGGGAAACGGCAACGCCGATCTCATATTCCGCGGAACGACCCCCGGGCTGCCAGTTTCGGGGGCGGTGGACATCGCCCTTACCGGCGAAGGTTTCCTGCTCTTTGATGCGGAGAACCTCGATATCGGGCGATCGAATGCACGCTGGCAGGGTGCGCTGACTCTCGGCACCTGGCGCCCGTCATGGTCGATCGCCGCCAACCCTGCGGACTTCTCCGAGATCGGACCGATGGTCAACGCCTGGGTCGGCTCGACCGTCCTTCCGGACGGCCTCGCGGGGACAGGTCAGATTCAGGTCGATCTCAGCGGGCCGTTCTCCGAGCTCACGGTCAATGCGCGGATCGACGCCGAGCCGTTGATCCTCGACCCCATCCGCTTCGACCGACTGGTGGCAGAAACGATCATCGGCGGCTCCATGCTGCGAATCGGTTCGGCCCGTTTCCAGGTCGCCGATGGCTTCGGCGAAGTCGAGGGCGGCATGGCATGGGGGGCCGAAGCGGGTGACGACCAGATAGATCTAGAGCTCCGTGGTCGCCGAATTCCACTCGAGGCAGTTGCCTCCTGGATCGACCTTGACCAGTGGGTGGACGGCGGTACTGTTTCGTTCAACGGAGCCCTCGATGGGCCCGTCGCATCACCTACGGGACTCTGGCAACTGAGCCTCGACAACCCGGTTCTCGCCGGGCTCGACCTCGGGACCGCCTCGACCACAATCGGCCTCGAAAGCGGGCGTTTCAGCTGCACCGACCTCAGCTGCGATCACGGGCTCGAGGGAAGTCTTTTCTGGAACGTCCACGATGCAGAGGTTGGCGGCACTCTGAGCTGGCCTCAGATGCAGCTGGCGCCTTTCGGGGAGGAGATGCAGCGGCTGGCCGGCGACACTGCCGATGTCAGCCTCAATTTTCGGGTGCCTTTCGGTGAGCGTCCGACAACCGTGCTGAGCGCTCGGAGCGAGTTTGCGCAGCTCGATATCCGGGCCGAACCCGACACCGTCGAGGTTGCTGCCACAATCCAGGGAGCCCTCGAGGTTCGCGCTGATCTCGATCGCGACGATGACGGCGGTCTGTCCGGTGACGGCACCCTGCAGGTCGCATCAGCAAACAAACTCCTCACCCTTCTCGCACCAGATTCCGGGGTTCCGCTGTCGGGCACCGCCGTTGCCTCATTCAACGTGGACTGGCAAGACGAGCCGTTGCCGCGCATCGAGGGCCGTCTGGAGAGCATCGATCTCGAGCTCGAGAAACAGGCTATCCAACTTCTCGAGCCGGCCAGGTTTTCTCTATCCCGCGACGGCTTTGTCGTTCCGGGGTTGCACCTCCGCGCTCGGGATGACGAACTCTTTGTGCGCTGGGCGATCGATCCCGAGGGGCAATTGCGTGGCAATGTCTCGGGCACCATGGACACCCTGCTCCTCCGCTTCCTGTTGCCAGATTGGGAGCCGGCGGGTCGCGCCAGCGGAATTGTAGAAATCCTCGGTTCGACCGACGAACCCCTCTTCGAGGGTATCGCGGAGATTCACAAAGCATCCTTCCGGCTGCCCGGCACACGGACCATCCTGTCGCAGGTCGAAGGCACAGTCTTCCTATCGGAGGGCGATGTTCAGCTCGAGGGCATGGACTTTCGGTTCATGGGCGGCCGCGGACGCGCCAGCGGCCGGATCCGGGAGCGAGACGACACAATCGTGCTCGCCCTCGACGGGACT
>JACXWA010000050.1 GCA_014764485.1 Candidatus Sulfomarinibacter kjeldsenii
CCGGTGAAGGCCGGCGTGATGACAGTGATGGTTCCGACCGCTGTCACGGGTTCGCTCGGGGTCGTGCCTACGATGATCGCCTGGTAGGCAAAGCCGTCGAGGTCGAAATACACGTCAACGGGGTTTTCAATTCCGATTCCCGTGATCACAATTTGGTCGCCACCCGCGTAGGATCCACGACGGGGGTTAATATCAGTAATCTGAAGCGCGCCAGAGTTTGCTGACTCCCGATATGAGGCGGAAACAGTGTCACTGACGCCGCTAACTCTCGCTCGGAGCTGGTAGTTACCAGCTATATTTGCCACAAATCCGACGACTGTTGTTCCACCTTCGGTCAAACCTGAAGCGGTCGTCTGCCCGAGCATTCCCGCGAAACCGTAGGTGTCTGCTGAAACTCCAGTGGGAGGGGTAACCTCAAATGTCACAGCTGTGTCGTCAGGTGCTGGGGATCCATCGCTAGTGACCGCAACCCCAACGTCTATCTGGTTCCCGACGAAGGGATTACTAGGTATCACAATGAGATTCGTGATAGCCCACGCCTGGGGCACCACCGTCGGCGCCGGCTTGGCGCGAGGGCTGTCCGCCGAGCATCCGACCATGGCGACCAGCGCCAGGAGAGCAATGTACGGAATAAACCTTTTCATGGCTTCAGACCCCCACTCATTACTGACCCAAACAGTAGAAATTGAAACCGATCGCGACCGGCACGGTGGACACGTTCTTGCCCGAGACCGTCTGACCAAAGATCTGCAACTCGAAGCTCTGGCGGATGTTGCTGTTGCCCGTCTCGGGGTCGAACCCACCATTATTGGGAAGCAGGTACGCTAACGGCACCTCTTTGAGAAACTCGAACGGATAAATCTTGTAATTCTCGAGGCCCGTGCTCCCATCGGCGGGAACGTAAACTGAGGAGTCGTACGTCCACTCGGGCGAGGCGGTGGAGCCGCCGTCGGTGCGATACGGTTTGATCACCCAGCGGTTGAGATTGACGTCCTGGTTGGCTCCGAGGGAAGCTTCAGCGTCCTTGGACTCCGAGGTGATGTCCATGCCGGAGATCTCGATGTCGCCCTGCTGCGAACAGAGATCGATATCCGGGTTGTACTCCGAAATTTCGACCGTCAGGAACACCGCCGCTTCGGTGTTGTCGAGTGTGCTGTTGCCACCACAGGACCACACCATCAGGGCGAGGGCGAGCGTGACGAAGACGGGAGTGATGCGCTTCATCTGATCCTCCACCTAGTACTTCACGATTCTCGGGGTAATGAAGATCAGGAGTTCGTCATGGTTGTTCGTGACGGTCTTGTTCTTGAACAACCACCCGAATACCGGGATATTGTGCAGGCCAGGAACCCGGTTTTCCCCTTCCCCTGTGGTGATTTCATAGATCCCACCGATCACCGTCGTGCCGCCGTCGCGAACCAGAAGCTCGGTCTCGGCGTCGCGCGTAAAGATCGGCGCGTTCTGACCACCAATCACTGCAAATTCCGGCGCTGGGCGCTGCTTTTTGATCATGATGTCGAGGTTGACCGTTCCCTCAGCGGTGATCTGCGGTGTCACCTCGAGGCGAAGGGTCGCGTCCACGTACTGGACGGTCACCGTGTTGTTCGCCACCGTCTGAACCGGGATCTGGAGACCCGAGCGAATCGATGCCGATTTGAGGTTCTGGGTCGTCACTCGCGGAGTCGAAACGACCTTGGCCTGGTTGTCAGACTCGGCGGCATTCAGCATGAAGTCGAGGTTGAAGGTGTTGAGAATGTCGCCAAAGGCCATCCCGAACACCCCGTTGTTTGCTCCCCCCGGCAACGTGACGTCGCCCTCCACACCGATACTGTTGGGGAACTTGAGCCCGGTGTCATTGCCGTGCTCCGCATCCATCACACCATTGAATCCCCACACAACGCCAAGCGAGCGCGAGAACTGCTTCGTGGTTTCGACAATCCGGCCCTCGATCACCACCTGGGGCGTCGGCAGGTCGAGTGAGTCGATGAGGCGCAGGATCCCCTCCACCCGATCGGCAACATCGCGAAGGATGATCGTGTTGGTGCGGTCGTCAACGGTCACAGAGCCGCGGGCTGACAGCAGATAGCTGTCGCTCGACAACAAAGCGGCGATGTCAGAAGCCTTGGAGTAGGAGATCGGCTTCAACATCGTACTCATCGGTTTGGCCTTCTCCTGCTCCAGGGCGAACGCCGCTCGCGCACTTTTTTCGGAGGCGAGCTTCTGGATCGGTGCCACTCGAAGGACGTTGTTTTCAAGCACGTAGTCGAGGCCATTGATCCTGAGGATCAGATCGAGGGCCTGGTCCCACGGAACATCTCGAAGTTCCACCGTTACCGACCCGCTGACAGAGGGGTCGAGGACGATGTTCATCTCGGTGAGCACCGAGAACGTCTTGAGCACGTCCTTGATATCGGCATCCTTGAGAGTCAGGGTGATCGGCTCCCCGGTGAACTGCTGTTCTTCGGAGGAAACCTCGGTCGGCGCAAAACCTTCGGCTGCGGTCGTCGGTCCGCCAATGACCGTCACCGCCTCGGCCTGCTCGATCAGTTGCGAATTATCTGCAACCCATGGGCTTCGTTCCGTTGTCGCAGGGCTGTCGACGACTTCGGCCTTCACCGTTTCTTCCGGAAGATCGAACAGGGACGAAGCCATCTCCTGTGTAGGCTCGGGTTCATCAATTGCCTGTGGTGTCGAACGGGTGATCTCGATTGTGCCTGCGGCCGCTACTTCAATCGACTCGGTAATCGCCGGAAGCGGAACGCCACTGGCACCGACCCTGACCGACGCACCGAAATTGGTTTCATCGATCGAGTAATCGGCTTCGCTTCTCAAATCAATCACAACCCGCGTGACCGGCACTGGAGCCGCCTGGAACTGCGCCACCCGAATCTGGCTCACCAGGGGCGAGTTCACCGGTAACAGATGGCGGTCAACCCTGTTGATAACGCCATTGAGATCGAGCACCAGGCGTCTCGGCTCGGGAAGGGTGAAGGCTCGGACCGAAATCGGACGGTCCGACCTCAGCTCGACGACCACCCCGTCACCCGTCCGTGTCGGCACGACTTCGACCAAGCTCGGTGTTCCGAGCGCCGATGTCGGCGCAGCAGCTTCGGCCGGAGCTGGGTGGCTCTTCGATGCCACGACCACCTCTTCGCGAGAAACGGCTGCTGAAGTCCCCGGTTCCCTTTCGCCAAACGATGTGAAGGAGAGCTCCAACCCGCCAGCGAACCGGTCCATTGTCAGCTGCGCCGGTTCGGCCAACCACACGGTGAGGCGGGAAACCCGCTTCCCAAATTCGTCAACGTGGTTGAGCTCCGCGCGTTCGATCCCGAGATCGGGATCAACGATGAGCCCAGCGCCCTGGTCCCAGCTCGCTTCTGGCAGCTCTACTACCCACACGCCAGGTTGCGGCGAATAGTGGACCGTCTCCAGCTCCCCTGTCGCCCGGACTCGGAGAACGGGTCCAGAGGGCCCCGCCTCCGCACCCATTCCCTGGATTTCCGGAACGGGCTCCTCGGCGAGGAGCGGCATACCCAGCAGGACGCAGGCTGCAGCCACCACCAGGATGCGGACGTTTTTCATCATCATGCCGTCCCCCATTTTCCTCTCAAATCACGGCTATTCCGTGATTTCTCGCACTACTTCCTCGTACTGCTTGTTCCGATTGGGGTCATTCACATCTTTCCTGAAGACCACCTTCTTGGGCTGAATCTCCCCGACGTCGCCGTTGAACAACTTTGTTCCCGGTCGGATGATGTATGACACGTTGTCGCGCCCGAGAACGAAGGCCAGAATACCGCTCGGCGTTTCGATAATACCCTCGAGCCTCAGCTCCTCGATCATCATTCCGGGCAGACCGGGTGGGCGGGCCTTGGCGGGTCCCTCTTCGCTTTCTTCAAAACCATCGAGGAGTGACCGGAAAGGATCTCTCCGACCTGCAGGGTCGTAGCTGAAGATCCGGCCTTCCATAACCTCTTCCCCGCCGCGCAGGATCTGTTCGATTCCCGACACGTCAACCTCTTCGTCGACCAGCGGCGAAGTTCCCTCTTCGGCCGGCGCCTCTGGCTCCTGGGCCACTACTACACCAACGGTTGCCATGAACACAATCAAACCACACGACATTAAGAATTTGCGGTTCATTCTTCCGTCTCCGGCTCCGGCGTCTCTTCCTTATAAATATAGGTCCGTTGAACGAACTCGGCGTGGATCGTGAAACCCGAATCGGACTTTTTGTTTGGATTGATTGTCAGCTCGGTGACATTGATGATCCGCGGCATTCGACTCAGCCGATCAAAGAACAACCCGAGTTCGTGGTAGGTACCGTCCAGACCAACCCGGATTGGCCATTCGATAAAGAAGTCGCGATCCTCGAAGCCCCCCGGCGTGAACCGGGTCAAACGGAACCTCCCACGCTCTGTGAGCTGTTTGGCCCGTTTGATGAGATTGTCCGTCTCACGCTTGGTCGGCAAGATTTTGCGGAGCCGATCGAGCTCGATTTCGTAGTTGCGGATGTCTTCCTCGAGCCGCGGCAAATCCGCCTTGGCCGCACGTCCCTTTTCGATCTCTCGCTCGAGCTCGTCAATACTGGTCTCGAGGCGTTCGATTTGGATACCAATATCTTTGAAGATGTAAATGTTCATTACCACGAACATCGCTATGCCGAGAACGACGCCGACGATGGCCGCCACGTACCAGGGCTTGGAGTTGAGATCTATCGCCATGGTGTCAGACCCCCGTCCTCATTGACCGGAACCCGCAGCTTGCGAGCCCTCGGCCGCCTCGATCTCCGGCGGAGCGTTGTTGAATGCGAAACTCAAAGAGAAGCCGAACGTGTCACCCCGGGCTCGAGAAAGGTTCTTGAGCACCGGCTCGTCGAAGAAGGGAGAAGCGTCGAGATTCGAGATGTAGTTGGCGACCGCATTCTCGTCCATCGCGCTTCCCCCGAGCTCCACGTTATTTCCAACCAGCTTGAGGCTGCCCAGCCAGACCAACTCAGGAAGCGCCCGCGACACTTCGTCCAGAATCCGGACCGGTCCCTGCTGGTTGCGCTTCAGCTCGTTGATGACATTGATCTTGTGGCGCAGCAGCTCGCGTCGCGCTTCGAGCTCTTCGACCTTCTTAATATAGACGAGCAGCTCGTCACGTTCGCGACGCCTCTGACTTTCGACCTCCTGCAGATCTGACCTTTTGCTCGTCAGGAGGAGCCACTGGGTGCCGACGACGACCAGACCGAGGGCGAGCACGATCAACAAAATGACGTCGCCCTGTTTGGCCCCCAAGGAGAACTGCGGGCGTTCTGCCTGAACCGTCGCCGCCGCCGGAGTTTCCGCAACCAGATTAATCTTGATCATCGCGTCATTCTCCGACCCTGCGCACCGCGAGGCCTACCGCCACCGCCATTGCCGGAGCGTGCCGGTTGATCCACTCGGGATCGAAATCTGACTCGCTGTAGCGAATGTTGCGGAACGGATTCATGACTTCGACGGCGACCTGGAAGCGCTCTCTGAGTACTTCGTCGAGATTCAGGATCTGAGCGCTCCCGCCAGCGAGAACCACCCGATCGATGTGATCAACCGACGAAGTGGCGACGAAGAAATCGATGGTTTTCTGGAGTTCTGCGGTGAGGTCTTCGGAAACGCTGTTGAGCACACCGAGGACCTGCTGCAAGGTGTTCTCTCCGACCCTCTCCCCGAGCTTCAATCGTTCAGCATCATCGCGCGACAAGCTGAGTTCGCGCTGAATGGCCTCGGTGTACTGATTTCCACCGAACGCCACATCGCGCCAAAAGATCGATGTTCCGTGGTAGAGAACGTTGATGTTCATCACCGACGCGCCGATGTTGACCAGTGCTATCGTTTCCGGGTCGACATCATAATTGGCCTCGAAGGCGTTCTGCAGAGCAAAGACATCGACATCAACCAGCACCGGATCCTTACCGGCCTGCACAATCACCGACGTGTAATCGGCGATCCGATCCTTTTTCACAGCCACCAACAGTACATCCATGGAGTCACCGGCATCGGACTCCAGGACCACGTAGTCAAGATTGACGTCGTTGATGTCAAACGGAATGTACTGCTCCGCCTCCCACTGAATCGATTCGGCAAGCTCGGCGTCTGTCATGGACGGGAGTTGGATTTTCTTGATGATTACGGAATGTCCCGACAATGAGCCACCGAAATTCGCATTCTTGATATTGTTTTCGGCAATCAAACGGGACAATGCCTCGACAACAAGTGACGAGTCCATTATCGCGCCGTCAACAATCGCTTCCGGCGAGAGATCTGCAATTGCCGCATGGAGAAGTTGAAATTCACCGCTCTTGAGCGGCTTCAACTCTACGATCTTGATCGCAGACGATCCGACATCGCAACCGACGACTTGTTTTTTAGGCTTTCCAAACATGGCTTAAACCTTGATCTCAGAAGTTTTTCTGGACAGGATCATAAACCCCTCTTACTTTGAAGGCTACCAAAGGCCTCCTCTAACGTCAAGAACAGGGATCACAACAATAAAGGCTTTGAGTGACGTACAACATACTCTGTCGGCACTCGAGTGAATATTACCGCCCAAGTCGGTGGCACCGCTTGGCGAATTCTTGGCACAACGCCGGACATCTATTTCGGGCATCAATTCCTCATCCAGCAACCAGTATATCAGCCGTGACGTCTCGCCATTGGACACCGAAATACCCCCCCTCATTTCACGTCTGAATCGCCGCTTCGACGGCTTCGAAGACAAAAATACGGGACTGAGAGCGACGCTCGTACTTGCATTATTGAGTCACATGTGTTAAACAATTCAACCCCCAAGTGGGGACCTCGAGGAGGAATTCGACGATGGCGCAGCGATGTGAAATCTGCGGCAAAGGCCCGATGAGCGGAAGCAATATCTCTCACGCCCACAACGTGACCAAGCGGCGTTGGCTGCCCAACATCCAGCGTGTTCGAGCGATGGTGGACGGCAAGCCGAAATACGTTAAGGTTTGTACCCGCTGCATCCGTTCGGGCAAGGTCAGCAAGGCCCCCCGCATCTAGTCTTCCGCGGCCGATCACGGGCTCGCTCCCGTTTGCCCGCGCCGCTCCACCCGCAGCATCCCCTTCAGATCCTGGAGACGGCTGAGGATGCGGGTGAGTTGCGCCTTATCGCGTACGACGATCGTCATCGCAGCGAAACCGGTGTCGTTGGGATCAGTTCGAAGGCGGCAGCTGAGGATGTCGCTGCCCTCCGTCGAGATAGCCTGCGAGATGGACGCCAGTATCCCGGAGCTGTCGTTGAAGGACATATCGACGTCAACCTGTGACGTAGGTGCCCTGGTGGCCGGTGCGGTCGGTGCCCACTGAACCTCGATTTCGCGCTCAGGGTGATAGAGGAGATTTCTGACGTTGGGGCATGAGCGCGAATGGACGGCCACCCCTTTCCCCCGTGTGACAAAACCGACAATCTCTTCACCCGGTAGCGGCTTACAACATTTCGCCATATAGACGAGAAAGTCGGCGTCACCGCTGACCTCGAGAGCATGATCGTTCTTTGACGCTGGGGCCGGCTTCTTCTTTCGAGTGAGATCTTCCTCTTCTGCCGGCGCCTCGCCGTCCTTACGAAAGACCGTGGTGAGGGTGGCTACCGGAATCTTGCCGAATCCGATCGCTGCGATCAGATCATCTTCGTTGGGATATCCGCCAGCCCTGATCACCCCGGCCAACTCGTCACTCCCGCTCGCCGAGCGCAGCGAAGTTCCCAGCTTTCGCAACTCGCGGTCAACCAGCTTCCGTCCAACCTCGACCGCCCGCGCCTTCTCCTCTCGCTTGAGCCAAGCCCGAATCTTCGATCGGGCACGATTGGTACCGACAATACTCAACCAATCGTGGTGAGGCCGCTGCTTCTTCGAGGTTGTGATTTCGACGATGTCGCCATTAACGATTTCAGTCTTCAGAGGCACCCAGCGACCGTTGATTCGGCCACCTACGCAAGTATGACCGACCTGAGTATGGACCCGATATGCGAAGTCGAGAACCGTCGCGCCGTTAGGGAAAGAGAAGACATCACCGCGAGGCGTGAAACTATAGACCTCGTCCGGATAGAGGTCGACTTTTAGAGAATCGATAAACTCTCGAGGTGAGGAGCCCTCCGAGTTGTCGAGCAACGCCCTCAGCCAGGCTACCCGGGAATCCTCGGCGGGCGCATGCGAGCCCCTCTCCTTGTAGCTCCAATGTGCGGCGATGCCGTACTCGGCAATTTTGTTCATTTCGTCGGTTCGGATCTGGATTTCGAAGGGATGGCCTTCTGGGCCGATCACCGTGGTATGCAACGACTGGTAAGCATTGGGCTTGGGAATCGCGATATGGTCCTTGAGCCGCCCCGGAACCGGCGGCCATTGTTGATGGATGAGACCGAGCGCAGCGTAACAATCGGCGACCGTCGATACGATAATCCGAAAGGCCAGGAAATCGAAGACGTTCGCGACGTCGACCCCCTGCCGTTTGAGCTTCTCGAAGATCGAGTACAGATGCTTGATCCGGCCATGAATACTGCCCTCGATGCCGTTCTCTTCGAGAAGTCCGCCCAGTACGCCGTGGATTTCGGCAAACCAGCGATCGGCCGCCTCCTTGCGGTCTTCGATTTCGTGATCTAGCTTCTCCGCCTCTTTCGGGTGCAGGTACCGGAAGCAGAGATCCTCCATCTCTACCTTGATGCTGCCGATACCGAGGCGATTGGCAATCGGAGCAAAGATATCGAGGGTTTCTCGGGCAATGGCGATCTGCCGATCGCGTCGAAGGAAAACCAGAGTCCGCATGTTGTGCAACCGGTCCGCGAGCTTGATGAGGATCACGCGCAGATCGTCGACCGATGCGAGGAGCAAGCGGCGGAAGTTTTCGGCCTCGGTGGCCTCGCGGCTCGAGTAGCTGGATTCAAAATCGGCCATTTTGGTCAGCGCGGTCACCAGTCGCTCGATCTCCGGACCGAACTCGACCTCAATCTCTTCGGCCGTCGTTTCCGTATCTTCGAGCAAATCATGGAGTAGCCCGGCGGCCACCGTCTCCTCGTCCAGCTCCATGTCAGCCAGGATCCAGGCGACGGTCAAGGGGTGGGTCAGGTAAGGCTCGCCCGAACGTCGGATCTGGCCCTGGTGGCGATTGGCGGCAAAGACATACGCGTGCCGCAAGAGGTCCTCGTCCAGTTCAGGACGATACCGCTCCATTCGGTTGAGGATGTCCTCAATGCGGACCTTCACCTCAACCTGCGCAGTCGCGACTCCTTGAGCCTGCATGTCTCACCAACCTTCTGCTGCGGCCGGAAATCTGCGGCAATCTGCGGCGTTTGCTCCCGTCGGGCTGCTCGACGTACCGTCAAGTACGCCTCCGCGGCCCTCGGGTCGCAAACACCACATCTCGCACCATCTTTCCGGTCTCGCTACGAAGCCTGGTGAGACATGCAGACTGGCCATCCATCTATTTTATCCCTCGGGTCAAGAAACGGCCCCAAACGCGCCCGAGTCCGCGTCTGCGACCGCCATCAATGTGATGACCATTACAAAGAGAGAGAGGGTCTGAGAGAGAGTGAAGGGTTTGTTGAATGAGGAATTAGGAATGAGGAATTAGGAATGTCGTCCACCCACCCAAGGGAGAATTTCGGATTTCGGATCTCGGATTATCCGCCCACCCACCCGAGGGAGTTTTGAGTTCTCAGTTTTGAGTTTTGAGTTACTGCCCACCCTCCCGGTTCCATTACCCCAAAGCTGTCATTTCGAGCGAGGCCGTAGGCCGAGCCGAGAAATCTGCGGGGTGGATGGGCAGAGGTTCCCTCTTCGTTTCACAGGCTTGTCCTGAGCGAGCGAAGCGAGTCGAATGGATCCCTCCACTCGGTCGCTACGCTCCCTCGGTCGGGATGACATGGAGGAAACAGAGAGGGCAAGAGAGGACAGAAAACCGCCCCAGGAGATTCCGGGGGCGGGTGGGAATTCCTAATTCTAAATTCCTAATTCGCTCTATCGGCGTCCCCTGAGACGTCTGCGTTCACGGCGCGAAACCAGCACCCTGTTCATTGCCAACGCCACAGGCGAAGCGACAAAAATGGATGAGTAGGTTCCGACAAGGATGCCGATCAGCAGCACGAAGGCGAAAGTGTTGATGACATCGCCACCAAAAATGTAGAGACTCAGGACGACCACCAGCGTGGTACCCGAAGTAATGAAGGTCCGTGAAAGAGTCTGGTTGATCGACAGATCCATCACCGACTCGAGCTCTTCACCACGGCGCAGCCTCAGATTCTCGCGCACCCGGTCAAAGACCACCACCGTGTCATTGACCGAATAGCCAACGAGGGTCAGGAGGGCCGCAACCGTCGGTAGATTGATCTCGCGGTGGGTCACGGCGATGGCGGTGAGGGTGATCAGCACGTCGTGGAACAGGGCCGCAACCGCGCCGACCGCATAAGGCAGCTTGAATCGGATCCAGATATATACCAGCATGCCGACGAGCGAAAAGCCGATCGCCAGCATTGCCTTCTTCTGCAGATCCGCGCCGACCGCCGGGCCAACGCTTTCGGCACCGAGCAGCGAGAATGCGCCGACCGCCGTGTTGTTCTCGAGATAGGTTCGTGCGGACTCGCTCAAGGCTTCAACATTCGAGAGCTCATCGAGAGAACCGAATATCCCGTTGGTCTTTCGATACTCGAGCACCGCGTCGGCCATCGGTCCGTAGTACGACTCTCGGGCCTCGGCATCACCGCCCATGCCATCCGGATCCGCCGAAACAAGGCGACCGAGGAGCGCCAGCGACCCCTGGGTATTGAGGTCGAACCTGTTCCCAAGGTCAGAGTTGAAATTCTGGTGCAGAAGCTCGAGGATCGGACGCGTGAAGTCACCCTCCGCGCCTTCGGGGTTTTCGACCCGAATCAGAATTTCATTCTTCTCGACCTCATCGAAACGCTGAATGAGCGGCGTTCCCACGGTCAGGTCCGAGATCGACTCACGCAGAGTGCCGAGGTCCGGTTGGTCGCGGAATTTGAGCGTGACCTGGGACCCACCTACGAAGTCGATTCCGAGATTGAGCCCCGGTCCGAGAAACTGGTAAGCCAAACCGCCAACAATCGCCAACGCCGAAAGCGACAGGGCGATTTTGCGGTAGGAGAGAAACGGAATATTGGTCTCGCCAATGATGCGCATGGATTCATCCAATCAGATACTGAGGCTCTCGACGCGCTCGCGGCCGGCAAGAACGATCATGTAAAGGGTACGAGAAACAAACACGGCCGTGAAAACACTGGCCAGAATGCCGATTGACAGGGTCACAGCGAAGCCCTTGATTGGGCCGGTGCCGAAATTGAAAAGGAACAGGGCGGCAATCATGGTCGTCAGGTTGGCGTCGAGAATGGTGCCAAAGGCGCGCGCAAAGCCGGTGTCAATCGCCGCCCGGACGGTCTTGCCCACCCGAAGCTCTTCGCGGATGCGCTCGAAAATGAGCACGTTAGCATCCACCGCCATACCGATCGTGAGGATCACTCCCGCGATCCCAGGCAGGGTCAGCGTGGCGCCGAAGTATGCCATCGCGCCAAGCAGAATCATGATGTTGAGGATCAGCGCAACATTGGCGTTGAGCCCCGAAAGCCGGTAATAGACAAGCATGAAGATCATCACCAACAGCAGACCGGAGACCGCCGCTCGCACTCCCCGGACCACGGAATCGCGACCCAGCGACGGGCCAACCGTCCTCTCTTCGAGGTAGATAATGGTGGCCGGGAGAGCGCCGGCTCGAAGTTTTAAAGCCAGGTCTTCGGCATCTTCGATGGTGAAACTTCCGGTGATGCGGCCTTCACCGGGGATCCTTGATTCGATCGACGGTGCCGAGATTACCTTTTGGTCCAGCACGATTGCCATCCGGGTACCGATGTGGGAACCCGTGTACAGTCCAAACTTTTCGGCCGCATGCGGTTGGGTCGCGAAGTTCACCACCGGTTGGCCATACTCGTCCTGGCTTCTCCTGGCCGATCGCAACTCCTGTCCGGAGATGATCGCCGCTTTCTTGAGCAGGTAATAATCGACACCGAGCACCTGTCCGTCGAGCCCTTGGCGGTCTCCCGTCAGGATCTCTGAATCGGAAGGTGTGACACCGCCGATTGCTGTGAGCAGGCTCTGCCGATCCGGCGCCGGCCCCGCAACCACCTCCTGGAACTCCAGGAATGCGGTCGACGAGATCAGGTCCTTGACCCGCGCCGGGTCATCCACCCCGGGCAACTGGACGAGGATGCGGTCACTCTCAATGCCCTGACGCTGGATGACCGGTTCGGCAACACCGAACTGGTCGACACGATTCCAGATCGTCTCCAGCGACGACCGGACGGCCATGTCGCGCACTGTACGGTCCATGTTTGGCGGCAGCTTGAAGGTCCACTCGCCGACCCCGGGATCTGCCCCGTATCCAGGCACCCAATTTTGTGCGAGCTCCCGAAGGGCTGTGGTATCTGCATCGGCAGGTACGTTGACCTTGAAGCTCAGGTTTTCGATGTTGCTCTCTCCCTGGGAGAGCTCCAGACCTTGCTCCCGTGCCCGACTGACAAGCCGTTGAGCAGAATCATCGAGCTCCGCCTTGATGGCATCATCTGTCTGCACCTGCAGCACCAGGTGAATACCACCGGAAAGATCGAGTCCGTAGTGGATTTTCTCTCCGGGTGGGTACAACGACCACACGCTGAGAGCCACCACCACCAGAATCACTATTACTCGCCAGAGAATCTTCGAGTCCACACTCGCCTCCGCTTCAGGAAGTGCCGTCGTCTGCGCCGACGGGTCCGCCGATAGCGCTCTTGGCTATCCGGATCTTGGTATTTTCCGAAATTTTGAGCAGCAGCGCCTGGTCCTCGACTGCCGCCACCGTGCCGTAGATGCCGCCAGAAGTCACCACTTTGTCCCCCTTCTTGAGGGCCCCGATCATGGCATCCTTCTTCTTCTGTTGTTTCTTTCCTGGCATGATGACAAGGAAGTAAAAGACCCCGAATATCAGGGCAAACATCATTACCATTGACAGGGGACCACCCCCGGCTCCAGCTTCCATAATTCACCTCTCGTCTTCTGTGGGCGCTGTCTTTTCCCGCGTGGAACCGCGATCGTTCTCCACCCGGGCGCGAAACCGCGTATAGCGGCCCGTCATGATAGCCTCCCGAGCCTCACGCATCAAGCTCAAGTAGAACCACAAATTGTGCATCGTCAGAAGCACCACTGACGTGACCTCGTTCGCCACGAAGAGATGGCGTAGCGCAGCGCGGGAATAAACTGCACAGGTGGGGCAGGAGCAGTTCTCGTCGAGTGGCTTCGAATCATTGGCAAAGCGGGCATTTTTTATCACCAGATCGCCGGCCGAGGTGAAGATCTTACCCGTCCGCGCCGACCGTGTCGGCAGGACGCAATCGAAGAGATCGACCCCACAATCGATCGCGTGCAGAATGTCCTCCGGATAACCTACGCCCATGAGATATCGCGGCCGGTGCTCAGGGAGTAACGGTGCCGCCATTGCCACCGCCTCATACAGGGCATCGGCGGGCTCCCCCACCGCCAAACCCCCGATGGCAAATCCATCGAAGTCTGCAGCCGCCAGGGCTTCACTCGAGCTCCGGCGCAGCGAGGGATCAAGCGAACCCTGTTGGATGGCGAAAACGCCGCCATCCCAGCCCCCGTCCCCGCGCCGAATCTCGTGTGCGCGGCCAAGCCCACGCAGCGCCCACTCGACGCTGGTTGCCGTCGACTGTTCCGCCCGCTCGCGATCCACCGGATAGGGAAGACACTCATCCAGTACCATTGCCACATCGACCCCAAGCGCTGCTTGGGTCTCAATGACATTTTCGGGGGTCAGGCGATGCTGGTCACCATCGATATGGGATCTGAAGGTAACGCCGTCGGCGTCCATCGTGCGGCGGCCGGCGAGCGAGAAAACCTGAAATCCTCCAGAATCCGTGAGAATCGGGCCGTTCCATCCCATGAGTCGATGGAGTCCGCCGAGGTGGCCGATGCGTTCGACGCCCGGCCGCAGGAGCAGATGGTAGGTATTCCCGAGAATCATTTGAGGAGCGAGGCGCTCGAGCTCCCATGCCGCCATGCCCTTGACCGTCCCGGCGGTACCTACGGGCATAAAGGCAGGCGTTCGCACCACCCCATGGGGCGTGCTCAACTCGGCGGCCCGAGCAGAACTCTCGGGATCCTTACCAACGATGGAAAAAGGCAACATCAGGAGGGGCCCGGTCCGGACGCCAGAATCAGCCGATGCCGGCCGAGGCGTCGAGGGTTTCCAATTTCACATCTTCACCCAGTTCGAGATCGAAGCGCGATTCGTCGATCTCCGGGTTGATGACCATTTCCCTGAACTCGTAGCGAGTCCTGTCTCCGTCGGCCTCGTTGTACTTGATCACAACCGGCAGAAAGAGCTTCCGGTCGACCTCGATTTCCACCGATTGCAGCTTCTTGGACAGAATGTTCCCGATCGGCCGGAGCGTCAACCGATAGTGGGCCTGGCCACCGGGATCGGCGAGCGTGATGCTGAAGTGCGAGGTCAGATCATCCAGCGGTTGGGTCCCCGCCAGGACTCTCACGAATCGGCGTTGCTTATTGGACACTTTGATTTGCTCGGCTCGGGCCTGAGCTGGGTGGTAAGTGGTGACGGTGTCCTCGACGAAGAGAACCACCATGGAGTCTGGCAGCCGGTAATCCCAGCGCACCAGATCCGGAGCCCGGAACAGAAAAACTCCAGTCGACTCGACGGCTTCGAGAAGCAGGGCGCTCTCCTTGAGCTGAACAAACTCCGCTTCGAGGGTGTTGAGGGTGCGTTGCCGCTCGACCACCCTTTCGATCAGCGCATCGAGCTTGGCGCTGCCCTCGAGATCATCGATCGAGACCGCTTTCGGGGCCGGGTCTGCGGCCCACAGAGGCACCGAAACCAGCACCGTCGCAGTCAACATGAGTCGTCGCAAAACTTTCACGGGGCGTACTTTAGCACAGGAACTCACCGCTATCAGCTGTCAGCTGTCAGCAACCGGCCAAGCGCCGGAGGCGCGACAGATATTTAGCCTGGGGCGTGAGCCCCAGGAACGAAAGAAAATATTGTTAAGCCCCGGAGGGGCGACAGATTGCGGCTGCAGCGTGAGCTGCGGCCATTCAACCTTGTTTTTCTGTCGCCGCTCCGCGGCTTTTCTTCATTTATTGATCGCCGCACCTGGGGCTCACGCCCCAGGCTATTCATCTGTCGCCGCTCCGCGGCTCTACGGCGGTTCCAAAGAAGGGCTGAAACCTGATTGCTGACGGCTGACGGCTACTCTGTGACGCGAGCAGTCACGAGATCGAGTGGTACAGCCTCAAAAATGGGCCACTCTCGACCGGGCGCATCACGGTGTAGTGGTGACAAGCGAATAATGTCGTCCACATCATCCTCCGGGACGTCTTTACCACTGTCCGCGACAAGCACCGCCTCAACTTTGGCGCATCGAGCGATCTTGAGCAATTCCTCGGTGCCTGCCGAGTTGACAAACCTTAGCCTGCCGACGGCGTCGGCACCAACCACGACAACGACCGACGGCTGTTCCAGCGCTTCCGATGCGGCTGAATCAGGTCGCGAAACCACGGACCCCGAGGTCCGCAACCGGCGTGCTTGGTCGGCACCGCGGCCCGATTCGGTGCCGTCAAGCACCACGACAGAACCATCCCAACCACGCCTCCATGCCCCCTCTACCACTGCGACCACCGCGGACGACCGGGAAATTGTCACCACCGTCTGAGAGTTCTCCACGAGCGGCCAGGTGTTGGTTGCGAGGCGATCCGGAAGCTCCTCGAGCACGGCCGCGCGGCGCGCCAATCGGGAAAGACAGGAGGC
>JACXWA010000056.1 GCA_014764485.1 Candidatus Sulfomarinibacter kjeldsenii
ACCTTGTGGTGGGTTCCGTCGACGGTGGCGAATCCAAATCCGTCATAACCAATCACAGTTCCCGAGTGGACATTGCAGCGGTCTCCGATCCGGCATTGTTCCCCGACCACGACTCGCGGATGGAGGAGGCAGTCCCCGCCGATCCCGACACCGCGTCCGATAACGCAACCTGCGCCGACCACAGTGCCCTCGCCAACCGTTACGCCCTCTGCGACCGAAGCCAGAGGACCGATGCTGGCCCCCTCGCCTACTGAGACCCCCGCCGCCACCACGGCCGAGGGGTGTACCCCCGGCTCGGGACGCTCCATCGGGTGGAAAATCTCGAGCGCCTGCGCGAGAGCGAGATAGGGTTCTGGGCAGACGAGAAGATTCCGTCCGAGAAGAACTTCGGCATCGGCGACCAGAATTGCGCCGGCTTCGGACGCCTTTGCCTCGTCCACATATTTCGGGTTGTGGAGGAAGCTGAGATGCTCGGCCTTCGCGGTTTCGAGTGGCCTGACGCCACACACCTCGAAGTCCTCGTCACCGATCACATCGGTGCCAAGATCGGAGGCGAGATCTGCGAGTGTTCTACTCGAGGTCACTGTGCTGTGTTGAACATCTGAATGACTCGGTCGGTGATGTCGACGGCTTCGTCGGCATACACCAGTCCGGATTGGAACTTGTTGAAAATAAGGGTGTAGCCTTCCGCCTGGCCAACCTGATTGATGATCGGAAGAATTTGCTCTTCCAAACCGCCGAGTTCGCGTCTCTGGGCCTCCTGGAGCTCTCGCTGGGCATCGTCCTGGAAGCGCCGAATCGCGATCTGTACGTCCTCGATCTCTTTTTGCATCTCCGCCTGACGCGCTTCAGAAACCGTGAACCGCTGTTTGGTGAACTGGTCTTGGAGAGCTGCCATATTCTGCTGCAGGGTTTGCCCTTCCTGGGCTTTGGCGTCTGACAGGACCCGGAGCTTTTGCATAACCTCTTTGCCCGGGTCAGACTCTGTCACCACTCGTTGTACATCGATCACCGCGATCTTGGACTGAGCCGCTGCCGGCATCGCCATCGCCATCATGATCACACCCAACATCGCTACACGTACCATCAAACGAAACATATTCTTTCCTCCGTTGCTTTTTTCTTAGAACGTCGTCCCGATCGAGAACTGGAAGTCACTCTCCTTCTCGTCCGGATACGGATCAAGATTGTAACCGTAAATGAACCGAATCGGCGCCTGGAAGATGGGTAGGAAGATCCTCATCTCGAGCCCGGTAGTCCTCCGCCACAAGCTGAAGTCCCATCCCTGCTGAGCGACATAGGTGTTCCCCATGTCGATGAAATACACCAACCTGACAGGACCTCCGATCAAGAACTGGTACTCCAGATTCACCTGCCAATAACGATCGCCCCCGATTCTCGATCCTCCCCGGGTGGTGAAGTATTCACCCTCCTCGGTACGCGGTAGCACCGAATAGTACGGCAGGCCCCGAAGAGATCGGTCACCACCCATCCGGTAGCGCTCGTAGAGCGGGATCTCGGACTGGTTGTAGACCAGGAACTGGCCAACCTCAGCGTGGTACGCCACGATGCTCTTTTTAGTGAGTCGATGGAGCTGCGTAAAGTGGAGCTCCGGGCGCACGTAGTCGTAATCACCGCCGAGGATTCCACCGGCTAAACGGAGTCGAAATTGCAGCGCCTGGCCGCGACTCGGTTGGAATGGATCGTCTCGAGAGTCCTTGCTGTATATCGGGGTGAAGGAGTGAGTCCTACCGCTGAATTCCTCGAAGGCACGTTCGTATGTGGCGCCATCAACCGGAGGGATGTCGACCGGTCGATCGTGTCCGCCAGCGGGATCGCCAACAAAACCTGAATTGCTGGTCACATACCTCGAGAGGTCATCCTGGAAAGCGAGAACACCGGAGACCGAGGCGAATGGTCCAACACCCAGCCCCATCGACATCGTGATGCCCGTCGTTTCTCTCTGATAGCTGGAGAATCCGGCCTGCGTGTAATCAACGGCGTTCCTGAAGATCGAACCGCCGAGTAGAATTCTGCGATCCAGAAAGTAGGGTTCGGTATATGACAGCGAGTAGAGATCCGTGCGCTTGCCGAGCTGCAGCGATACGCCCAGCGAATTTCCTCGACCGAGGAAGTTGCGGGTGTTGAACTGACCCTGGATAAAGAAACCATCAAGCTCGGAGTAGCCGGCCCCGAACTGGATATCGTTGCGGCCAACTTCGTTGCCCTTGACCTTGACGTTGACTTTTTTGTTTTCGTCATCGAAGTCGAACTCGAGCGGTTCCTCCTCGAGCTTCCAATACCCGAGAGCGTTCACCTTGTATACCGAGGCCTCGAACATGCCCATATTCATGGGCTGGCCCTCGGCAACCCGGAACTCACGTCGAAGAACCTTGTCGCGGGTCGTCGTGTTACCGACAAACTCGAGTCGCCCGAGGTTGAATCGATCGCCCTCAAAAATATCAACCGCAACATCAACGATGCGCTCTTCTCCCTCGCGTCGTGACCATGTTTCGTTGGTGTATGCGTAGACGTAGCCCGCATTGTGATAGCTCTTGCGGACGGTTTCCATGCCGTCTTCGATTGCCTTACGGCTGTAGGTTCCGCCTTCTTGGACCTCGAATGCCGAAGCCAGGCCCGTCGCGCTGAAGATCTCGACGCCCGTCACCTCAAAGGAACCCAGGGTATAAGGCTCCCCCTCTTCGACCGGGATGGTGATGCGCATCGTGTATTTCTTTTTCTTGAGAGTCTCCGCATCGGGTTTTTTGGCTACGAGTTCCAACGCCGGCTCGCCGATCTTGACATCGATGTAGCCGCGATCGCCGTAGAACTTGCGGAGATTATCCCGATCCTCGTCCCACGCCTCCCTGGTGTAGACAATTTTTTCGCCAAAATAGTTGCGAAGGCTCTTCTGTTTGGTCTTCTTCAGCACCCCGCGGAGTTTGGATCTCGAAAACACATTGTTGCCGACAAAATCAATATTCTTGATCTTGATCTTGCCGCCCTCATCGATCAGATAAACGACCTTCTTTTTGTTCGCAGACACTTCGGTAATGCTGTAGCTGACCTGTGCCGACCGGAAGCCCTCGGAGTCGTATACCTCTTTGATAGCGCTTTCAATTCGGCCCAACTGCGACGATCGCATCGGAACATTTCGTGGGATCTCAACGCCGCGCTCATCGAGCTTGTCCTTGAGATCCGGAGTCTTGATCTTCTTGTTCCCCTCAAAATCCACCGAAGTCACGAACGGGCGCTCCCTGACGATTACGTAGAGAGTGACTGCGCCGTCGCCGTGGTCCTCGATTTCGACCCGCACATCTTCAAACAAGCCCGAGTCCCACAATCTCCGGTAGCCATCGACAATCGCTTCACGGTCGAGCGGATCACCCGCCTCGAGCCCGAGGTAGTACGAGACGGTGTCGACCGTGAGCGTCATGCCGCCTTCGACAACAACCTCTCGGATATAGAACTCCTCCTGGGCAGCGGCCACAGGCACAATCATTGCCAACAGGACAACGATGGCAACAGTTCGCGCCGTCATCAGGCGTCCTCGCCCTGAACCACTGCGGCAGCATCCCTGGCTGCCACCACCGGGCGCTCGTCCTCGATCCACATCCTCAGCTCCGCGCTCTCAGCTTCCCGGTGCTGAATCAGATAATCCGCGACTGCGTCTTCGATCCACAGCTTGACGAGACGACGCAGAGGCCGAGCGCCGGCTTGCGGATCGATCCCGCACCGGTTAAAGAGCCATCTCGCAATCTCTGGAGAAAACTCGATAGTGACCTTCTTTGTACCCAGAACCGTAGCCGTCTCATCGAGCAGCAGGCGAGCCACCTCCAGCATGCTGTCTTCGCCGAGAGCGTCGAAGACAATGACCTCGTCCAATCGATTGACAAACTCCGGTGGGAAGTGGCGCCTCAGTTCGCGGTCGACGAGCTCCCGTACCTGCCTCGACTCGATGGACGGGCCGTCAGAAGCGAAGCCAACGCCCTCTCCCTCGACCAGCTCACGTCCACCGAGGTTGGAGGTCATGATGATCAGTGTATTGGTGAAATCAATAACGTTGCCGAAGTTATCGGTCAGACGACCGTCTTCAAGCACTTGCAGCATCAAGTTATAGACGTCGGGGTGGGCCTTTTCGATTTCATCGAGGAGAACCACTGAATAGGGATTTCGGCGCACCTGCTCCGACAGCTGCCCGCCCTCCTCGAAACCTACGTAGCCGGGAGGAGAGCCAATCAACCGTGACACAGTGTGCTTCTCCATATATTCCGACATGTCGAATCGAACCAGCCGTCGCGGATCCTGGAAGAGAAAGCTGGCGAGCTGCCGTGCGACCTCTGTCTTCCCAACTCCGGACGGTCCGAGAAAAATGAATGACCCAATCGGACGGTCTGGGCTTGTGACTCCGAGGCGGCTACGACGGATAGCCCTCGCCACGGCCCCAATCGCATCATCCTGCCCGACAACGCGTTGGCGGAGGATCTCCTCCATCCGGCGTAGCCGATCCGCCTCGTCCTCACCTATGGACGCGACCGGAATTCCGGTCCAGGACGCCACCACCTCTTCCACATCGAAACGTTCAACCATCACCCGCTCCGGAGATTCCTCGGCGTGCGTGGTCTCAAGCATCTCGAGCTCTTCGCGCAATCGCAGCTCTTCCTCGCGAAGATCGACCGCGAGTTCGAACTCCTTGCGAGATATCGCGTCTTTCATCCGCGCCACGACTTCCCGGATCTCCTGCTGGACCCGCCGCAGAGACGACGTGGAAGATACCTGCCGCAGCTTGACCCGTGCCCCCGCCTCGTCAACCACATCGATGGCCTTGTCCGGAAACGCGCGATCGGTGATGTATCGGCCCGCATTACTGACTGCGGCCTTGATCGCATCTTCGGTGTAGCGAACGCCGTGGAACTCCTCATATCGGCTCTGAACACCTTCGAGGATTGTGATGGTCTCCTCCTCCGTCGGCTGCCGAATGGTCACGGCCTGGAAGCGGCGGGACAGCGCGCGGTCTTTTTCTACATATTTGCGATATTCACGCACCGTGGTGGCACCGATGCACGTGATTTCGCCCCTTGAAAGAGCGGGTTTGATGATATTTGCGGCGTCGAGAGAGCCTTCGGCCGAGCCGGTGCCAATGAGGGAGTGGATCTCGTCGATGAAGATGATGATCTCCGGGTGATTCTGAATCTCTTTGAGGAGCCCCTTGAGACGTTCTTCGAACTGACCACGGTACTTGGTCCCGGCCACCAGCAGCGACAGATCCAGGGCCAAAATGCGGCGGTCGGCTAGCAGCATCGGCACCGAACCCTCGAAGATGCGGGTAGCAAGACCTTCGACGATGGCCGTCTTCCCGACTCCCGACTCGCCCAACAACAGGGGATTGTTCTTCGTCCGCCTGCTGAGGATCTGCACCATCCGTTCGACCTCGTGCTCACGGCCGATAAGGGGGTCGAAGCCGCCTTCCGAGGCAATCATCGTCAGATCGCGCGAGTATTCGGCGATGTGCGGTGTCGCTTGCGCAGAAGCTTCGGCCTCGAGCTCACGGCCACGCTGGACCACCTCCTCGCGAATCTGAAAGAGCTCGAGCCCGTTGGCGTTCAGGTACTCCGCCGCGGTTGATTTTTCGACCCGCAACAGACCGAGGACCAAATGCTCCGACCCGACGCTCGAGTGGCCCATGCTCTCTGCCTCGTGGACCGCGAATGCCAGCGCCTTTTTCGTCTCCTCGGCCAACGGAAGATCCGGCGACGTGCTGACCCGTTCGACGGTCACCCGCTCACCCAAGAGCTCTTCACGAAGCTCCCTGGGCTCTATACCTCTACTCCTCAGCAGCTCATTGAGAACCGGGTCAGCCTCGCGCAGCATCCCGAGCAGGACGTGCTGCAAGGCAATCGAACGACTACTCGACCGACTCGCTTCGTAGCGGGCAAAAAACAGGCTTCGCCTGACGTGCTCGTTGAATCGTTCAAACATGGTCGAAATTTTCGCCCGCAGGCGCGAGGCGGAAGATCCCGTCGCACTTGCGGGCCATCTCTTCGTCGTGGGTCACTATAATTGATGTCAATCCGGCCATCAAATGAAGTTCGCGGACCAGCGAAAAGACGGCATCTGAATTGGCGCGATCGAGGTTCCCGGTCGGTTCGTCGGCCAGCAACAGATCAGGCCCCATCGCCAATGCCCGCGCAACCGCAACCCGCTGTTGTTCACCACCCGACAGCTGATCCGGATAGTGGTGCGCCCTATCGGACAGGGATACTGCCGCCAGAAGCTCCTCGGCCCGACCACGGGCCGCCGCGGAACGGTCGCCCGCAATGCGCATAGGCAGGGCTACGTTGTCGAGAGCATCGAGTTCGTCAAGCAAATAATGATGCTGGAAAACGAACCCTATCATCCTGTTCCGGAGATGAGCTCGCTCCTCGCGATCGAGGCCCCCGACATCTCGTCCACCGAGTTCGAGGCGGCCGTCATCTGGTCGGTCGAGCAGACCGATGATGTGGAGCAGGGTACTTTTGCCGACTCCCGAAGGTCCCACGACGGCTAACATTTGCCCCTTTTCGACTTCGATATCCAGGTCCTTCAGTACCTCGACCCTGGTCTCGCCGACGCCGAACCCCTTGCCCAGGCCTGCAAGCGACACCATCTTCAGATCACTCATACCGGAGACCTTCGGCCGGCTCACGGAGGGCCACCATTCGTGACGGTAGCCACGATGCAGCCGCAGCCAGAGCCAGCGCAACCGCCATCACCACAGCCACCATCGACGGTTCGACCCGAAAGGGTACCGAGGAGAAGCTGAAGACCCCTCGCGGTAAGGGTAGAGCACCGCTTTCATTGAGAAGCATCGAAATCGCGACTCCAAGCACAGCCCCGAGAGTTGATCCGACCATGCCGATGCCCATCCCGAGCAGAAGGAAGAGCCTCCGTAGAGCCCGGGGCGTCAAACCGATTCCCGACAGCACCGCGAGGTCAACTCTCTTCTCGGCTGCAACCATCGCGACGTTGCACAGAAGATTGAGGGCCGCTACAACCAACATCAGACCAACCGCCACGAAGATCATCACTCGCTCCATGGCGAGCGCGAGAAGAAGCGGGCGGTGCAGGTCGACGAGACCCTCAACGCGAATCCCATCAGTCTCGGGACCGAGTACTGAACGCACCCTGTCACCCAATTGCCAGGGATCGGTGATGTCGCGGAGCTCGATCGCTTCAACCACCGTGTCGCCCCACAGGAGTCGCTGTGCAAGGCCCAGGGGGAGCCGAACTGAACCCTCTTGCGATCCCGGTTCCGGCGTCAACACCCTTGCAATTTCAGCCCGCACCCTGACTGGCAAGGGTCCCATCGGCGTCAACCTCTGGCGCGGCGAGATGACGGAGATTTCCTCACCACTGCCAACCTGGAGTCGGTTGGCCAGGATCCGGTCCAATCCGACATCGAGGGCGTCAGAGCGGCCGATCACGGATGCCGGAACGGCATCTGTGAACGACGAAACCAGGCAGGTGCCGCGCACAACCTCCACCATTTCCACCTCTGGGAGCTCTTCTTGCAAGACCGAAGCCAGCTTTCCGGGATCAGCGAGTCTCCGGCCATCAGCCGGAATCACCCTCGCGTGGGTGGCCCTGGTCACGATCTCGGACCGGATGCTCGCCTGGAAGCCCTCGAGAAGGGACAGCGTGACCACCAGAGCGAGCACTCCGAGGCCGAGCCCAATCATCGAAATCAGGGTCACGGTCGCAATATGGGTTCTCCGCCTGAGGCCCAGCAGGTAGCGCCGCGCGAGGTGAAGTTCAACCGACACCGGCAGCCATCCAATCTTCGGGAACCCGAGAAGCGGCCCGGTGAAGCGTGCGGGGGCGCCGACGTGCATCGTTGGCGCCGTCCCTTTGGGTATGGAGCTGCGTTGCCCTCATCTCACTCCCGCGGACGCAGCTGCGGAAAGAGGATCGCGTCGCGGATCGAACTCTGATTGGTCAGCAGCATGATCAAACGGTCGATCCCGATGCCCTCGCCGCCGGTCGGCGGCAGACCGTGCTCCATGGCGAGCACGAAATCCTCGTCAACCATGCCCCCCTGCTCCGCGGCCTGGAACTCGAGCCGCCGCCGTTGCTCGTCGGGGTCGTTGAGCTCGGTGAAGGCGTTGGCCAGTTCCATGCCGCCGATGAACAGCTCGAACCGTTCCACCGTTTCCGGATCGTCCGGGCAGGACTTCGCAAATGGCGAAATCTGGCGTGGAAAGTCCATGATGAAGGTCGGATTGATCATCAGAGGTTCCGCTGTCATCTCGTAGAGCTCGGCGAGCAGGTTGCCGTCCGATCTCTCATCGATCCGTTGAACGTCGAGGTCCCGTGCGGCCTTCTCCATTCGCTCGCGACCTACGAGATCATCGGGAGTCAGATCGGAGTACTCGAGGATGGCATCCCGCATTTTCAAGCGCCGCCACGGGCGACTGAAGTCGATGGTGTGCCCTCCCCACTCGACCTCGAGACCGCCGGTCACTTCTTCGACGACTCCCGAGATCAGCTCCTCGGTGAAATCCATCAGCAGCTCGTAGTCGGCGTAGGCCCAGTAGAACTCGAGCATCGTGAACTCGGGGTTGTGGCGGGTCGAGATGCCCTCGTTGCGGAAGTTCCGGTTGAGCTCGAATACTCTCTCGAAACCGCCAACGATGAGGCGTTTGAGGAAGAGTTCGGGTGCGATTCGCAGATAGAGATCGAGGTCGAGAGTGTTGTGGTGAGTGACAAATGGACGCGCCGTTGCGCCCCCCGGTATCGGTTGCATCATCGGCGTCTCGACCTCGATGAAGCCCGCCGCTTCCAGGCGGCGGCGGATCGAGGAAATGGCCTTCGATCGGATCTCGAAGACCTCTCTCGATTCCGGGTTGGACAGGAGATCGAGATAACGCTGCCGAGCCCGCGCTTCGCGGTCGGCCAGACCGTGGTACTTCTCGGGCAGAGGGCGGAGGGCTTTTGAAAGCACAGTGAGTTCCTTGACTGCCACACTGAGCTCGCCCGCGCGGGTGCGGAAAACGGGACCTTCTACACCTAAGAAATCGCCCAGATCGAGTTGCTTGAAGACCAGCCATGCGGACTCGTCGAGGTCGTTCTTCTTCACATAGAGCTGAATCTGTCCTAAACCGTCGGAGAGATCGGCAAAGGAGACCTTCCCATGCCCACGCACGGCGCGGAGCCGACCCCCGAGTCGCACGACGGGTGGGTCCTTTTCGAGTTCTTCTGCGCTGAGCCCTTCGTATAGCGAACGGGCTTCGCTGACCGAGCGCTCGACCCGAAACCGACGGGGATAGGGGTCCTGGCCCATTTCCCGCAGCGCATCGAGCTTGGCTCGACGGTTGGCGATCAGCTGTTCGACAGGCTGTTGGGACTCGTCCTTTGTCTCCAAAATTCCTCCACGCCATTTCCGCAGCGCGTTATTTTACCCCAGCAAATCGTCAACGACGACTTGAAGACTAGGTTTTTTCAACGACTTAGCGTTTGCGCTCCGGGCGTTTGCGAGCAGCGCTGTTCAGGTTCGCAGGACCTTTGCCGCGCGATCGGGCAGGCCGCCTCGTTGGCGGACGCCGTGATTTCGAGCTCGCGTTGCGTAACAACGCAAGCTCCTTTGCCGTGATGGTGCGGAAATCTCCCGGATTCAAGGAGTCATCGCGAAGAGGGCCGATGGCGGTACGACGCAACCGCTGTACGTGGTGCCCGGCACAAAGAAAGAGCTCACGAACTTCGCGGGTGCGCCCCTCCAAAACCTCCAAGCGCCACCAGGTAGCCTTGCCACCGCGGACCTTCGACGACCGCTGAGCGAGTTTCGGTTTGACGTGACGACCCTCGACCGAGGTCCCAGCCATTAGTTTTCGGTACTCAGAGGTTGTGAGATCGCCACGGATTTTCACGAGATATTCGCGCACCACGCCAAAACGCGGGTGGGCGATACGAGCAGCAAGCTCGCCGTCATTCGTGAGGATGAGCAGCCCCTCTGAGTGATAGTCGAGGCGGCCCACCGGGTACACTCGTTCAGGAATAACCGGGCGCACGAAATCGAGCACGGTCTTGCGTTCCTCGGGGTCATCACAGGTAGTCATCACCGCGCGGGGTTTGTAGAGCAGGAAGTAACGCAGCGATTCGGGCGCCTTGACTGCCCTGCCGTCGATCTTGATGCGAGCCGCCCTGGAGTCCGCCTTCTCGCCCGGTTTCGCCACCCGGCCATCGACCGTCACCCGACCATCGGCGATCATCTGGTCGGCATCGCGGCGCGAGCACAGACCCGAGCGCGCAATGATCTTCTGAATTCGTTCTTCGCCCATTATTCCCTCTTTCCACGGGATGCTCCACCTCTCGGCGGGAGCGCGATTGTAACGCAGTAAGGGCTGTACGGCTATACGGCGGCACGGCTTTACGGCCGATGGGCCACCCACCCTCCTAATTCACCACTAAGGCACCAAGAACACCAAGTAGCTCCTTTAGGCCACAAAACACAGAGATTTTTCTTGGTGACCTTCGTGTCTTGGTGGTTTAGTTTTTCGGGCGCGGGCGCGGGAGGAAGCGCTATTATTGATCCGCAATGCTCAAAGTCAACAACGCCGCTCTCGAAAATGATCTCCTGTTGCGCGGGGTGTGGGAGGGGCTTGGTACGCCGGAATGTCATATAACAGGCGGCTACGTTCGCGATCGGTTGTTGGGGCGGAAATGTGTTGATCTCGACCTCGTTCTGCCCGGAGATATCGAGACCTCGGCCGGCCCCGCCCGTCGGCTGGCGGCGCGGTTGGATACCCGAGCCCACGTTCTCGGTCGCGACGGAAACCGCGTGTGGCGAATCGAGTGCCCCGAAATCAAGATCGAGATCTGGCCCCTCGGAGATCTCAGTCCCGACGAAGACATCAAACGCCGTGACTTCAGCTGTAATGCTCTCTTCTGGCGACTTCCGAACGGCCCGCTTGACGATCGAATCGGTGGTCAGGAAGATTTGGAGAACGGTGTCGTTCGCGCACTCTCGAAGCAGAACCTCGAGGACGATCCGGTGCGGCTGGTTCGAGGCCCGCGATTCCTGGCTCAGCTCGAGGGATTCGAACTCGACCCCAAAACCGCAAACTGGATCAGAAGCCTAGCACCCGAAGTTTCCGAGGCTCCGCGCGAGAGGATCGGGCAGGAACTTCTCAAGCTCCTCGCCGCGCCCGGCGCCGCTGACGGGCTTCGAAGTCTGCTGGAACTCGGGCTGTTGGAGCCGGCAGCCCCAGATGCTGCTCAATGCGACCGGGACTGGATTGAATGCAACATCTCGGCAGCTGCTCGTCTTTCCGGATCCGCGCCCCACCCAGTGGCGGCGTCTGTCGAGGAAAGCGGCAACGCCCCACATCTGGCTCTGATCTTCCGCGCCTGGGGTTGCCCCGACGCGGACACTGTCACTTCGTTTGCATGGTCGCGCTCAGAGCGCCGACACGCCGCCCGAGCCGCGGCTCTCCTCGACCACGCCCTGACGACGGCTGAGGCGCCAGCCACCGAAAGGCGGGCATTCATCCATACCACCGGGACAGCTTTTCCGACCGCCCTCGCGTTCGGCGCTGCCGTCCAGCCGAACCATCCCTGGGCCCGCTGGTGGCGGATGTGGCGGGAACGAGGACCCGAGCTCGTAAGACCCTCAGCCCTGCTTTCCGGTGAGGAAGTCGGTGTGGTGTTGGACCTTCAACCGGGCCCCGACCTCGGCCGGGCGATCAACGGCCTAACTGATGCTCAGGTACGGGGAAAGGTGAGGACGGCGAACGGGGCAAGGCGGTGGCTTCGAGGGTACTCGAAGCGGAACGTTCAAACGTTGGAACCTTAGCCGTTTAATGTTTCCACAACCCACACCTTTCACCGCCAAGGCACCAAGGACACCAAGTACTTCCTGTGTCATTGGAACACTGGACTTCTTTCACTCAGACAATTCGGGCCATTCGCAGCGACGCCTTCCGATGAACCAATAAAAACCTGAAAAAACCTTGGTGATCTTGGTGCCTTGGCGGTTCAAGCGAAATGCCGGGCACGGGAACGGATAAAATACTCACCATGACATCAACACTGGTTGTTGTGGCGTGTTTCGCGTTTTACTTCGCGGGTTACCGCTTCTACTCCCGCTTCCTGGCGCAGCAGGTCTTCGCGCTGCGGCAAGACGCGGTGACCCCGGCACACGCAATGCAGGACGGAATCGACTATGTCCCGACACGGCCGATCGTGCTCTTCGGCCATCACTTTGCCTCGATCACCGGGCTCTCGCCCATGCTGGGACCGGCCATTGCGGTCGTGTGGGGCTGGCTGCCGGCAATGCTGTGGGTGGTTTTCGGCGGGATTCTGATCGGCTGCGTCCACGATTTCGGTGCCCTGGTGATCTCAGTACGAGCCAAGGGACTGTCGATAGGCGCTATCGCAGAAGGTCTGATCGGTCCACGCGCCAAGTCACTGATGCACGCCATCATCTTCTTTGCTATCGCCCTCGCCATGGGCGTTTTCGCCTACGTGGTCGGACTCCTTTTCTCTGCCGACTACTATCCGGAATCGGTGGTCCCGTCCGCGGTCATCCTGGTGGCAGCGCTGCTCATCGGTTGGCTGGTCCGCCGCCGCGGGCAGAGACTCATGCCTCTGATTGCAGTTGCCTTTGTATTCATCCTGATTGTCGTCGTGGCATCTCCCTACATGCCTGTGCGCTGGGCCTCCTCGGGCGGCTGGACCTGGATCCTCCTGGCCTACGCCTGGCTCGCCTCGGTGCTGCCCGTGTGGTCGCTGCTGCAACCGCGCGACTTCCTGAACTCACTGCTACTCTACGTCGGTCTTGGCCTGACCTACATCGGCTTCTTCATCCTGCGTCCCGAGTTCGCCTCGCCGATCGTGGACACCCATCCCGCTGGTGCTCCACCCATGTACCCATTTGTATTCATCGTCATCGCCTGCGGCGCCGCTTCCGGCTTCCACTCACTCGTCTCCTCTGGAACCACTGCCAAACAGCTTGATCGCGAGACCCAAGCCCGCCCAATCGGCTATGGCGCGATGCTTGGCGAGTCCCTGCTCGGGTTGGCGGCGGTCCTAGCCTGTACGGCTGGCTTCGTGTCGCCAACAGCATGGCGCCACCACTACGCCGATTGGGAGTCGATTCAAGGCTTGGGCTCGAGCATGACCGCTTTCATCGAAGGTGCCACTCGATTCGTGTCGATGGTCGGGCTGCCCGAGCAGACTGCGCGAACCCTGATCGCGGTCGTCGTCGTGAGCTTTGCGTTGACGACGCTCGATTCCGCCACCCGCCTCTTGCGCTACAACATCGAGGAAATCGGCACCTCGATCCGGTTTGCACCATTTCGAAACCGCTATCTTTCATCGACGCTCGCGGTCACCGCCATTTCCTTCTTTGCTTTCTACCGCATCGAGGGCCGCTCCGCCGGCCTTGTACTGTGGCAGCTCTTTGGTTCGACCAACCAGCTTTTGGCCGGTCTCGCCCTGCTGACAGTGTCGCTCTACCTGCTCCAGCGCCGACGTTTCGCCCTGCCCTATCTGCTGCCGATGATCTTCATGATGGTCACCACCCTGATCGCCATGACGACCAAGCTCATTGCCTTCTGGAGGGACGACAACAACACCCTCCTCTTTATTGGCGGTGCGATCACTTTCATTGCCCTGTGGCTGGTCGTCGAAGCCATTCTCGCGGTAGGGCGTTTTATTCGGTCACCGGCCGAGGAGAACCTCGACATCGCTCTGCCGAACCCCTGAATCGGCGCCGGCAGCACTGAGCGGTAGTCAGCATCTGCCGGGTGAACCGGGACCCATCACCGACCTGATCCCGGTGGCGATCCGATCAGTCATAATGTGAAGGGATGTATCTCAGGAAACAGCTCTTCTTCGCCGTGCTCATCGCCACCCAGTTGGCCTGCGTCGCGAAGCAGCGCAATGTCGTGCTCATTACCCTCGACACGACCCGCGCCGATCACATTGGCTGCTATGGATATCAGTACGACACGAGCCCTCGCATCGATCAACTCGCGGAGGAAGGGGTTCGTTTCGACTTCGCCATAGCCCAGTCGAGTGAGACACCGATCTCATGTGCCAGCCAGCTGACCGGGACCTACCCCTACCGCCACAAGCTGCGCGCGATGCACGGTTTCTCCATGACATCGCTCGATGATTCAGTGCCGACATTGGCAGAGGTCTTCAGCAGCCACGAATACGTCACAGCAGCCTTCATCAGTGCCTTCCCGGCCAGCAGCCGCTATGGACTCGAGCGCGGGTTTGCCATCTTCGATGAGTCATTTCTCCGCCAGCACCCCCCCAGCATCCACGAGGATGGCACAGTCGCCACCGGTAGGAGTCAAAGATCAGCTGATGAGACGACGTCTGCAGTTCTGGAGTGGCTGCAGGCCGATCCCGGCGCACCGTTCTTCCTTTGGGTGCACCTCTTCGACCCTCATGATACCCACCTCCTTCCACCTGCCAGGTACCTTGAAAAGCGCATGGAGGGGCGCCAGGTCGAGGATCAGCATGACTATTTGCGCGCTGTGTACGATGCCGAGATCTCCTATGCAGACATGCATGTCGGCATCATCATCGACGAGCTCGATCGCCTCGGTCTTCGTGAATCGACCGTACTCGCAGTCACTTCAGACCATGGAGAAGGTCTCGGCGATCACAACTGGTGGAAGCATAGCTTGCTGTACCAGGAGCAGATTCGGGTTCCCCTGATCCTGCAAGGACCAGGGATCCCGGCAGGACAGGTGATTACGCCGGTCGTCGAGCACGTCGACCTCATGCCGACCCTGCTGCAACTTGCCAAAATCGACCATTCAACGCCCGTTGGAGTGCAGGGACAGAGCCTAACCGGGCTGTTGTCAGGAGACGTCACTCTTGATCGAAGGACCACGGCTTATAGTGAGGTCCACAGTTTCTTCACCTTGAGCGAATCTCCCGGGAAACGCGATATCGGAGTCATCTACTCGATCATCCAGGACCGGTGGAAGCTACTCCATTTTCCCCGACGCCCGGAATACGACAAGCTCTTCGATCTGCATAAAGACCCTGGCGAGCTTCACAATCTCCTCGACCAAAACCGAGAGATTGCCGAGCGCTTGCTCGGCGAGCTTGTTCGGCGAGAGGCCATCGACATCCAGCTGCCCGATCCGGAGGAGGTCACAGAGGAAGATCTGGAGCTCCTCAGATCATTGGGATACGTCGAGTAAACCTCATCTCGAGGAGAGTCGGAGCAACCTCAATCCTCGCTCGGGTATGAGTCCGTCGGTTCGAACAGGACTTCGATCGGCTCCCGGTTCTTTTGCAGCTCGGAAGCGACCCTCTCGGTCTGTCGCATGACCCGGAGCACGTTGAGTCCTGCCAATTTGGCCAGATCTTCGCGGCTCCAGCCACGGCTCAGCAACTCGCCAAGGAGTACCGGATAGCCTGAGACATCCTCCAGGCCTTCGGGCAGGCTTCCGATACCGTCAAAATCGGAACCGAGGCCGACGTTGTCGATGCCCGCGATCTTGACGATATGATCGAGGTGATCGGCTGCGACCGCCAACGGCACCGTGGGAACCGGATTTTCTGCGTACCAGCGGTCCATCCGCTCCTCGACCTCCTGAGGATCTCCCAGGAAGAGTTCTTCGAGCCGCGCCAGCTCGGCCTTCCGGTTGGCGTTCCGCTCGGTGACCGCGGGGTCGAGAAAGTAGCTCACGAAATTGAGCATGACAACTCCCCCGTTCTCGGCCAGCCGTTCGAGAACATCATCGGGGACATTCCGCGGATGG
>JACXWA010000113.1 GCA_014764485.1 Candidatus Sulfomarinibacter kjeldsenii
GACTGAGGACAGCGATCGACGTATCGAAGGACCTTCCCCCCGTCACAGTCGACCAGGACCGACTGAAAGATGTCCTGCGCCGACTCCTCGACAACGCCATTCAGTTCACACCGAAGAACGGATCTGTGTCCTTGCGAGCGATCCACGATCAGCATTGGGTGGTAATTGAGGTCATTGATAGTGGGGTCGGTATTCCTACCGATCGAATCAGTGATTGCTTTCAGCCCTTTGTCCAGCTCCACCGCAAGCCCGGCGAAAACCGCGAGCACTATGGCCTCGGTCTTCCTCTCTGTCGGCGGATGGTCGAGGTGCTCGGGGGAACCCTCGAGTTGGAGAGCACCGAGGGTGAGGGCACCATAGCGACGATTAGGCTTCCCGTCTCCGATCACAAGTGATCAGTTATCAGTGATCAGTGTGAGAGCCCGAAGGATTGGGTGGTGGGGACTGATAACTGGTTACTGATTACTGATTACTTTTACAGGCCGCGCGCCCAGTCGGGCGTCAGGCGCGACTCGTCGCGCGCCGCGACCACGGAATCGAGCAGCTCGATAGTCGCCTCCCGATCGCGCGGAAGACGCAGCTTGAGAGGGAGGTAGTTGGAGGCGTGATTGGCGTGAAAAACCCCGCGATAGCCATCCATCTCTTCGAGCATCCACTGGAGTTCCTGTAGCATTTCCCACCGGTCTGGAAGCTCGAAGCTTCCGTTCTCGACCGCGGAGTGCATCTCGGTTCCGGGCACCGGAGTCACTGTCAGCGCTGCGCCGTAGGTAGGTGCTGCATTCGCCAGAAAACGTCCAGTGGCGCGGGCGTGGCGTTCCGAGTCCCGTCGCCCCGCCAGACCCAAAAGGACCATCACCGAAAGCTTGAGGCCAGCCTCTCGCACGATCCGGCAGGCCTCGATCTGCCGCTCGAGAGTCGCGCCCTTGCGAACCGTTTTGAGGGTCGCTGGATCGCCGCTTTCGGCGCCGAAATATACGATGCCCAACCCCAACCCGCGCAGCTTCGCAAGGTCGCCGGCGCCCTTCGTCAGGATCGACCGTGAGTCGCCGTAAATACCAACCCGCTGCACCCCCGGCATGGCCTCCCCGATCTCGGCGAGCACCTGTTCGAGAACCTCCATAGGTGCCGCCAACGCGTCCCCATCGGCAAGGAAGACACGACGCACCCGTTTTACAGCCGGTGCGATGGAGCGGATTTCATTTCTCAGCTCTTCGGCTGGCCGCACCCGATATTGTTTTCCCCTGTACATGCCGCAATAGGTGCACCGGTTCCAGGAACAGCCAACCGTGAGCTGGAAAATCAGCGAGGTTGCCTCGGACGGAGGACGGAACACGGGTTCTTCATATCTCAACGGCCAAGTGTCCATCCGTGGAGGATACCTGATCGACACGCTTGCCCTGGTCGGAATTGGCCGACCGACGATCAAGAAGCTCGAATGTTATTGAGTCATCAGTAATCAGTTATCAGTCCCCACCACCCACCCCTCCGGGCTCTCAAACTGATTACTGATGACTGATCACCGATTACTGGAAGGGTCGGTGGGAACTTGCATCGGGAGCTGAATTGGTGTCTCATCAGTTGCCGATGAGCAGCCTGGACTTTTTCACGGACCGCCTGCAGGACTATCTGGACGAACTGAGGGCTTTCACGGCGATCGAGACACCTACTGGTGATCTCGCCAACCTCGAACGCGCCGCCGTCTTTCTGACGGAACGGCTCGCGCCCTTGGGCAATCCCGAACGCTGTGACCTCGAGGATCACGGGCCCCTCCTGCGCCTCCGCCGCAAGGGGGTTGCCAGCAAGGTCCTGCTGCTCGCACACTACGACACCGTGTGGCCTGTCGGGTCATGGCAGAATCTGTGGAACGTCAGCAACGGTCGGGCCCACGCCCCCGGGATTTTCGATATGAAGGGTGGACTCCTCTTCATCCTGTGGATGCTCCGTTACTTCGACGCCAACAGGCTCGACCACCCCGAGATAGAAATTCTGCTCAACCCCGATGAAGAGCTCGGCTCCCCCGGCTCGCGGTCCTACATTGAGGAGGCAGCACGGCGCGCGAACTTCGTCCTTGTCCTTGAACCGTGCAATCTCGACGGTAGCCTGAAGGTCGAACGCAAGGGATCCGGTGAGTATGTGGTCACCATTCGCGGCCGGTCCAGTCACCAGGGGGCCGAGCCCGAGAAGGGCGTCAACGCTGTGGTGGAAGCGTCGCATCAGATTCTCCGAATGTTGGAGCTCGAAGACGCAACAGCGGGAACAACGGTTGGTCCCAACGTGGTCACGGGTGGCCAGACGAGCAACACCGTTCCCGATCTGGCCGAGATCCGGGTCGACGTGCGCGCCTGGAAACAGTCAGAAGCTGAACGCCTCGACGGCGCCATTCGCCGGCTGCAGCCAGTCATTGCAGGGGCCGAAATCAACGTTCTCGGTGGCTGGAATCGACCACCAATGGAGACCTCGCCCATTGCCACCGAGCTCTTCGAGCGAGCTCGCGCCCTTGGAACCGACCTCGGGTTCGATCTCAACCCGATCCGGTGGGGCGGATCGTCCGACGCAAACCTGGCCGCTGCGGTCGGCACAGCGACGATAGACGGTTTTGGTCCGTCCGGCGAAGGCGCTCATCGGATCGACGAGAGCATCGTCATCGAAGACGTGCCACGACGTTTGGCCCTGCTCTCTGAACTCGTCCTCTCTCTCGCCGTGCCGCCGGAAGACTGGCTTACAGAAGAAGCTCTGGCATACTGAAGTCATCTCCAGTGCGGGAGGCTTCAATGACCGAAAAAGTCGTAATCGCTGGCGCAGTACGAACTCCGATCGGTTCGGTCGGCGGTGGTCTCAGCTCGGTCCAGGCCGAAGATCTGGCTGTCACCGTCCTCAAAGCGCTCTTCAGTTCATCCGGGTTCGATCCGAACCTCGTCGAATACACGTGCATGGGTTGGGTCATGCAGGACCCACGTTCGCCAAACATCGCCAAGACCGCGGCCGAGCGCGCCGGGGTACCCTGCACTTCCCCCGGCACCACCTTCCACGAGAACTGCGCCTCCGGGGGCGCCGCAATCCACAGCATCGCCCGGCGCATCATGTTGGGTGAGATCTCGATCGGTGTTGCCGGCGGAGTCGAATCCCTCAGCAACGTGCCTCGCTACCTATTCAGCGGCCGCACGAAGGGTCAGCTCTACGGAGATATGACGCTGGTGGACGGCCTCTTTGGGGCACTGACCGATACCAATGTCGGTGAAAGCGGCGAGCTGATGGGTCTCCTCTCTGAACGGCTGGTTGAACGGTATCAGCTCACCAGGGAGGAGCAGGACGAGATCGCCTATCGCAGTCACCATGGCGCCATCGAAGCGTGGGAGAGCGGCGCTTTCGATGGGTATGTGGTGCCAGTGGAAGTGCCGCAGCGACGCGGAGAACCGAAGATCGTAGCCCGCGATGAAGGGCCGCGGCCGGTGACCATGGATGAGCTCGCTGCAGCCCGCCCCTATTTCAAGCGCGACGGAGGTACGATCACGGCTGTCAACGCGTCGAGCGTCAACGACGGTGCCGCAGCGGTGCTGTTGGTCAACGAGAAACGCGCCGCCGAACTTGGCCTCGAGCCCCTCGCGGAGATCCGAGGGTTCCACAACATCGGGGTCGCACGTGAGTACATGGGCGAAGGCGCCTTCAAGGTTATCCCTCCGCTTCTCGAAAAGACCGGTTTGAGCATCGCCGATATCGATCTCTTCGAGATCAACGAGGCTTTTGCCGCGGTGCTCGCTTCAGCGTTCCACTTCCTACCAGAGCTCCTGCCCGACCGCACCAACCTGTGGGGAAGCGGCATCTCACTCGGTCATCCAGTTGGTTGCACCGGCGCCCGTCAGGTAGTCGACATGACCCACCAGCTGCGGCGAAGGGGTCAGAAGATTGGTCTCACCACCCGTTGTGTGGGCGGCGGCATGGGGAGCGGTGAAGTTTTGGCGGTCTTCTGAGTCGACGCGGGAAATACAGCCTGACGTAACCGAATCTCAGAGTCACTGACGCCCAGCGTCATTCCAGCGGGCCGCGGCCATCAATCCGATGATCCCCGGAAGTAAGCTAAAACCGCACCGGTCGGCTAAGGCCCGAAGCCGACGAATCTACTGTTGGATTCCCGCCGGCCACTGAATGAAGACGCCGTTGTTGACGACTATGTCGTCGTCAAAAAGGTGAATGGGGCCCCTAGTCCACGGCTGATCGGCAGAACCGTTCATCCCGTACGAAACCATCGTGTAGACGTTTCCGTTGCTCAAATACATGAACGGTCTTCGCCAACCATCCGAAGCGTTGTACCCACTCATGTACGGCTGGAGAAAGACCTCGAGTGTAGTGACTTCAGCCCAATCCGCGACGATGGGATAGTGCACATAGTCCTGTTGGTACATGGCAATCCCAGTACTCAAGCCTCTGATGTCCCCGATCGTACGCGCCTGGCGCCCGCGTTCGATTGCGTTGAGGAGGTTCGGAATTGCGATGGCAGCGATGAGTCCAATGACAGCGACTACAATCAACAACTCAACGAGTGTAAACCCGCGAGGCATTGAGTAGCGTTGTGTATTCATCACCCTCATGTAAAGCAAACCACGTGCCAGCGTTCGACACCCATGGATCCTGAACGGATTGTAGCTCTTGCCGGGTGTCTTTATCAATGTTAGAGTCAGCCCCGCGCGGGCGGGCATAACTCAGCTGGTAGAGTGTCAGCTTCCCAAGCTGAACGTCGCGGGTTCGAGTCCCGTTGCCCGCTCCAAATCGCATTCTCTGCGGGGACAAAATCATGGGCATCTTCGGACGCGACGAAGCGAATCCCGATCAGCAGCCGGCGCAATCGACGATCAGGCCGTCCACCTCATCGATCGCCCCCGAGGCCACAGATCGAACCGTGATCGCGCGGCCAACAACGATCGAAGGGCGAATCTCGGGTTCTGGTGAAATCGTTGTCAATGGGTTGGTCAACGGCACTATCGAAGCGACCGGGACGGTCAGAGTCGGCGAAAAGGGACGAGTTGAGGCAAGTTTGCACGGCAAGGTCGTTTCGGTTGCCGGTACCGTCGTCGGCGACATCACAGCCGACGAGAAGATCGAACTCGAGATTTCGGCTCAGGTCGACGGCAATATCACCGCACCCAGGATCCTGATCAAAGACGGTGCCAATTTCAGAGGTCAGGTGAATATGAGGAAACCGGAGAACCGTCCGTCCGTGCGGACATCGAGTGCCCGCAAGGAGCCGGGCGAGTCATAAGGATTCTGAAGCGATCCGCATCGAGTCGGATCAAACCCTGGGACCCGACGACAGCTAGGCGAGACTCCACCCACAACGGGTCACGAGGGCGCCAACTCATCTCCCTTTACGTCTCCCGAGCAACGCTCGACAAGAAACGGGCGGTAACGCTCCCTGTAGATCCCCGCAAGTGTCAGGAACAACGTCATCATCAGCGGTCCGAGGAGCAGGCCTACCGGTCCGAAGACAACCGCCCCACCAATCAGCGATAGAAAGACGAGAAGGGTGTGCATCTGTGCCCTCCTGCCAACAAGCAGGGGTTTCAACCAGTACTCCACGATCGTTGCGATGACGGCCAGCGGCAGAAACAGCATCAGTGCGCGGGTGGTTTCACCGGCAAAGAGAAGAATGACAGTGAATGGTATGAAGACCAGGGAGATGCCGACCACCGGAATGAAGGCGAAGATCGCCATCACGACGCCCCACAGAACGGCGCCGTGGAGGCCAAGGGCAAAGAACGTAAGACCTCCGATCAAACCCTGGATGAAGGCTGCAACTCCGTTGCCGACCACCAGCGACGAGGCCATATCCATGAAACGGTGAGCCACCAGGTGTTGTTCGTCGACAGGAAGCGGGATCGTGTTTTCGATCCAGGTCCTGAACTCTCGTCCGTCGACTAGCAAATAGTAAAGAACCAAAACCCAGAAGATGAATCCGAAGACGAATCGAACCAAGTCCTTTGCCAGGGAAACACCGGACTTGTAGAAAAAGCCGCCGATGCGGACTCCCAATGTCGCCAGAAGATCGTAGACCCGGTCAATCGTGAGGGTCAGACCGAACGGCTCTAACAACCGATTGGCTTGCTCAATCCTGTCCTGACGTTGCTCGAGCATTTCGCGGAGCCGCCCCTCGGTGAGCTGAGTCGTGCTCATTTCGTAAATGCCGAGTGCTTCCTGGGAGACCTCCTGGGCGATGAGGTAAAGAGGCACCAGGAGAACCACCAACAGGATGAGGCAGATCAGGATAGCCGCTGCGCGTCGGCGATCCTTGAGGGCCCTCACGAGTCGCCGGTACGAGGGGCGGATCAAGCCCGAGGCAACGACAGCCAGCAAGATGACCGAAAAGAATGGCGCCAGCACCATCAGAACCGCGATTCCGCAGACCGTCAATGCGATGAGGAGACCAATCCAAGCAGCGCGCTGCGGGCGTTGCGGAGGCTTGACCCTTGGCTCGGATCCGGGTTCGGGAGAATACGCCATCATCATGCCCGCCGGTCGACCAGGTACTGAGCGAGTTCCTCGACAAACGCGTCGACGTCCCCGGCAGCGGTTTCCCGGTCAACCTCAAACTCGTCGACAATCCTCCGAACCAGCCCTTCGTGGTCATCAATCCCGTCGCGCAGGGCTTCTACGAGGCACATCCCGGTGTCGTTCACCGAAAAAACCTGCAACGAGTCAATATCGAGGATGACGCCACTGTGGTCCGCTAATCGGGTGTGTGAAATGCCCTCGGACGACAAGAGACGCGAGAGATCGACGGCTCGCCTCATCGCTGGGACACCACTACCCGAACATCAAGTTCGTCAGCGACGCGAGTCTTTTCAGATTTTTCCACCATGCAGCCAGTCATTTCTCTCCAGAACCACGCAAGAACGCCACTGTGAGGACCCGAGTATAGCGTTCCCTTGCAAGATCACCGTCAGCCCCAACCGGGTTTCCGTCGACGGTCACCCAGGCATGTCCGTCGATCGAAGGTTGCTCTTCACCGGGGCGAAAGCCAATGTTGAGCATCACCTCACCTCGACCGGCCAGCAGGCCTCCCAGAACCAATGAGCGGATCAGACAGGTATCGAATCCACCAAACCATAGACGCCATCTAGTCGACGCTCGAACGGCCGCCAGTTCAACCCGCGGCACCGGATGGTCCCGTCCTCCCCCACCCCGGGCGGCAATGTCTTCGACAACCTCTGGTACCGGCACCCGTCGCACGCGCTGCGCTCGTCGCGCAAGCCCCAGGGCACTCAGGAAGAGCGCGATGTCGACCGGGTTGAATCGAGAAATTTGGTTTCGCAGCGTTGTTGGCTCCTTAGCCTGCATACCTCACGGAGTTACGACGAGCAACATCTTGTCTGGCACGAGGTACCGTCGGGCGGCCACAAGTACCTGTTTCGGGGTCACGGCAGCGTAGGCCGCGTCGTCCACAGCCAGAGGCGAGCCGGGGCCCTCGAAGAGAGCGCGGCCGACCCTGTAAGCCCTCGAGGCGGCCGAGAGACCCCTCAACATCCGCGTGCGGCGCGCTCGGGCGTTGAGTCGCTCGAGATCGCCGGCCGAAATCGGTTCTGCGGACAGTTCCTCAACCAGCTCCTCGAGAAGCTCAGCAACCCGGTCACCGTTGTCGGGCCTCGTGCCCACCGTCGCCGACAAGATCCACGCCCCACCCGGGATTGGCCGTACACCCGCACCGAGTCGATAAGCCAGGCCCTCTCGCTCTCGAATGACCGCCGTCATCCGGTCCGACAACGCATCGATGGCGACCAGAAGCGCCGCCCTATCCTCGGGCACGACCTCGGCGATGCGTCCCCACAGCAAGGTCACCTGCGGCGCCTCACCAATCTCGACCGCTGGTGCTTCCTCGGGCGGCATCGGTTCGGGATACGGCCCACGTACCGGAAGTCCATCCGGTCCGCCCGAGAATGCATCCGTCACAAGATCGAGGGTCTCTTGTGCCGCGAGCGGCGAGGCCACCGTCACCACGAGCCGGTCGGGGGCAAAGTAACCGCCTGGCCAGCCTTGCCACACTTCTCGCACCTGCTCTGGGCTTCCCGCTGTAGCACCAGCTGGCCCAGAAACCGGACGCGCCAGAGGATGCTCTGGACCCAGCAGCGACCCCAGGAAAAGTTGCCTGGCCTTTTCCGAGCCCCGGTTATCCGACTTTCGTTCCGAACTATGCCCGTCTGCTGCCGACCGCCACCCGGCATCGTCCCAGGCCGGTTGCCGCACCATCTCGGCCAACATCATGAGGGCCACCGTGAGGCTCTGCGCCGGACCCTCGATGCGCACATAGGAGAAGTCAGGCACGTGGTAGCGGTTGTCGAAAGGAATCGCCGGCGAGTCAGCCGTCTTGACATCTATGCCCGCCCATTCCATCCGACTGACCAGCTCCTGGCTCCCGCCGAGCACGGTACCACCCGGGAGCAGGCGATGTATGAAATCCGCCACGCCAGGTGCGTCGACCGGCTCTCGTAGGGTGCGGTCGGCTACCAACAGGTGAATACCAAAGACCTCGCTGCCCTCTTCGGGCAGGATGCCGACCACCACTCCATTGCCAAGGGTCGCCGTCAAGCTCCCCAACGGGCCCTTTTCGAGAGTAGTTTCGCCCTCGCGCTTGGGGGGTGCCACCGCAGCCGGCAGAACAGTCCTGTCTTCGGGTCCTCCTTCACCAATCCACGCAGCTCGCGCCCGCGCAGTTGATTCAGCGAGAAGCTCCGAGGCAGCTCGTCGGACGATGGCGGAACCAACTTCCGACGGCGCCACCGCCTCGGCCAAAAGCCCACGACCCGAGGCCAGCGCCTCACCGTAAAAAACTGCTGCGTAATGAAGACGCTGATCGTTGAGCGCCCTCTCACCCGCCCAGGCTCGTTGGATAGCGGACACCTCGGCGTCATCCGGACCTCCGGCGGCACCATCCAGCGCTCCGAGGAGGCGACCCAAAAGGTCCTCCGGTGCCACCCCGACTCCAGCCTCGACCCGGATCTCGATGAAGTCACGGGGTTCGCGAGGCAGACGCACAACGCTGAGGTCACGGGCCAGATCCGGAACCAGGGAGGAAGCGAGAGGGCCGGAAGGGTCTGCGAGCCACCGTGAAATAACCTCCAACGAAGTGCCGGATTCCGCGAGAGTATCCGGTGCGGCAATCACGACCGCCAGAGTCCCACCCGCGGGTCCCTGGGCCTTCGTGGGCATGCCGTGGCCCATACCCATCGCCGGCATTCCACCAGAGGCCGCCGGAGCTGCCGGCGCCATAGCGGCATCCCACTCGCCCCAACCAGACCAGTTCATCGGATCGAGTCGGTTCGGCGGAAGTGCGGTCCCCCCCAGCTTGGTAAACGGCTCCATCGCGGCCGCCAGGCCGTCGACCGGGAGGTCGCCGGTGATCAAGAGACGATAGCCGGATGGCACGTAACGGTCCTTCCAATAGGCCACCACCTCGTCACGGGGGGTCGCGCCGACCGACTCCACACTGCCACCGACCGGGTGTTCGAGAGGCGTACCGCCCCACAACACGCCGCGCAGCATCTCCTCCTTGAGTCCGTCAGGTGATGCGTGATCTTTCGCGAGCTCTTCGAGGATGACTTTCTTTTCCTTCTCGTACACCGCCGATCCGATCGTGGAACGGGTGAGCATGCCGGCCATCAACTCGGCTGCGGCCACCGCATCGGACCGCGGCACCAGCGCGAAGTAGACAGTTGCCTGTTCGCGGGTGAATGCATTCATGTAGGCCGAGAGACGTTCGAACGCTTCGGTGACTCCTCGCTCATCGAGATCATCAAACCCGTCGAAAAGGAGGTGCTCGAGATAGTGCGAGAGCCCGCCCATACCTGCCGGTTCGTCCTGCGACCCTGCAGGTACGGCCACTGTGATCAGGACGGTCCCCGAACCCGGACGCGGCCACAGCAAGGCCTTCGCCCCGGAGGGCAGGTCACGCTCGACGACGCCCTGTGCCGAAACTTCTTCGGCGTGAGCAGCTGTCGGCGCCGTGACCAACGCAGCGCCAACTGCGAGAATCACGATAAACGAAAACGACACACGACGGTTGATAGTTAGGAGCATGGCGCGGATTGTAACCCACCCACCACGCAGCGAGCGCTCCTCGTATCGGCGAGGATGGTGCCACCCTTCGCATTGTTTCAACCCGGAAAGCGCTTCTCGATTGGGCGAGCAGGGTGCCACTCTTCGCATTGTTTGAATTCGTCGCCTCCCTGCTGGGCGATGCTTAGCGGTCAAACAATGCGAAGGGTGGCACCTGTGTCGCCGACGCCTCGACGCGCTTCTCATTGGTACCGCAGCACCTGTGTCGTCGATGTTGCGACGCGCGCCTCTGAGTCGCGAGCAGGGCGGGTGGATGGAAATTCCTCATTCCTCATTCGCGGTGTTACCCTCCGTCGCGATGGTGGAAACGAGCACACTCAGTGACGGGCTCCAAGATTTCTTGAAAACCTATCCTTGGCGGCGCATTGATCCGGTGCCGGTGGCGTCGCTCGAGAAGCCAATCAGCGAATGCAACGTTGCATTGGTGTCGTCGGCCGGTTTCGTAGTACCGGGCGAAGAACCTTTCAGCGGCTCGGTGCGTGGCGGTGACTTTAGCTTCCGGGTGATTCCCGATTCCATCGATGTCCAGTCTCTCGAAGAACACCACAGCTCAGATAGCTTTTCCCACGCCGGCGTCGAGGCCGACCGCAATATGGGTCTGCCGCTCGACCGGCTCCACGAACTCGCAGCAGCTGGCGAGATCGGCTCTGTCGCTCCCCGGCACTTCTCGGTCATGGGCTCGATCACCGCCCCGAACCGATTCGTCAAACGCACCCTGCCGATGATCGCCAACCTCCTGGTGGAGGATCACGTAGATATCGCGCTGATGGTCCCAGTCTGACCAGTCTGCCCGCAGACCGTCGGTCTGGCACAAGCGACAGTCGAGGAGCGCGGGATTCCCACAGCATCGATTACGATGCTCGAAAAGATCACCGCCAAGATTCGACCACCCAGAGCGCTCTCAGTCCCCTACCCTCTCGGCTATCCACTCGGCGAGCCAAATAATCCGCTGTTGCAGACAGCGATACTCAGACAGCTGCTGGCTCTCCTCCAGAGGGATGATGTGCCAGTGTTGGAAGAGTTCACGGTCTAAGTCTTGACAGCAACGCGGCGTAGCGGCTATGCGGCTTTACGGCAAATCGATCAAGCTCAGCAGTTGCACTGTCAGGAGTGAGTGCCGTATAGCCGTTAGGCCGCATAGCCGAGGGCAGGCGGGTAGGCGGAGTGTTACCATTTGCGAGTGACCGAGCTGAAGAGAATTGTCGGATACATGCGCCCCTACCTGGGGCAGATGATGGCCGCAGCGGTGATGCTGGCCATCGCCGGCGCAATGATGACCCTCGTTGTGGCAACCCTCGAACCGATGGTCAACGATTTGCTGCTCTCCAGGCCCGCGCAAGAGGCGACACCCACCGAAGATAAAGACCCCGAATTCCTGGATCGCCTGGTCGAACGACTGCCTATCGAAGCGACGAAGATGTGGCTGAGCGAGCGCCCGATGGTCAAAGTACCTGTTCTTCTCGTCCTCGTGTTTCTTGTCCGTGGCATCCTGCTCTATTTCGGCGAGTATCTGGCACGGAAGACGGGATCTGCGGTGATCCGCGATCTTCGCGCAGACCTCCACGACACGTTGGTCTATCAGGCGCCGAGCTTCTTCCGCGCCCACCAGACGGGCGAAGTCCTGTCGCGTTTGCTCAACGATATTCACCTCATCAAGTTGATGTCGACCCGTCTCCTCGCTGACGGCGTACGGGTCGGTGCTATGGGACCGGCGATGCTCATCCTGGTGCTGATCTACGACTGGCGAATGACCCTATTCGCTCTTATCGTGCTGCCGGTGATGGGATACCCCGTTCTCCGTCTCGGCAAACGGCTTCGCAAGGCCGCAACCCGCTCCCAGGAGCAGACAGCGACCGCCGCCAACCAGCTCAAGGAATCAGTCGCCGGGGCCAAGGTCATCCAGGCTTTTTCGATGGAAGAAATCTCCGTCCTCCGTTTCCGCGAGACGTTGGCGAGTCTCTTTCAGGTCGACCTCCAGGCGAGCCGCGCCGCCTCAGCATCGGGGCCAGTCGTCGAGTTGGTGGGAGCAATCGCCGGCGGCGTCCTCTTTTACGTCGCGGGCCGGGGGATCGCTGCCGGCTCCGTCAATCCCGGCAGTTTTGTCGTGGTCCTCGGGGGTCTCGCGTTTCTTTTCATGTCCGCCCGTCGCCTCAACCAGATCAACATCGAGGCCCAGCAGGCCCTTGCGGCCGCCGCCAGGGTCTTCACGATGATGGACTGGCCGCTCGAAATCGGCGATCGGACCGATGCATGGGCACTCGAGGCCGAGCCAAAAGAGATCCACTTCGAGAACGTGGTCTATTCCTATCCGGGGTCTGACGAACCAGCCATCAAGGGCATCGACCTCCATCTCCGAAGTGGTGAGATGGTGGCGCTGGTAGGGCCATCGGGCGGCGGCAAGACCACCCTTGCCAACCTCATGTTGCGCTTCGCCGATCCAACTTCGGGCAGGGTCACAATGGATGGAAACGACCTGCGAGCGCTGACCGTTGCTTCGGTGCGGGGCAATATCGGTCTCGTCACACAGGAGACGATCCTCTTCGACGATACGGTCCGGCTCAATATCGCCGCCGGCCGCGAAAACTCGCCGCTAGAAGACATTCGGAAGGCTGCGGCTGCAGCCCAGGCGGACAAATTCGTCAGCGAACTCCCTGACGGCTACGACACGATGCTCGGAGAAGACGGCGCTCGACTGTCCATGGGTCAGCGCCAGCGGCTCACCATCGCACGCGCGTTCTACAAGAACCCGCCGTTCCTGGTCCTCGACGAGGCCACATCGGCCCTCGACGCCGAGTCGGAGGACAAGGTCCAGCAGGCGATGAACGTCCTCCTCAAAGGTCGAGGCAGCCTCGTGATCGCCCACCGCCTGGCAACCATCCGAGAAGCCGACCGAATCATCGTTCTGGAAGACGGACGCATCGTCGAAGAAGGGAGTCACCGGGCCCTGCTCGAGCTGGGCGGGCTCTATGCCCACCTTCACGAGCTCCAGTTTCAGGAACGTTGACGAGAACGGCAATTTCGGATTTCGGATTTCGGATTTTCCAGCCGCCCTCCCTCTTAAGCAGTCGCATCCTGTTGATGCGTGTGATCTCGTGCCCTCGCCCGAGCCCAAGGCCGGGACGAAACACTTGTTTCTTGCGCGATAAATTGAGGGAAACGTCATTTCCCTCTTTCAGTTGCCAGTGATCAATACCTTTGTACGCGAATGGTTTTCCACTCGGGCACGGGCACGGGCTGGGGCACGGGCCCGATTCCCGAAGTTGACGGTCTCCGATGAACACAACGAAAGGCTAGCGAGGTCCGCGTCTTACGCTGCGGTTGAAAGGGCTCTCCACAGCAGGTAGGCGGTGACGCCGAGCAGGCCAATCACCATCCAGTACTCGCGGTTCCGCATCATCCGTTCCACCGACCAGCTCGCCGGAGTGAAATCCTTATAGGGGCTCAGGGTCGGAAACAGAGCTGGAACCGCCTCGAAATATCGGTCGTAGGCCTCTCCATGCTCTTCGCGTAGCCGCGCCGGTTCAACTCGCTCCTTCCGGCGCATGTACACGCCGATGAACCAGGCCCAGCCGAAAACCAGCCCAATCAGACTGAGGTAGTTCGGCAGGTTGACCATGATGATCAGCCCGGTCAGGATCAAGAACCGACCAAGGTAGAGGGGGTTGCGCGTATAACGGTACGGTCCAGCCGTCATCAGCTCCCTGGTTTTCAACAAAAGACCCGACGACCAGAAACGGACGGTCTCCCCCAGCACCACGAAGACGAAGCCGATGGCCACACTGGGCACCGTCGGCCGGGCGTAGTAAATGAGAACCAGAAGTACCGCAAAGAGCGCCGCGAGGCGCAGCACACCGAGGATCCTGTTGTACTCACGTTCGCTCATTGATTGCACCCCCGTCGATCGTCGGGAAGGATACCGCATTCTTCGAAAAACAATCAGTCAGGATTTGCCGCGAAGACGATCCAAAAAACTCTTCATCCGTCGGCCCCTGCGATGCCAGGCTGCCGCCGCAGGGCTTACGGAGGCGACTGCCGCCTCCACATCCCCGCCCGTGAACCTGGCGCGCATACGCGCAAGATTGACCCGGTCGGATTCGCAGAACCGCTCGAAGAAATACTTTCTGACAGGCCCGGGCCGCCGCCCCAGTACCCAGGCCGTCGCGAGGTCGACAATGTACAGGGCGTCGTCGGCGCCGAGCAACACATCGCGGTGGTGGAGGTCGGCTAGAGCTACTCCGCGGCCGTGGAGTTCATCGAGAACCGCGCCGAGGCGATCGAAGAGCGCGTCGTCGAGCCCGGCATTTTTGCGTTCCCGCAGTGGCTCAGCTTCGACCCAGCGAGTGGCCAGGGCGTAGGGTCCAAAGCGACCGAGAAATGCCGGCAGGGCGTCAATGGCTCCCGCCGCCTCGTAGGCCGCCGCCTCGCGACGAATCAACCATCGACCGAGGCTGTTCCGCACAACGGCACTTCGCGGCTCATACGTTTTGACCGCCACCCGCTCGCCATCCAGCTCATAAAAAAGGACATCGGCTTTGGAGCCGTTGCGTCCCACGATCCGGCGAACCGGTTCCGCTTCTGAAATCAAGCCAGGGTCAACGACCCCTCTGCTCCCGGCGTGTGAAATAATGTCGGCCACGGTGAGAGTGTAATCCATGCCTTCTGGAAAAGACCCCATACCCGGCCTGCCAACCAGGGCCGAACTGGACCAGGCGTCCAAGGAGTACCTGACGAGGGGTGCGCCCTTCAAAGCAGATGTCACGGTCATCGACGTCGGTAAGGGGCCGATGGTGGTTAAGGACTTCGCAAGGCGTTCCTGGTGGCGGCGTCTCATCGGACGACTCGAGGTCAATCGCGAAAGCCGCGCCTACACCTATCTCGGTCCCATGCCGTGGTTTCCGGCATACATCGGTCGCATCGACGACAACGCGCTCGCGGTGGAAAAGGTCGATGGGATCACCCTTCGGTTCGCCGGCGATATCGATGACAAACGTGAGGACTACCTCGGTCAGCTTCGCACCGCAATGGAACGCCTCACCGAACTCGGTTTTCTCCATCTCGACGCGAGAGCCTATCGCAATGTTCTTCGACGCCCAGACGGTCGGGTGGTTTTTATCGATCTCGCGGGGTCGTTTTGGATTCCACCCGGCCGTCTCGGTCACCGGCTCTTGCGCCGTTTCATCGCTCTGTACTACGAGGCCAACATCATCAAATGGGAGACCATGCTCGCCCCGGGTGGCGATCCGCGCAAAGGCCAGGCCAAGCCGCCCCGCTATGTGCACGGCCTCGTGGATCTGTGGAGCGCCTGGAAAAGACTGCGAGTCCGCCCACCTACCCAGTAGTCAGTTATCAGTAACCATCAACTGTCTCGTCCTGAAATAGGTTGGCACCCGAGGTACTACTTCCATGAAGACCCTCCGGAGTGACGCCCTGATTTGAGCGCCGGAGGCGCGGCATATTATTAGCCTGGGGCGTGAACCCGCCGGCGGCAGCGAAAAGTGGCCGAGGTCGGGGATCGCCGGCCATCGGCCACTCGCTGGCGACGGTGCGTCACGACGGCCGAAGGCCGTCCGTACAACAAATAGACACGAAGCCCCCGGAGGGGGCGACAGACATCTGTCTGTGCCATGGGCCGTAGGTATCACCGCGATATTTCTGTCGCCGCTCCGCGGCTTGCTCAATATTTTCTCGTTCGTATCCTGGGGCTCACGCCCCAGGATATGTAGCTGTCGCCGCTCCGCGGCTCGGGATCGCATGATAACTTTTCGTCGGGACTTGACAACGGACTTACCAGCTCATTGCATCTTGTATCTTGCATCTTGAAACTTGTGTCTTGCATCTTGAATCTTGCATCTTGTATCCGGTATTGAGAGCTCGTTTCCTATCCTTTCTAGAACGAGGAACCAGGCAGTTCGAGGAAGGTCTTCTCTTCCGGCGTGGACTCGCGACCGAGGATCTGGTTGCGATGAGGGAAGCGTCCAAACTGCCTGATCACATCCCGATGCTTGACGGCAAAATCAAGAAAACTCGAAAAGGTCTCCCGGTGAACCGTCGGGACCGCCGTCAGGAGCTCACCGTAGAGCCCTACACTTCGGTCCTGATCGACCAGGTCTTCGGAGTGCTCGAATGGGAGATAGAAAAACAGCCTTTCGATGGGCCTCAGCAGGAGATCAGCCCCGGAATCCAGACCCTGTTCAGCAACTGCTCGAGCTCTTGCATCCTGGGCGAAGGCTGCCGGGGTGGCGCGGTGGATGGCACGCGGCAGCTGATCGAGCAGCAAAATCAGCGCAAGACGGCCCCGCGGCGAGCCGGTCCAATGGTCCAACACGTCCGCCGCCGCCGCAGAGGCCGCGGCACCGAAATTTGCCTGCAACATCTCATCAATCTCTGCTCGGTGACCCCACCAGAGCTCCGCCTGGGCCTTGGCAACCGCCGCATCGTCTTGATCATCTCCAAACCAGAAATGTAGAAGTTCGTCCTTCTTGTCTGCCAACGCGCACCTCCACTGGATGAACCGACTGTTCAACAGAGCATCTCATATCGTTGGATGCTCGATGCCACCAAATGGTGAGTCCACTCGCTGGTGAAGGATCTACCTTTTGATGGAATCGATTTTTCCCCCCGCCGATCACGCAGATTGACGCAGATTACATCAGTGAAGGACCGGATCTTAATCTGCGTTATCTGCGTCATCTGCGTCATCTGCGGGCAGATATGGGTAGGCGGCCGAAACTCCGAATTCCAAATTCCTCATTCCTCATTCATAATTCGCGAGTCATGCGGGTACTTCACGCCCTCTCCCAGCGGCCATCACTGACCGGTAGCGGCATCACTCTTGAAGCGATGGTCCGGCATGCCAACGATGCCGGCCATGAGCAGCGAGTGGTTGTCGGTGTGCCAATCGATGAACCGCGACCGGAGGTTGGGGGTTTGAACAGAGACCAGGTCTACCCTCTCGAGTTCGGCAGGCCCCCGCTCGATTTCGCTGTGCCCGGCATGAGTGACGTCATGCCCTACCCAAGCACTCGTTTCTCGGCACTCACAGAGGATCAGGTAACGAGATACCGGAGAGCGTGGGCCAATCACCTGCGGCCGATTCTCTCGGACTTCAGACCCGACGTGATTCACTCTCACCATCTGTGGCTGATGTCAGCCGAACTCAAAGACATCGCGCCGGACATCCCCGTCCTGACCCAGTGCCACGCCACCGGCATCCGCCAAATGGAGCTCTGCCCGCATCTCGCGGATCAAGTGCGTGAAGGCTGCTCGCACATTGACGCCTTTGCGGTCCTCCACCGTGGCCACGCCAACGAGCTCGAGCGGTGCCTGGCGATCAGCCGCGACCGCATTCACCAGGTCGGCGCCGGCTACCGAAACGATCTGTTCTTCGCCCCGGCGGTGACACCAGAGCCTGCTCTGCTCTATGTCGGCAAGTACAGCTCTGCCAAAGGAGTTCCTTGGTTGCTCGACGCATTTCAAAGGGTGTCGGCTCACAGGCCAGGGCTCAAACTCCATGTCGCCGGCGGCGGTTCAGGAGAGGAAGCTGACGCCCTGCGCGTGCGGATGGATCGCATGGCGCCGTCAGTCGTCCAACACGGCCAGCTCTCGCAGCCACAGCTTGCCGAGGTAGCTCGACGTTCGACCGTTTGTGTTCTGCCGTCTTTTTATGAAGGCTTGCCGCTGGTGCTGGTGGAGGCGCTGGCGTGCGGCTGCCGATTGGTCGCCACCGAGCTTCCTGGAATCGCCGAGGAACTCGCACCACGTCTGGGTGACGCGCTCACCATGGTTGAACTGCCACGCCTCGAGACGGTGGACCGCCCCCATCCTGACGACCTGCCGGCCTTTGTCGGCCACCTCGAGGCCGCTATTGAGAATGCCCTTGATGCGCCACCCATCGATGACCCCGCCAGGAACACCTCCGAGACCCTGTCTCACTTCACCTGGGAAACGGTCTTTGATCGCGTGGAGAGCGTCTGGAAATCCTTGGTTTAAAGCAGTTCGAGGACTCTCTCGGTTGGTCTTCCAAGCACAGCGCGCTTCCCGGCGATTGCCACCGGTCTCTCGATCAAGCGCGGGTGCCCAACCATTGCGGTGATGAGCTGATCGCGCGAGAGCGATTCGTCCTTCAGACCAAGCTCCCGATATTCCCTTTCCTTGCTCCGCATCAACTCGCGGGGCTCCATGTCGAGCATCCGAAGAACGGCGTCCAATTCCCCCACGCTCGGCGGTTCCTTCAGGTATTCCACGATCTCCGGCTCGACACCGTGTTCACGTAGCAGGCTGACCGCCTGCCTGGACTTGCTTCAGCGAGGGTTGTGCCAAACGATGATGCCCATTGGTGCTCTCTCCTTACGAGGGATCATAAACTATGCCGTCAGCGGGCAGAATGTACGATGCAAGATGCAAGATGCAAGATGCAAGGTTCACCCACCCAGAGGATCAGACCTCGCCACTGTCAAGTCCTGACGAAAAGTTGTCATGCGATCCCGAGCCGCGGAGCGGCGAAAGATACATAGCCTGGGGCGTGAGCCCCAGGATAAGGGCAAGAATAAAAGAAA
>JACXWA010000082.1 GCA_014764485.1 Candidatus Sulfomarinibacter kjeldsenii
CCAAGCCGCGCCCACTTCTCGCCCTTGTACTTCTTGGGGATCTCGGCCGCGGAAGGCGGCAGGTCACGGATGTGGCCGATCGAGGACTCGACCATCCAGTCCGATCCCAGAAACTTGGAAATGGTTCTCGCCTTGGCCGGCGACTCGACGATGATGAGTGGTTTTGGCTCCGTCATGCGGGCCATAGGAGAACGGAGTCGGGCGCCGTTGTCAAGCGGGAGGTTGTAGATCGCGTGCTTATTCGGTATGCCTACCACCCGCCCGGCAGCCGGGACGGCTGCCCCACAAGTAGTACAGAATCGAAGATTTTAGGGTGGTTGAGTGAGAATTCCTAATTCCTAATTCCTATTTCTTAATTCACCGGGTGGTATCATCTGCCGGCGCTGTGGCCTTCGGCCACAGACAGTTCCGACTGCGAGGAAACGAAATGGGACCCTGGATGGTTGACGTGACAGATCGCACCGAGCTCGACCTCTGGCTCGAGGGCGGCCCGCCCTATCGAGCGGGTTCGACGGTGATGCTCGTCCGCGGAGACGACAGCGATGTCCGGAGCTTTCTCCCCAACGCGCTCGATGCCGCCAAGGAGGGCACGAAGCGTGTTGTGGTGTGGGTCAAAGAGTCGTCGCTCCTCAGCGAATCGGAGCAGAAAGAGCTCTTCGGTAAAGGTGAGCGGGTGTTGGCGTCGGTGATTGGTATCGATGGCCGCGCCGGCGGATGGATTACCCGCGATCGGTTGCGGGTCGAGGACGCCGTCTTCGCCTTCTCCGAAGCGGAGGACATCAGTGCCTGAGATCCCGAAGAAGTACAAACACCTCGAAATCGAGGACAAGTGGCGCCAGCGTTGGGATGAGTGGGAGATCTACAAGTGGGATCCCTCGTTGCCGCGCGATCAGACCTTTGTCGTCGACACCCCACCACCGACGGTCTCCGGCTCGCTGCATGTGGGTCATGTCTTCAGCTACACCCATGAGGACCTGCTGGTGCGTTACCAGCGGATGATCGGCAAGAACATTGCGTTTCCGATGGGCTGGGACGACAACGGCCTGCCAACCGAACGGCGGGTACAGAATCTACTGGGTATCCGATGCAACCCCCACCTGCCATACGATCCCGACTGGAAGCCGGACCCCAAGGGCGGCAAGCGTAAGGAGATCGAGGAGGTCTCGCGCCGAAACTTCATCGAGGCCTGTGGTGTGGTTACGGAAGAGGACGAGAAGGCCTTCGAACATCTGTGGCGACACCTCGGGTTGTCTATCGACTGGTCCCAGCAATACGCCACCATCGATGACCATTGCCGTCGGATTTCGCAGCTCAGTTTCCTTGACCTGGTAGAGAAAGGTCAGGTTTACAACGTCGAGTCGCCCACCATGTGGGACATCGATTTTCACACCGCCGTGGCTCAGGCCGAGGTCGAGGACCGCCCCCGTCAGGGCCTGTTCTACGATCTGCGCTTCGGAGTCGAGGGCGGTGGCGAGCTGCTGATCGCCACGACGCGTCCCGAGCTTTTGGGCGCCTGCATCGCGGTAGTGGCCCACCCTGATGACGAGCGTTATCAGAAGCTCTTCGGTAAATACGCCATCACCCCGCTCTACGGTGCGCGGGTGCCGATCGTTGCTGCCGACCATGCCGACCCCGAGAAAGGGACCGGCATTCTGATGGTGTGTACCTTCGGCGACGCCATGGACGTCGAGTGGTGGAAGGCCTCCGGTCTGCCCCTCAAACAGCTCATCGGGCGCGACGGGAAGGTGCTGCCTGCGACGTTCGGCGAAGGGGCCTTCGAGAGCGTTGATACAGCTGCCGCTCAGCGCGCCCACGATGAGATCGCCGGTCTCTACATCAGCAAGGCGAAGAAGCGTGTTGCCGAGTTGCTGGCGGAGGAGGGGAGTCTGCAAGGTTGGTCTGGCCCCGCCCTCGTCGGCGAGCCCAAACCGACCGATCAAATCGTCAAGTTCTTTGAAAAGGGCGACCGACCGCTCGAGTTTGTGACTACCCGCCAATGGTTTATCCGCACTCTCGAGCACAAGGAAGCGCTCCTCGCTCAGGGCGACAAAATTCAGTGGCACCCGTCCCATATGAAGACCCGCTACACCCACTGGGTGGAGGGCCTGAACCAGGACTGGTGCATTTCGAGGCAACGCTACTTCGGCGTGCCATTCCCGGTCTGGTACGCCGTCGACGACTCCGGCGAGCCCGACTATTCGAGCCCTTTCTATGCGGATCCGAGCACTCTGCCCATGGATCCACAGACGGACGTTGCTCCGGGTTACACCGAAGACCAGCGTGACCAGCCGGGCGGTTTCACCGCCGAACCGGATGTCATGGACACCTGGGCAACTTCGTCGATGACCCCGCAGATCCAAAGCTATTGGGGGATCGACCCAGAGCGGCACGCCAAGCTGTTCCCGATGGACATCCGCCCCCAGGCGCACGACATCATTCGAACCTGGGCCTTTTCGACGATCGTGAAAGCGTGGATGCATGAGGGCGAGATCCCCTGGTACCACGTGATCCTGTCGGGTTGGATCCTCGATCCCGACCGTAAAAAGATGTCGAAATCCAAGGGCAACGTGGTGACTCCCGACGATCTGCTGGTCGAGTGGTCATCCGACGCCGTGCGCTATTGGGCGGCGCGGGCTCGCCTCGGCACCGACACCGCCTTCGACCCCAGCGTCTTCAAGGTCGGCAAGCGGCTTTCGACCAAGATCTTCAATGCCAGCCGTGAGGTCCCGGGACCGCAGAACATCTCTGAGTCCCTCGATCTGGCACTGATCGAGCGCCTGCGCAAGGTTACTGAGCAGGCGACAAAGGCATTCGACGCTTTCGACTACGCGGCCGCGCTGCAGGTCATCGAAGAGAGCTTCTGGCATTTCTGCGATCACTACCTCGAGCTGGTCAAGCTTCGTTCGTACTCCGACGACGACACGCCGGGCCGGCGTTCGGCGCTGGCGGCACTGGGTCTTGCTCTCAACGCCTATCTGCGGCTGCTGGCTCCGTTCATGCCATACGTCACCGAGGAGGTGTGGTCGTGGAGCTTCGCCGGCGGGGACCGGACGGAGAGTGTCCACACATCGCCCTGGCCGACGACCGCCGAGTTCGAAACGGTGCCGAAGCCCGAAGTCGACGGCACCTTCGAGGCCGCGGTCGAGGTCATGACCAAGATCCGCGGCGCCAAGACCATAGCCCAGAAAAGCCTGCGCTGGCCGGTAGCGACGCTCGAGATCGCCGGCGCCGAATCGGCGCGCGAATCTCTGGCTCCGGTGATCGACGACATCCTTCGCGCCGGCAACGTGGTCGACGGCGGCCTCGCGCTGGCCGAAGGCGACGCCCCCGAAGGGGAGCGTTTTGCTGTCACCGTTGTTCTCGGCGATGAGGAAAAATAGAAATCTGTCGCCCCTCCGGGGCTTCAATTAAAAAATACCCGTTTCCTGGGGCTCACGCCCCAGGCTAAGCATGTGCCGCCGCTCCGCGGCTCATCGCATTTGATGCGGGCGCGACGGATCTTCACCCTCGGGCACAGAGGATTCTCCCTCGATCTGGTTCCTTACGCAGTTGCGCAGCTCATCACGTTAGACGCGGTGATGAGCGCCGGAGGCGCGACATATCATCACCCACGGGCAAAGAGGAATGTTCCTCGATGTGGTTCGTTCCGCGGTTGCGCGGCTCGTCACGATTGGCGCTGTGATGAGCGCCGGAGGCGCGACAGATATTTAGCCTGGGGCGTGAGCCCCAGGAATAGAGAGGTCCCTAATTCATCAAGCCCCGGAGGGGCGACAGATTCATGGCCAGGGCGTGAGCCCCGGGTGTGATGACTATGAACCCGGGATGAGCGCAACCGGCGCAGGCATGATGTTCCAGGTGAACCCAGACAGCCCTTCCGGGTGGGTGTAAAGGAGCTCGCGCTGCGGCTCGCCGTCGACCCACACATAGCGGTTGATCTCCCCGTCGTCGTCATTCGCGACATACAACTCGTCGACACCATCGCCATCCAGATCGGTCAGGATCGATGCGTGCTCGAAGCCGCCCGAGTTGCGATCGATCGACTCGATCGACCATTCGGCGCGGGGATCGTTGCCCGGTCTCAGCAGCCACAGACCGCTCTTGTTGGCCGCGGCCACCATTTCCTTGACACCGTCGCCATCAACGTCACCGGCGGTCAAGAATCGGGTCAGGGTGTCGCCGAGGCTGGTGATCAGCATGCCCTCAGCAGGGCCTGTGTCGGCGTCGAAACGCATGATCTCGACACGTCCACCGGCAACCGCTTCGACCGAAACATAAAGTTCGTCGGTTCCGTCACCGTCGACGTCGTCGACCAGGATTTCTTTGGCGTGACGGTCACCGAGATCGGCGACCTCAACCCGGCCCTCGTCAGCGCCCGGTACATAGCGTGTCACGAAGCCCGGCTGCGGCGTGCCGTCGAGCTTGTTGGGTAGGCTCGGCGTTGCGTAGATCTCGAGCACGCCGTCGCCATTAAGGTCACCGAGTTCGACCTCGTGGACAAAGGTGTTTGGTTCGGCGTCGAGTTCGGTGGCCGCGAAGCCACCGGCTGCATCGCCATAGAGCACAGCGACAACGCCCTGGTCGTGGGTGGCGACCACGATGTCGGCCAAACCGTCGCCGTTGACATCGCCAACCTCGAGATCGCGCATGCGGCTGAACTTACCGCCAAAATCCTGCTCCCAAAGGGTCGACGACGATCCGTCCTTGTTCCACAGTTTGATCATCGCTTTGGTGCCGCCGGCGCTGAGTATTGTGGCCTCGCCGCCTGTGGGTGCAAAGACCATCGCCTTATGGAAGACGTTGCTGTCCTCGTCCTCAATGAAGCGGTAGGTCCAGACATTGCCGTCGTGGGTGAGGATGCCGAGTTGGGCCGGTTGCGGGACGGGTCCAGAAGGTCCGCTTTCGAGCACAGCAAGGCTGAGCAGGAGGCCGTTGGTCATCGGATCCGCGGTCGGCGCCTTCGCGCAGCTGGAGAAAATCGCAATCAGAGGAAGAACCAGAAACAGGGCTGTCAATCGACGCATGTCATTCTCCGTTCGTCAGGTGTTGGTCGGTTCGCTGAAATCGCGAGCCGGGCGGTATGGTAGCGCATTTTGAATTCGGAAGTCGGAGTTCGGAGTTCGGAATTCGGAATTTGAACAGCCCTCCCCTTGAGTACGAAGCGGGTGGGTGGGCGGCATTCAGAATTCAGAATTCAGAATTCCGAATTTGCCGCGGCCCGGCCGCGGCCACGTGCTAAGATCACCGGCCCTGGGAGGGTGTTGCAGGTATGAAACAGAAGAGCTTCCTGAAACGCTTCATGGCCGCTATCGCAGTGTGCAGCCTCGCGATCGTGATGCTGATGTCCTGCGGAGGTGAAAAGAGCGAGGAGGGCGGTGTCATAGCCGGCGCTCATCCGATCATAATCATTGCGCTCGACGGCATACGTGCGGATGCTCTCGGCAGCTATGGTGCCCCGGCCAGGACTCCCGCGTTCGACGCATTGGCCGCAGAGTCGGTGCGCTTCGAGTGGGCCTTCGCCCAGGCGCCGCAATCTCAGCCGTCGCTGGCCACCCTCTTCAGCGGTCTTTACCCAACCACCAATGGGCTCAGAGCGCCGGGCGACTATATGGCCGACGAGGCCCAGACCCTGGCCGAGGTCTTCAAGGCTGCCGGCTACTCTACTGCCTCCTTTGTCGAGGGCCTGCCGGGCGGCAGCGACTACGGCCTCGCACAGGGCTTTGATTCGTACCAGACCGTCTCCAATCCGGGTGTGCAGGCCACCGAGTGGATGAAATCGCACGCCAAAGAAAACTTCCTACTCGTTCTGGCCGGATGGTCCAACCTCGCCCTCGAGCAGGTGAACGCCCTTCTCGAAGGCTCCGGCCAGCCAGAGGGAATGGATCAGAGGGTGGCCGAGGTCCTGGCCTCGCGCGCAACCGACAAGCCGATCAACTTCGACGATGTCGACCTCGAGTGGGCTCGCGCCTGGTATGCGGCCAGGATCCAGGTCATCGACTCGCTCCTCGCAGGGTTTCTGGCTGATATGCGCAGCCTCGGGCTCGATAAAAGAGCCACCCTGGTCGTGCTCGGCAGCAACGGCTTTGCTCTCCAGGAAAATGGCGACCTCTTTGGTGAGTCGCTCTACGCATCAGTTACCCGTGTGCCGGTTTTCATCCGGTTTGCAGCCGGAGCCCACGTCCGCTCGATCTCCAAGGTGGTCGAGGTCGTGGACTTGATGCCGACACTCCTCGAACTCTCGGACCAACCCGTGCCGGCTGGAGTCCAGGGCTCGAGCGTCCTGCCGATCCTCGAGGGTGTCGGCCAGCCACCTTATGTTGCGTTTGGCGAGTCGCCACAGTTCGACGGCCAGCGGTTTGTGGCCCTCGGCGGAATGGGGATGGTCAGCGGGATCGCGGGTGCGGGGGCTGGAATTTTCAGCCTTGGGTTCGATCCGCTCCAGCGCGACGACCTCTCAGAGACCGAAGCCGATAAACTCGCAGTAATGGTCAGTCACCTCGAGGCCTGGGAAAAGATGGTCTCGGTCACCTCGCTCGACCCCGACCTCCGCACCGAGGAAGAGCTCGACGAGGACACGCTGAAACAGCTGAAGAGCCTGGGCTACATTCAGTAGAAATTCTGAATTCGGAAATCGGAATTCGGAATTTACGCGCGCCCGGTTCTTTGGCCTGATAACACGGTGGGTGTTCGGTAAATCCGAAATTCGAAATCCGAAATATTCGATCGAGGCGGCTTTAGCCGCTGAAGATCGAGCTGCTCTCTTGACTACCTGCCATTTGGCACATATATTTATGTCAAATGGCAGGAGGTGCGATCATGGCATATGCACGAAAGAGCACGAAACAGCGAGTTTCCGAAGCCGCCGTGGACTACGCGGCGCCTGTACCTGCCTCCGCATCCGGCCAACATGAGTACCTGTCGTTGCTCGGCCTGCGGTCCTTCGACACCGCATCCCTTCTGAAGCGCCTTGACGAGGGGCTCTCGTACGCCGCGTTCGAACGGCTGAAACGTAACTTCGATGTCACGTCGCAAGAGCTCGCCGATGCAGCCCTGATTACCCTACGCACCCTCGCACGAAGGAAAAAAGCGGGCCGGATGCAACCGGACGAGTCCGATCGGCTGGTGCGGCTCGCGCGGGTATTCTCGAGGGCGATCGATCTGTACGTCGGCAGTGTGGACGCGGCGCAGGACTGGATGATGCGTTCGAACCGTGCCCTCGGCGGAGTGAGCCCGTTCGAAATGGCGAAAACTGAGGTGGGTTCCCGCGAGGTCGAGAATCTGATCACGCGGATCGAGCACGGGGTCTTCAGTTGACAATCACTTCATGGCGGGTGGTTAGCGAGCGGTTCGCCTCGAGGGCCTTCGAGGGTGAGGGCGCTCGTCGAGCAGGTGGACGGTGGAATGGCGCCGGCCGCGCTGCGGTTTACACGGCAGCTACGACATCACTTGGATTGTTGGAAACACTGGTCCACGCTGACTTGGGCCTGCTCCCGTTCTATCTAACAATTCCTGTGACCTTCCATGCCGATCTTGTCGAAACCGTGGATTTGGGGGAACTTCATTCGAATTGGAATTCAGTTCCGGCGCCGCCCCAGCTGCAACGGATGGGAGACGATTGGCTGATTGCCGGCCGGTCCTGCATCCTCGAAGTTCCAAGCGTCATCGTGCCGCATGAATCGAATTTCATTCTGAATCCCCTACACCCCGATTTCAGATCACTCGAAATTGGAGAGCCGATCGCGCTCGAAACCGATCCGCGGCTACATTCATACGAATTCCGAATTCCTAATTCAAAATTCCTAATTCTCGATATTCCGAGTCATGAGACTCGGAATATCGAGCTGCCCACCATCTGCTCCGGCTTGTCGACCCCGAAGAAGTCGAGGATGGTGACCGGCAGGTCGAGGATGCTGGTGTTGGCCCTGGCGACCTTCTGTGACGAGAGCAGGGTGCCGGGCACGAGGTCGCGCGCCATCGAGTGGTCACCCGACCAGGCCCAGGGGTTGAGGTCAATGGTGGGCTTGCCGGTCGAGCCAAGCACCGAGGCGGAGGCATTGCGGTAGCCGGGTGTGTAGCCGACCAAAAGCTCCGGCATCATCGGCGTGGCCGGGCCCACGTACATCTCCTCACGCCGGTAAACCTTGGCGATCGGGCGCTGGCCAGTTTCGAGGTCGACGACGGCCTCGAGCTCGCGGGAGAGCTTCTCTGTGATCTCGGCGACCTTCTCGGGCGGCACGATACCCTCGCCCTCGCGGCCTTTGAGGTTGATGTAGAGCCCGTTGAAGCCGACGCCATAGGCGACGCTCTTGCTCCAGTCGACGTCGAAGATGGAGGTTTCCTCTTTCTTTGCGGCGCTGTCCTTGAGAACGAGGTAGCCGTTGTCGCGCAGCCAGGTGTTGAGGTGGAACTGGCGGGCGAATTGGGCAAAACCGTGGTCGGAGCAGACCAAAACGAGTGTCTTGTCATCGACCGCGGGCAGGACCTTGGCGACCAGCTTGTCCATCTCTTCGTAGAGGTGGGGGATCCAGCCGGCAAAGCGAATATCCGCTTCGTGGTGCTTGGGATGGGTCTTGTCCATGTTGCGCCACAACATGTGCGCGTCCTGGTCGGTCGAGGAGACGTAGAAGTAGAAGAGGCCGCTTTCGAATCGCGACCACTGGTGGTCGAAGAGCGCCATCCGTTCCTTGAGGATGAGGTCGGCCTGGCCGACGTACTCCTCGTCGTTGATCACCTTGTGGTCGAAGGCCTTGACGTCCGCCGGCAGACCCTTGGTCCAGAAGGCGCCGATGTCACGCGCGATCTCGGCCCCAAATTCGGCCGGGTATGTGACCGGCGCTGCCTGTACCGACGGGTCGATATTGATAGGGGTCACGTAGAGCTGGAAGTTCGGCTCAACCCCTTTCAAGAGGAAACGCGCGATGCCTTGCACCGAGCCGATGACGGGCAGCAGATCAAAGGTCACGGTGACCCACGGCTAATATTCGCCTCGTTTCAAGAGAATGCTCTGGCCCTCGAT
>JACXWA010000054.1 GCA_014764485.1 Candidatus Sulfomarinibacter kjeldsenii
ATCGGTATCGGCGACCAGAAGCTCTGCTCGTTGTGACGCCTGATGTTGCGCTGCATATTGAGCGTCCAGACCTGCTCTTCACCGCGCGGATATCGCAGAGTCGTGAATGGAATCGCAAACTCCGCGCTCCATCCGATGGCGGAGGTATGTGCGCTGACCTCCCACACGGCGTCCCAGTTTTTGTTGAAGCCGCCCGCGGAGAAGGCGCTGCCCTCCCCTTCCCGGGTCACCTGACCGTCGTACTCGATCCCGACCGGGTTGGTGCCGAAGACGAACCCGGTCTGCTCGTCGCGGTAGGTGTCGAGGATGATCTGGAAACTGTCGGTCTCCTCAAGTTCGGAGTCGCGGCGACTGTCAGCAACAATGATCTTTCCGGGTTCGCGGTCGTAGCAGACGACTCCGAAGTAGAGGGTATTGCCCGTGTAGGCGATGTAGACTTCGGTCCTCTCCGAAACGGGCTGCCCGGTGTCCGGCGTTTTTTGGATGAATCCCGAAGTCGGAGTAACCCCAATCCACGCGGGATCGTCGAGGACCTCACCGTCGATCGTCGGAGCCTCGGAAATCGGCGACGCCACCGCAGCAGGCCGTTCAAACGTTACCGGATCTTGCGCGACAGCGTCGAAGACCCAGATCGTGGTTCCCAACAGCACACCGATCGCAACCGTCAGCTTTCGGTACACGCGCCCCTCCATTGGGGGTGCATACTACACGCACCGAGCGCGACGTCATACAAAGAAATGTGAAGACCTGCGAACTGGTATCATGATTCCCATGCATCCACTCGAAAAAACAATTCGCGAAGCAGAGGGTTTTGTGCTCATCGGAGATTCGTCCGAAGATCGATTCCCCGGCTACTCATACAATGCCTTCACGGAGATCGGGAAGCGCTTCTACTGCCTCGATCTCGGAGGACTGAGCGAATCTCGCGGGCCGACTACCGGCGGCAAGGTCTACACATCGGCCGAAGAGCTTCCCGACGACTGTGGCGACCTCGCCATTATCTGGGTCAAACCGAAATCGGCGGCCCGCGCGGTCGAGGTCGCCAACACCGCAGGCTGTCAGCGGGTGTGGTTCAGTTTCGGCACCGGCCACCGGGATGCCGTCGCCAGGGCCCGGGAGCTGGAGATGGAAGTGGTCGAGATCGGCCGCTGCCCGGTCTACTATCTGGCGGACAAACCAAAGGCGTGCGCGGCCCACACGGTGTTGGTGAAGGCCACCGGCTCCTACCGCCGCCAACCGCAGCTCGACTCCAACGCTAAACGACGCGAACTCTGGTAGCCGTATCGTTGGTCGCCCACAGCCCATCGCCCTGGGACAGCGTCCTTTGGGACGTGATTCGAACTGACTTCCATGCGGCGTGTGGGCAGTTGCCGGAGCTGCTTAGTAACGATCACTCCGCCGCGATGCTGGTCTTGGCCAATATCGTGCCGGTCATCGACCTGTTCTGGAGAGGCGACCCATTCGGCCCCATTTTGTGATCAATCGAGGGAGATGCCGTAGTATCGGAACACGTTGGCACAGGGGAGGCATCTCCGGGCGTGGCGTTTCCAGCGGCGGACATAACGCGACTTGGGAGAGATCATCGCCAGCATCTCCGGGCTGACATGGGCGCCGGTCGCAGGGATCTCCGGTACCCGTCGGTGGCGCACCGTGAAATCCGGCTCCGCCATTCGGCCAACGATCTCGTCAATGGCCTGCCGACCGCCCAGTTTCGCATTCCCCTCGCTCATGAATATTGAGTTCCTCTGAGATCGAGTGTACCCCGAATTGCCAAGTGTGTGATCGGAGCACTGGATTTCTAGCGCCTATAACTCACCGGGTCTGGTCCCGAAGGTGACGAGGTACCGTGTCCATTGGCGTATTGGACCTCGAGGCGAGAATACGTCGCTGCGAGCAGTGCATCGTTAACCGTGGCAAAAAGCTGTTGAGATATGCGGACTACCGTTTATCCCCGTTTTCGTACCATCCCGTCCAGCCGGGACCGCGCACGACGCGGCCGGGGGTTGCTCCGGTGTGCTCGCTGTCAGCCACCACCTGTTCGCCGTTGACGAAAACGTGATGGACGCCGGTGGAGTAGTGGTGCGGATCCTCGAAGGTCGCGTGGTCCTGGACTGTTGCGGGGTCAAAAACGACCACATCCGCGAAAAAGCCTTTCGCGAGCCGCCCACGGTCGCGAATACCGATATTGTCAGCGGGCAACGACGTCATTCGCCTCACCGCTTCTTCCAACGAAACGACTCCATCTTCCCGCGAATATTTGCCGAGTACCCGCGCGAAGGTGCCAAAGGCGCGCGGGTGGTTGTTGGACTCGAGGAAGATGCCTTCAGTGGCCGAAGCCTCCTCATCGGACCCGAATGAAACCCACGGCTGGGCAACCTTCTTCCGCACGTTTTCTTCGGACATCATGAAGTAGCAGACCCCGACTCGGCTGTTGTCTTCAATTACCAGGTCGATAGCGGTCGCTGCCGGATCGGTGCCGCGCGCCGCCGCCACCTCTGCAAGCGTCTTACCGATTAATGGCTTCAATGCCTCAGTCTTGAATTCAATCAGCAGTATATTCTCGGGTCCTGCCTGAACGAAGCGGTTCTCCCACGTGGCATTGGAATCGTTCATTTCCTCGATCACCCGGCCTCGAACCGCTGGATCCTCGAGGCGTGCGACCCATGCGTCGTGCCCGCCCTCCTGCACCCACAAAGGCATTGAAGCATTGAGCCCAGTGGCACTGGCCGGATAGGTGTACATGTCGGCGGTGATGCGGAGGCCCTCGGCGCGGGCCTCTTCGACCATTTGGAAGACCCGTTCGAGCTTGTGCCAGTTGGGGCGGCCGGAAGCTTTGAGGTGATAGATCTCCGCCGGCACCCCGGTCTCGCGGGCGATCGCAATCAACTCCTCGACGCCCTCTTCGAGGCGATTGCCCTCCGAGCGGATGTGCGAGATATAGGTCCCGCCAAACTCACCTGCCGCGCTGACAAGCGCAATGAGTTCTTCGGAGTCGGCAAAACTCGCCGGTGCATAAATCAAAGCCGACGCGACGCCAATCGCGCCGTCGCGCATCGCCTCGCGGACCAGCTCCTGCATCCGGGCCAGCTCTTCAGGTGTTGCTTTTCGATCCTCGTAGCCCACCTCGTGGATTCGAACCGTAGTTGCTCCCACGTATGAGGCCACATTTGGCGAAACACCCCTGGTTTCCAAGTACTCCAGGTACTCGCTCAGAGTCGTCCACTCAACGTCGAATTTGATGTCACCCTGGCGGTCGGAAGCTTCCTGTTTCATCTCGTCGGTCCACGGACCCATCGACCATCCCTCGCCCATGACCTCGAGGGTGACGCCCTGCATGATGTCGCTCATCCCCCGTCCGTCTTCTATGAGCGATGCCACCGCCCACGACAACATATTGATGAATCCCGGGGAAACCGCCAGGTTCTCGGCATCAATCTCCCGTTCACCTGTTGCCGAGCGAAGGTCACCGATGGCTGCGATGCGGTCACCCGAAATCGCGAGGTCAGCTACAAAAGGAGTGCCGCCGAGTCCGTCGTAAATCGTACCGCCCCGAATAACCAGTTCGTAGTCTTTTTCACTGCCAGTCCCACACGACCAGCACAGCACTGCCAAGCAAATGATCGCGATCCAGGCCGGACGCGCACGAGTGATCTCCATATAGCCCCTCCTGTTGTCGTAAAGCCGATTGCACCGCCGCCGCGGAGGGATGTCAAGCGCGACCATTCGCGTCCCTCTCTCATCCCAAGAATCGTGAGCATCCTGATGCGATCGATGGAGTTGAGCTAACATCGACGAGTGATGGAACTGAAGAAGATTCTCGCGTTCGTGTTTTGCATCGTACTGGCAGTGTCCGCGGTGGCCCAGGAAGCCGGTGAGGGCGAGCCGGAGGAACCAGATACCTACAAGGAGCAGTACGAGAAATATCAGAAACAGGCCAAGAAGACGATCGAGTACCCTTGGTTTGTCGGTGGCGCGGTCGGCCTCGCCTTCGGATCCGAAACCAGCTATGCCGAATTCTCGCCAATCTTCGGTTACCGGTTCTCTCCCCTCTTCCAGCTCGGTGGCAGCCTGACCTTCCGCTACCGCAAGGACAAAAGGTACGAGCCCGATCTCTCGACCACCGACTTCGGCGCGTCGGTCGTCGCCCGCTTCTTTGTCTTCGATCCGATTTTTCTCCAAGCGGAGGTCGAACGCCTCAACTGGGAGTACATCGGCATCACAGATGAAGGTTACGAATCGGTGGAGGACACCTACACGGGCTACTACGCCGGGTTCGGCTTCGTCCAGAGGGCCTCGGAACGGGTCGCCATGTATATGGCGTTCCTGTGGGATTTCTCCTACGACGAAAACGAGCCGAGCCCGAACACCCGCCCGTACCTCATCCGCATCGGTTTCGGATTCGCCTTTTAATTTGTCCCATCGATCGATTCGAGAATCTCAGAGACGGATGGGCGTTGCTTGTAGTCGATATCCTGCCGGAGATAACGCACCACGCCCTCGTTATCAACGACGACCGCTGTCGGGTGCGGAAGGGTCGGATTTTTGGGGTTGACGATTCCCCACGCTTCGATCGCGCTCTGGTCACCGTCAGAAAGCAGAGTGAACTCGATCCCCTTCTGGGACGCGTACTGTGCCAGTTTGTCCGGAGGATCGGGACTGACGGCCCAGATCTCCACACCTCTTGACCGGAACTCCTCGAGATTCTCCTGCAGCTCGCCGAGCTGCGAACGACAGAATGGTCACCAGAGACCGCGATAGAAGACCAGTACGGTGGCGCCATCGGCGGCCGCCAGCGAACGCGAAGTGCCGTCCGCAGCTGGCAGCTTGAGCGCTGGTGCAGCGTGGCCGACCTCGACGAGCGGGGTCTCGGCCGCCACCACAGAAAGCGTGGGCAGTGTCAGACAGATGGCCAGGGCCGCTTGGAGTCTCATTTCATCTCCTCGAGTGAATTCTCTCCGTGCAACCCTTAACGATTCTGATCTCTTCCCGTTAAAAGGCGAAGGCGATCGAGAATGACGCCTCTCTTCGACTCAGGGTTGCGCTGAACCTGGTCTTCGAGTCCGCCGGTAGGAAGGCATCATGGACGAAGATTGCCACGAAGTTTCCGAGTGCCGCGCCAAAAAGAACGTCCGATGGATAGTGGGCCCCGCCTTCAACTCGTGCCCAGGAGGTGCCGGCGGCGAACACCCGAAACGAGGTCTTGATGGCAAGGCCCCACCCGTTCGCCAGGCTCGGGATCTGATCGACGTTTCTACAGGCCAGAGTCGTTCTCGTCCACGCCTGTGAGGAGTGCCCTGACGGAAAGCTCCGATTGTCGGATCCATCCGGCCGCTCGCGTTCGGTCACGGATTTGAGTCCAGAGGTCAAGAAGTTGTTGAGCTGGACCGCTCCAAACTCGAGCACCAGCCGTTCTGGTTTCCATTCCCACGCACCATCGCCGTTCGGGACTGCGAGCGCGGTCCCAACCATGGCAAACGTTGTCAGGCTCTTGAGGTCATCGCTGGCCTCGACAGCGTTCTCCGTCGATCCGAAAATGGGTGTGTTTTCGACTGCCCAGTCGGATATCTCCTGGTCCCAATCATCGATGCTGACGACCCCGGCGCCGAGCAGGGGAACCCACGTCCCGCGGCTTGTAAGGGCGTTCATGGTCGCCCATTTCCAGCGGGCGCCGCTCGGCCAGTAGTCACCCGCTTTGAGATCGCGTTTGGCGGACGCACACCCAGATAGCGCAAAAACACTGAGAACGAGGACCAGGACTACGGGAAGTCGAAAGCTCTGCAAGGTCTCGATTCTACTCCGTCGTATTTCGGACTCCGATTCGGGAACTTTTGATGCGATGCAACCTCTTACTGTGGTGTACAGGGCGGAAAAAGGAGTTACAGATGTTCAGTCAAGAACGGAATCGCCAACACGGATCACCCACCGTGGCTCTCTTCGCCACCGCAGTCGCGATCGCACTGATCGCCTTCCCAAGCCCCATCGAGGCGCTGGGGACCGGGGTCTGCCGGATCGAGGTCCTGGTCGACGGCAAGCCCTTGACCGAGCACCCCGCCCGAGGTACGACCTACATCGAGGCGCTGCGTGGTCGCGAGTACGCCCTCCGACTGACGAACCTCATCGATCGTCGGATTGCGGTTGCCCTCGCCGTCGACGGCCTCAACTCGATCGATGCCAAAACATCATCCGCCTCCAAGGCCAGCAAATGGGTCCTCGGGCCTTACGAGACCACCACCATCAGCGGCTGGCAGGTCAGCAGCACCGATGCCCGCCGGTTCTTTTTCACGACTGAGGAAGAGGGCTATGGCAGTTGGCTCGGGCGCGATGCAAACCTCGGTGTGATCGAGGCGGTCGTCTACAGGGAGAAGAAGCCCCGGCTGACGCTTGGTCAATGGTTGGGCTCGCGTTCGAAAGCCGCGCCCTCACCGACTGACCGGGCGCGTCCTTCCGCCGAGGCGGAGAAGCAGGCCGGTGAAGCGGCAGACGCGGATGACCTCGCGGCAACAGGCATCGGCCGAAGGGTGGATCACCGGGTGCAACGGGTCCACCTCGAACTCGAGGAGCGTCCGGCCGCCCAGCTCCGCCTTCGCTACGAGTACCGGCGGCAGCTTGTTCATCTCGGCGTCTTGCCAAGTCCCGAAGAGGAAACGGCGCTCGCTCGGCGTGAAGGCGCGAAAGGTTTTTCAGATTTTACCTTCTCGCCGGACCCATTCAGCCACGGACGTTGAATTCTGCCGAAGTCGCACTGACCCCGGCTTCCGCCGGGGTTTTGTTTTTATACCTCGACGCTGGCGCCGGTAGAAAAGGCCTTCAGGTTTTCACCCATCACGCCTGCCAGAACACCAAAAGCTCTTTGGCCGGTGCAATGGCCGGAGTAGACGGGCCCATCCACCTTCTCCAAAACCTGCCAACCGATATCCCGCACCTCCGCGTGGCTCGCCGCCATGGAGTTGTAGAACGGAAGGCCGATGAGGTGAAACCCACCGAAGACCGCCTTGATCGGTACGTGGGGGAATTGCGCCCTGGCGGCGTCTAACAGATTGAGGATGCCGTGGTGCGAGCAGCCGGAGAAGACCACCATGCCGTCGTCATCGTGGACCACCATCATCAGCTCGTGATCGAAGGGATCCGGAACCAGGGAACCTGCGGAATCCATGAAGAGACGGCGATTACCGCGCGGCCGCGGGTGCGACGAGCCGATGCCGGTCAAGAGGTAGACGCCGGGTGCGACCACCCGCATGTCATTGACGTACTCGATACGCCGCGGGAACCGATCCAAAAGGTCGAGGTCGAGACCGATGGACCGTTTGATGACCCCGAAGGCCTTGAAATAGCGGTCAACGCGAGGACCCTGGCGAAGGAAAACAAGCGCGCGGTCATTGAGCTCGAAGAAGCGTTCGAGGCCGCCGCCGTGGTCGAAGTGATGGTGGGAAACAACGGCTACCCCGACATCCGCGATATCGATCCCGAGGACCGTCGCATTGTCCGCGAACGCAGCCGACGATCCCATGTCGAACAGGATCTTCGATCCGTTCACCTGGACATGCAACGACAGACCGAACTCGGCGCAGAGATCGTCCCGATCCTCGACCCTGTTGTTCTCAATGAGGGCGGTAACTTTCATGCGGGCCTCCGCTCTTGATCAAACAGTGTACCGCGATCTTCGGGTTAAGGGTAAAGGGTTGCGAGTAAAGGGTTAAGAGGTGGCTATGAAGAGTGACGCGTCAAGGAACCCGCGACGATCACGCTTTCGACGTCACACTCGTCGGCTGGGTTGCTGGCTTAACTCTTTACCCTAAAGTTCTCAAATCCCCTGCCTTCCCGTGAGCGAAGAGACCGAGCTTTTCACGAGGAGACTGCCAGCTCCAAAAACCTGGGCAAAATGGTCAGCGCATCGGGGCTCGGCAGTGCTTCATAGCCCTCGATCTGACCGAACTCCTTGATATAAGCCACGCAGCGGTCCCGATTGCCCTGTTCGTCGAGCTCCGGGTGGAACTGGGTCGCCCAGATCGGCGCCCCCGGGACCCGCAGTGCCTGAAAACCGCACAGCTGGCTGGAAGCAAGATTCGGGATCCCCTCCGGCAGTACCGTGGCGCGATCGAAGTGGCCCATCTGGGCGATGAACGTTCGCGGTAACTGACCGAACAGAGGATCGCCGGCGCCCTCATCGGTCAGCTCGACGTCATGCGAACCGAGCTCGGAATTCTGGGGATCGCGGACAACAACCCCGCCCATGGCGTCAACCAGAAGCTGAAATCCAAAGCAACACCCAAAGGTCGGAAAGCTCGTGTCCACCAGGCCGCGCAACATCTCGGTCATCGGCTGGAAAAAGGGCTGGTCGCGTTCAACAACCGAGAAGTCGCCCGAGCCACCGAGGATCACCGCGTCGTAGGCGGTGACCTCGTCCACCGTCGGGACCCCTACCATCACGTTTCGAAAATGGAGTTCGTCAGCGTCACGGCCGGTCGCAGCGATGAAGCACCCGCGCTCGTGATCGAGCATCGGGTCCGATGGGAATCGACTCTGTAGTACTAGCAATCGCATGACAGTCTAGATTTCCGAGACATGATAGCGGAAACTTGACAGGTTGAGCAAACGATCGTCTGATATGAGATGCGAGATACAAGATGCAAGATACAAGATACTGTCTCGTCCTGGTCTAGGTTGACACCCGAGGAGGTACCTCAATGAACACCCTCCAGAGTGACGTCGTTATTTGAGCGCCGGAGGTGCGGCATATTCATAGCCTGGGGCGTGAGCCCCGGGGTATGGACGAAAATTAGACAAGAAGCCCCCGGAGGGGGCGACAGACCTTTCCTGAACAAGCGAAGCAAGTCGAACGGATATGACAGCGATGTGAGCCACAGCCGTCAACTCGAGATTTCTGTCGCCGCTCCGCGGCTTTATCTTTCTTTTCACCTTTGTCCTGGGGCTCACGCCCCAGGCTATGAATCTTTCGCCGCTCCGCGGCTCGCATTCGAATGACGACTTTTCATCAGGACCTGACAGGCACATTCGATAGTCAAACCGGGTGGGTGGGCGGTTCTAACGTCCGCGGTTCGTCGCGAGATCCCTGGCCAACTGTTCCACTCCGTGGACCGTCAGGGGATACATCGGGAAAATCCTACGGATATGCCGGGTCGACGGTGCGCCCCACGAGTCCTCGGCCATCGGGTTGAGCCACGCGCAGTGGGTGAAGTGGTCACGCACCCGCTCGAGGTAGTCGGATCCGGGCCGCTCGTTGCGCTCGGTCCAGTCGACCGCTCCGAAACGGTCGGTGATTTCGCCCGGATACATGTAGGCGTCCCCAACCAGGACCAGCCGGGTCTCACGGTCGTAGCGGCGGAAGAGCTCACCGAGCTGGATCTTCTCCGAAAACGCCGCGTTGCCATAGACCCTCTCGTAAATGCAATTGTGGAAGTAGACGTGGTCGAACTGCTTGAAGTGACGGGCCTGGTGAGCAGCCGAAAACAAGGTGTCCACCAGTTCTTTGAACGGCCACATCGAACCGCCAATATCCATTGCCAGCAACAGACCAAGCCGGTTTTCTCGAGGTGGTTTGAAAACCAGCTCGAGCTCTCCACCCTCGCGGGCGGTGCGATCGATAGTGTCCTCGAGATCGAGCTCGTCGGCCGGGCCGGTCCGTTCGAGGGCCCGCAGCTTGGTGAGAGCAACGCTGAGCTGCCGCGTGTCGAGCACGCGATCCTTGCGATGCTCCTGGTAGCGTCGCTCCGCGGCCACCTGAACTGCGGTGCCCGCACCGTGGTCGCCACCGACTCGGATCCCGCCAGGATGTCCGCCGGAGTGTCCGAAAGGCGATGTCCCGCCGGTGCCGACCCAGTGGTCGCCTCCATCGTGGCGTTCGGTCTGTTCGGCCAACCGCCGTTCAAGCTCGGCGCGCAGAGCGGCCACATCGACCGAATCCATCAGCTTCAGCCATTCGGGGTCGATGGTGAATGGTACGGTCGGATTTTCGAGCCAATCCCACACCACCTTCTCAATGGCTGCCACTTCCGCATCAATACCCCCAAAGTGGGCAACAAAGCAAAGATCGAAGTCATCCAGCTCAGCTTCATCCTTGACCATGATGCCGCGGGCGAGCGAGTAAAAGCCCATCAGCGACGACCCGTGCAAACCCCGGGCGAGACCTTCGATCAGGGTGAGCCACTGCTGAGGTGTGACCTTGAGACCATGGTTCCGGAGGCGATAGAAGAACGGAAGAAAGATCCCGGCGTGATCGGTGGTCGACGCTGCTTCAGGCATCGTCGGTAGGCCACCGCCCGGAGGAACCCGACATCGCCTTGCCGACCGCCACGACGTCCTCCTCCTTCTTGATCAGTGCACCCAGAAAAGGGATTTCCTTGGCGAGCTGTCCAGGCTGAACACCTGCTGCCATCAACGCCCCGATCCAGTCGACCAACTCGGAGGTCGAAGGGCGCTTTCGCAGTCCCTTCACATTGCGCAGCCAGTAGAACCGGGCCAGGCTCTGCTCGAGCAGCTTCTTGCCGATCTCCGGGTGGTGGACGCGCACGATGCGGGTCATAAGGTCTTCGTCGGGAAACTCGATGAAGTGGAAGATGCAACGTCTGAGGAACGGGTCCGGCAGTTCTTTTTCGGCGTTCGACGTGATAACGACAACCGGCCGGAGGGTCGCACGGTGGCTGTCGCCGGTTTCGATGACCGTGAATTCCATCACGTCGAGTTCGTGCAGGAGATCGTTGGGAAACTCGAGGTCAGCCTTGTCGATTTCGTCGATCAGGAGAACAACCTGCTGCTCAGAGGTCAGCGCACGGCCGAGCGGGCCGAGCCGAATGTACTGGCGGATGTCGGATACGTCGTGGTCGCCAAAGCGACTGTCTTGCAGCCGTTTGACCGTATCGTAGACATAGAGGCCATCAGCCGCTTTGGAGGTCGACTTGACGTACCAGCTGATCAGCTCGAGTCCAAGGTCTTCGGCGATCGCAGTCGCGAGCAGGGTCTTGCCGGTGCCCGGCTCACCACGAACCAGCAACGGCCTTTCGATTGCCGCCGCCACATCGACCGAATGACGCAGCTCTGGCGACGTGATGTAGCTGTCCGTTCCGGAAAAGCGGCTGAAGTCGTTTGTTCGCATTTTTCACCACCGCCTGCAGATCGCACACGCATTGATACCGCCGACACCCATGTTGATTTTGCCGGCCACCTCGCCCTCGGTCAGGTGAGCTTTTTCGTCCTGCACGATCCGATGGTAATACGGACGGATCTGATCATGGACCTCCTCGCCCACGAGGTTGACTGGGTGAAGCTCTCCTTTCGAAAATCCGAGGTGCTGAGCCGTCAGCTCCCACCCACCGCAGACCGACATGCCGTGCCCGAAACTACCCTTGCGTGCCGTTATCGCCATCGATCCCGGGAGAACCTCGAGAGTGTTTTGCAGCTCGCTCCAGTCACCGGGCGTGGCTGTCGCATGCATGTCCCATGTGGCCACATCTTCGGGGTCGATACCCGCCTCCTCCACCGCCTGGCGGATGGCAATTCGAGGGCCTTCCTGTGACGGGGTGATGATGTGGTCGGCGTCGGAGGAAACGCCGACGCTGAGAATCTCGAGGCCGAGCGGCTCGAACCCCTCATTCATGAGGTAGTCGGCGTCACCCACAATCCAAATACAGGCACCACCCGATACGTGGGTGCCGCGCATGCCAGTGAAAGGCTTGGAAACCCGGCCATCGTGGGACAGGACTTTTGCACCAAAGAACGTCCCGACAGAGAGCGCGTGTGGCTCTGGATCGGTCATGCCAATCACACATATCTTTGCCTGATCGGAGCGGATGGAGTCGATTGCCATCTTGAGCGACACACTGAATCCAGCGCACGCGGCGACCGGCGCAAACGACGGTCCGGTGATGTGACCGAGCATCGAGATCTGGGACGCCGGGATGTTGGGTAGATTCCAGAGGAGATTGGGATCGACAGCGTTCCATGGCTCAGTCGGACACCAATACTCAGCGTTGAGCTTTATCCGCGAAGAGATCTTGCGGCGGATGACAGGCCCCTTACCGTTTTCGATGTCGCCGGTGATGTCCTCCCCCTCAACCTCCTTCGACCTCACCAGATACCGTTGCAGCCCTTCCGACCTCGTGACCCAGAAGGCGTCCCACCGTTCACTGATTTCGCCGATCTCTTCACTCTTCGGGTCCATTTCTGTTGGGTCGTCCGGCGCACCGAGATCAGCGCGAATCCTCGCTCGATCTCCTTCAGAGGCCGCACGGTATTGCCGAAGCTCGCTGTGGTGCTCGTCCTGACACCAGAACCGGTTCCACCTTTTCTGAGCGTGGTAGTAGCGAAGAGCGAGATCGTACTGGAGGGGAAAATCGCCGAGACCGGTTCCTACGTAGACGTGCACCTGAGGGCCCAGATCCCGCAGCAAAGGCTCGATTCCCGGGTTTTTCTCGAGGGCTTGAGCAAACGCTCCGATGGCGTACTTGACTGTGTTGCCCATCTTCGTGTTCAGTTGAGAAAAACGACGAGGTTCGAATCGCTCGTCAATCCACGACTTGTAGTTTTCAAAATCGAACTCGGGCCGTCCGACCAGAAAATTACTCGGCCCGAATCCATCGAACGGTTCGAGCCAACTCGTCGCCTTACCGAGGTTCTTCTCGAATGTTCGGACGTCCGGCGATTTTGGAGCGACGATCCCCCATCCGAAGATTCCAATCCGTTTGCTCATGATGCGTGCGTCCTCATAACCCTCCCAAGTCCGGCCTTCTCACCGGGTCTCTACTGCGGACGGCGATTCGCGGGCTCGAGCGATGAAGGGTAGCAAGCAATCCAGGTCTCGGAAAGACGCACCGCGGCACAACCGCCGGGGCCTTGACTTGCGGCGCTCCCACCGCCACCCTGATGTCACGGAGGACTGCATGGCTACGGAAGAACAAAAGGTCATTTTTTCTATGGTCCAGGTCAGCAGGACCCATGGTCAGAAGACGGTGTTGCGCGACATCTCACTCGGGTTCTTTTTTGGCGCCAAGATCGGCGTCCTCGGCCTCAACGGAGCGGGAAAGAGCACCCTCTTGAAGATCATGGCCGGCGTCGACGAACCCTCGAACGGAGAAGTAGTGCGTGCTCCCGGTTACACGGTCGGCCTCCTCGAACAGGAGCCCGAGTTGGAGGCTGGGAAAACCGTGCGCGAGATCGTGGAGGAAGGAGCGGAGGAGGCCACGGCGCTCCTCTCCGAGTTCGATGCCCTCGCCGAGCGATTCTCTGAACCCTTGGACGACGACGAAATGCAAAAGGTGCTCGACCGCCAGGGGGTGGTACAGGACAAGATCGAATCGATGGGCGCATGGGAACTCGACTCCCGCCTCGAACTCGCGATGGATGCGCTCCGCTGCCCACCCGGCGACACCAAGGTCGAGATCCTCTCGGGAGGTGAACGCCGCCGGGTCGCCCTCTGCCGTCTGCTCATCAGGCAGCCCGACATTCTGCTCCTCGACGAACCTACGAACCATCTCGACGATCTTTCTGTCGCGTGGCTCGAACGCCACCTCAAGGAATATGCCGGCACGGTTATCGCCGTCACCCACGACCGCTACTTCCTCGATAATGTGGCGGGTTGGATCCTCGAGCTCGATCGCGGCCACGGAATACCCTGGAAGGGCAACTACTCGTCATGGCTCGAGCAGAAGGCAGAACGGCTGCGACAGGAGAAACGCAGTGAGGGACGCCGCCAGAAGACACTCGAGAGGGAGCTGGAGTGGATCCGCATGGCGCCCCACGCACGCCACGCGAAAGGCAAGGCTCGAATCAACGCCTACCAGGAGATGTTGTCTCAGGAGCCCGAGAAAATGGTACGAGACCTCGAGATCTGGATTCCACCCGGCCCGCGACTGGGTGATGTCGTCATCGAGACCGAGAACCTGGCAAAAGGCCATGACGATCGACTGCTTTTCGACGATCTGAGCTTTTCTGTCCCCCCCGGCGCCATCGTCGGCGTCATCGGCGGCAACGGCGCCGGCAAAACGACCCTTTTTGAGCTGATCACCGGGACTCAGGAGCCCGACAGTGGCGCCCTCAGAATCGGCGAGACCGTAGAGCTCGGCTATGTCGACCAGAGTCGTTCCACGCTCGACCCCGAAAAATCGGTATGGGAGGTCATCTCCGAGGGTTCGGAATCGATATGGTTGGGTCGCACCGAGGTCAACTCGCGCGCCTATGTCGGGCAATTCAACTTTACGGGCTCAGACCAACAAAAACGGGTCAATATTCTGTCCGGCGGCGAACGCAACCGCGTCCACCTGGCGCGTATGCTCAAGGAGGGAGCCAACGTGTTGCTCCTCGACGAGCCGACCAACGACCTCGACGTCAATACCCTGCGGGCACTCGAAGAGGCGATCCTCGCGTTCGCGGGCTGCGTCCTCGTCATCTCCCATGACCGCTGGTTTCTGGATCGGGTGGCAACCCACATGCTGGCCTTCGAGGGCGACTCGCACGTCGAGTGGTTCCCCGGGCCCTACTCCGACTACATCGCCGACCGTCGCAAACGGTTGGGCGACACCGCCGACCGGCCGCATCGGGTCACCTATCGACCGTTGACCCGGGGCTGAGAAAAGCACGGGGTGAGATATGCCAACCAGCCGAGTCTCGCGCATCGAGCTCTTCCACGTCGCGATCCCGTTGTCGGCCACCTTCCGACCGGCCTGGATCCCAGGCATGCCATCAAACGAAAATCGATTCACGCTGGTCAGGATCACCACCGACGATGGCGTCGAGGGTTACAGCGCCGGCCCCGCCATCGGGCGCGAAAGGGCGGGCCTCGGTGATCTCCTCGGTCCATATCTTCTCGGCGAAGACGCGTGTGACATCTCCCTGGTGCAACAACGTCTGCGCGAGATCGCGTACCTCGGTTGGCGCAACTGGTGGATCGAGCCCGCATTCTGGGATATCCGGGGAAAACTCGCGGACCGACCAGTCTGCGAGATGCTCGGCGGTTCGCCATGCACCGTCCGCCTCTACGCATCGACCGGTGAGGTCAAGGAGCCCGCAGCGCGAATTGAGGAGGTTGAGAAGCGCTACGCCGAGGGTTTCCGCACCGTCAAGCTCCGGGTCCACGATCACGACGAAAAGGTCGACATCCGCCAGGTTGTCGAGACGGCGAAAGCAACCGGTGATCGTGTCAAGATCGCGGTCGATGCCAACCAGGGATGGCGGGTCACGATCGTCGGGGACTCGCCACTATGGGATCTGGAACGAGCAAAACGGTTCGCAGACGCCTGTGCTGACGTCGGCGTCGCTTGGATCGAGGAACCACTGGCGATGGATCGCTACGAGGACCTCAGTGCTCTGACCGCTGCCAGCCGGGTGCCGATTGCCGGCGGCGAGCTCCACAGCGCCGGCCTTCCAGAGCTCGGGATGATGATCGAGCGCCGTTGTTACAACATCTTCCAACCGGACGCTATTTTCACCGGAGGCATCGCCCAAACCATGGAGGTGATTCGGCTGCTGCGCAAGCATGGCCTCGCCTACTCGCCCCATACCTGGACCAACGGCATCGGCTTTGCGGTCAATCTGCACCGCCAGGATGGACAGTCGACACTCGAGACGGCCTTCTCGAAAAGCCGTTCCACCACGATCGCGGGACCCTCGAGACACCGACGAGCCCCGGTCTCGGGTTCGAGATCAACCGCAAAGCCCTGGCCCGTTGGGGTCAACGCTTTTTCGTCATGGATCGCAAACGGTTGATCTGGTTTTCGCTCCGACACCGCGGGATCAGAGCATCGAAGGAGATCGATCAGGTGCGCCGCGCCCGGATCGCCCAGTCGACCGATCAACCCGACATGTGATTTGCGTCAGGCGGACAGCCAGATGAGGTTGCTAGAATCCGATGCTGACAGGAGGGCCCCGTGTTCGATAGATCGATAGAGAGACGAGATGCGAGATTCCAGCCGGTTCGGTTGCTTGTGTTGGCGTTCACGATCGCCTTCTGCGCGCCGATGGTCTTCAGTCAAAATATTCAGAAGTCCGATCCTCGTTCTTCCAGGGGTTTGATTCGCAACCTCCCGCAGGCGTTCCAGGGCTACACGATCGTCTCGCCGCTCAGATCGACGAACACCTTCCTGGTCGACATGAAGGGCGAAGTCGTCCACACCTGGAAGGGCAGCTATACACCG
>JACXWA010000026.1 GCA_014764485.1 Candidatus Sulfomarinibacter kjeldsenii
CGAGTATCCAGTATCGAGCATCCAGGATCGGGCGGGTGGGCGGTCAGGTCTGCAGCACGCCGACCTTGAAATCCGCGATTTCGGGTTGGTTCGCCGCCGCAGCGATGGCACGGGCAAGAATCTCACGGGTGCGACGCGGGTCGATAATCTCATCAACCCACAGTAGGGCCGCTGCATATCTCGGGTCCATCGCATCCTCATAGCGGGCCTGGATCTCCCTGAGGAGTTGCGTCTTTTCCTCGTCGGAAACGTCCTCGCCGCGGTTCTTTAGCTGGATTGCGAGCAGCGTTTCCGACGCCTGCTGCCCTCCCATCACGGAGATCGAGGCCGATGGCCAAGCAAAGAAGAAACGAGCCCCATAGGCCCTTCCACACATCGCGTAGTTCCCCGCGCCAAAAGAGTTTCCGACGAAAACGGTGAATTTGGGGACCACCGAATTGGCGACCACATTGACCATCTTTGCGCCGTCCTTGATGATCCCCTCGCGCTCCGATTTCGAGCCGACCATAAAGCCGGTAACGTCCTGCAGAAAAACGATGGGAATGCCCTTCTGATTCATCAATTCTACGAACCGGGCCCCCTTGTCAGCGCTATCGGAGTAAATGACACCCCCGATCTGCATTTCTTGCTGAGATTCCTCGAGACCCCGCCGCCGCTGCACTACCTGGCGCTGGTTGGCGACAATCCCAACCGCCCATCCGTCGATACGACCAGTGCCGCAGATCAGTGTGCGGCCGTAGGTCGCCTTGTACTCGGTGAACTCGGAACCGTCGAGGACCACTCCAAGCAGACGGCGCATGTCATAGGGTCGCGCCCGATCAACTGGCAGCAGCCCGAGAATATCCTCGGTCTCGACAAGCGGACCCCTCGCTTCGATGCGGTCGAAGGGAGCGAGTGCAGGCCGCGCGAGTTCGCCTATGCGAGTGCGAATATGCTCAATCGCAGACAATTCGTCTGGGAACCGATCGTCGACGACTCCCGAGATGTCGACTTGGACCATCGCCCCACCCAGAGCCTCGTTGTCCATCTGTTCGCCGATCGCCGCCTGCACGAGATGGGCCCCGGCGAGGAAAATGGTCCCGTTTCCCTCAACGATCAGGGCCTCGTCAGACATGATCGGCAGGTAGGCGCCACCGGCTACGCACGAGCCGAGAATTGCAGAAATCTGGTAGATCCCCTTGGCCGACAGGCGTGCATTGTTAAAAAAGATACGACCGAAATGGTCTCTGTCGGGGAAGATCTCCTCCTGCATCGGCAGAAAGACCCCGGCAGAGTCGACCAGATAGATCAGCGGCAAGCGATTTTCCATCGCGATCTCCTGCGCCCGCAGGATTTTCTTGCAGGTCAAAGGGAACCACGCCCCCGCTTTGACCGTAGCGTCGTTCGCCACCACCACGCATTCACGATCTTCGACTCTGCCGAGGCCCACAACCACGCCGGCCGCCGGCGCGCCACCCCACTCCCCGTACAGATCCCAGGCCGCGAACGAACCGATTTCGAGCAACTCAGTGCCCTCGTCAATCAGGGCTTCGACCCGTTCACGCGCGAGCAGCTTGCCTTTCTTTTTCTGCTTGGCTGCAGCCTTTTTGCCGCCACCCATCGCGATTTCGTCTCGCTGTGCATTCAGGATCCGGATCCGGTTTCGCCAGTGATCGCGGTTGGTTTCAAACATCACGTCACGCTGTATTTGGCTGTCGAGGACTTTGGGCATGGAAAGTCTCCCTGTGACCGCATTGTACGCGGTCTGCAAGTCGACGTGGTTCGAGGCTTATCGTCCTCACGGCTATACGGCCGAACGGCTTTACGGCGAAACGATTGAGCCTGGCGTCGGCGTCTTCAGGACTGTGTGCCGAATAGCCGTCTACCCGAATAGCCGTACGGCCTGCCGACGGGCCAAAGGCACGGAGGCGGGTTGGCATTCTGCTAGACTCCTCGTCTCGGACGGAGAGGGCATGGCTAAGATCAAGGTGCGAACCATCAATCGTGAGGAGCTGCCGGGTATCGCAATTCTTCGCGATGCGGTAGCGGCAGATCTGGCGGCGTACCCAGCGAGCAGAGGCATTCTCGATCTCGAAATGGACATTGACCCCGAGCTTCGACATCTCTTCTCTCACGATCCTGACGGCTTCTTCACTGTCTACGAAGGTGGAGAGACCCTCGGTTTCGCGGCAGCCCATGTCCGCCCACGTCAGTGCATCCTGTCCGAGCTGTGGGTCCTTCCCCAACACCAAGGCCGTGGCGCCGGCAAGGCCCTGCTGTCACGAATTCTTGCCTTTGGCGAGCGGTCCGGCGCCCGCGAGTTCCTCGCAATCGTGCCTACCGAGCCAGGGATTCAGGCCCTGATGCTGGGACACGGCTTCGAGCCGATGACAACGGCCTATCAATTCAGCCTCCCGGTATCGTCGGCGACTCGTCTCGCTTCCGGACTCAAGGGCCTACTTTCGGGCAAGGACGCTACCACCGATTTACTCAACCGACGAGGACAGGCCGATATCGATCGCATCGACCGCGTCACCCGTAACATCACTCGTGAGGCAGACCACCTCTTCTGGCTCAAGGAGCGTCAATTGCGAGCGGCGCTCGTGCAGCAGGGATCTCGGATCGCTGCCTACGCCTACGGCGGAGTCGAGCAGGTAGGCCCGGTCGCCGGAAGCACGCAGGACGCCGCACTTGCGGCCCTCGGCTGGGCCCTCGATCTCGCTGTCGATGCCGGCGCGACCGGCGACATCGAGCTGAGAGTTCCCGCGCCATTCGGGCCCGCAGTCGAGGCCCTTCTCGACACCGACGCGAGCCTGCACGCCACGCTCCTGCTATACGGAAAGGGAATTTCCCTGTCCTTCGACCGATCTCTCTTCGGGACGCTCTGCCTGCCATGAGCAAGGGCCTGCGCAAGACCGGCGATGGCGGTCGGCGCCGAGTGCGATACGAAGAAGAACTCAACCAACAGCAACTCGAAGTGGTGATGCACCCCGGCGGGCCGATGTTGGCGCTTGCGGGCGCCGGCACCGGCAAGACCCGTACTCTCGTTTACCGAACCAGCCGGCTCATCGAGGACGGAGTACCACCAGGGAAGATCATGCTCCTGACCTTCACCAACAAAGCGGCGCGGGAAATGATGGGACGCGTTCAGCAGCTCGTGGAGCTTGCCTCCACTCGGATCACCGGAGGGACTTTTCATTCCGCCGGCCACAGAATCATCAGACGATACGCCGAACTGCTCGGCTATACCCCCCGATTTTCGATCCTTGACCGGGAGGACGCCACCGACCTCATGGGGGTGGCTCTCGCCGATATCAGCCCCGATGTACCGGCCCGGCGATTGCCCCGGCCCCGCCTCCTCGTCGACCTCTACAGTTTTGTCATCAACACCGGACACGAGCTTGGCGAGGTATTGGGCGAACGCGCACCCCAATTTCTCGACGAGGGCGATCTGATCGCAGACGTCTTCAAACGCTACCTCGAGCGAAAACGCAACGCCGATCTGATGGACTTCGACGATCTGCTGCTCAACTGGTTGTTGCTGCTGAGCAGGTTTCCACGGGCCCGCGCCGAACTCCGGGAGCACTTTGACCACATCCTGGTGGACGAGTACCAGGACACCAATCGGCTGCAGGCGGATATTGTCGACGGGATGCTCGGCCCCGACCGCAACGTGATGGTGGTAGGCGACGACGCACAGTCCATTTACGCATTCCGGGGCGCTGATTTCGATAACATCCTCGGTTTTCCGGAGCGTCACCCGGACTGCCGGGTCTTCAGGCTCGAAACCAATTACCGTTCCGTTCCGCCAATTCTCGAGCTCGCCAACTCCTCGATCGTTCACAATATCCGTCAATTCCAGAAAACTCTCCGACCGGACCGCAACGGCGGCGAGCAACCACTCGAGGTGGCGGTCCCGACCCCGGAGATTCAAGCCAGTCATGTCGCTGAACAGTTGCTTCATCTCCACGAGGAGGGCTTTGATCTCGAGGACATCGCAGTCCTCTACCGCAACCACGCTCATTCGCTCGACCTCCAGGTGGAGCTCACCCGCCGCAATATTCCGTACAGGGTCCGCTCCGGATTACGGTTTTTCGAACACCGTCACATCAAGGACGCGTTGGCCCATCTGAGGTTTGTCGACAACCCGCGCGACGAGATCGCCTTTGCCCGCCTCATCAAGCTTCGGGACGGATTCGGGCCGCGTCTCGCGGCTCGGGTGTGGGATCGAATTTCAGGCGCAGACGGCGTACGACGCTTGCTGTCCCTGGAGATCGATTCGTTGGGACTGCCGCGCGCCGCCCGTGCCCCGTTTATCCAGCTTCAGGAGCTGATGGCCGATATCGCCGCTCCGAAACTTCTCGGGCAGCCAGGCGAGGCCATTCGCAGGGTCGTCGAGTCGTATTATGAAACGTGGGCACGCGCCCATCTCGAGAACTCCGGCGCAAGACTCGAGGATCTCGAACAGCTCGCTCTATTCGCGGACGGCTACCCCGATGTCAACACCTTTCTCTCAGAAATAACGCTTCTCAACGACCTCTCAGGCGAGGACGCAGCTGCTGGTCCACCAGACGAGATGGTGACATTATCGACCGTCCACCAGGCCAAAGGCATCGAATGGCGGGCCGTGTTTGTCATCTGGCTTGCCGAAGGACGATTCCCCTCTTTTCGAATGGACGACGAGGAGGAGGAACGGCGCCTCTTTTATGTCGCCGTCACCCGCGCACGGGATCGTCTTTCCCTCATTCGACCACAAATCGCGCGCGACCGTTATCGGGTCGATACCATCCTCGACCCGTCCCGTTTTCTTTCCGAGCTGCCTCCTGAAGTTCGCCAACTGGTTGCAATCACCGAAGATCAACCACCTGACGGCATCGACACCCTCCCCGCGGGTCGATATACGTTGCCTTCATTTCTGGACAATCCAACCGACGACGAAGTCAATTGAGATTTTCTGTGACCTCGGCCCGCCGCTTGACAAAGTAATCATCAAATAATAGAATATTCTTGAATGGTTATTCAGTTAATCACTCATTTACTCGTATTCGAGAAAAAAGGAGAGAACTATGGCTGTTACTCAGCTGACCCAAGAGAACATCGACGAAACCATCAACAACAACGACATCGTCGTAATC
>JACXWA010000059.1 GCA_014764485.1 Candidatus Sulfomarinibacter kjeldsenii
CCTCATTCCTAATTCCTCATTCGATAGCTATCATGCTCCCATGACAACGAAGAGTGACGACGGTACCCGTAGCTCCAACCGAACGACATCGGTTGCAGCCTGGCTCAAAGGTATCGCCATCGGTGCCGGTTCCCTGACCACGCTACTCGGCATCGTCGTAATCATTGGTTGGCAGACCAACAACGTGACCCTGGTCCAGGTCCTGCCGACCTTCGTGCCGATGCAGTACAACACCGCCCTCGGCTTCGTGATGTGTGGGCTGGGTCTGCTCCTGGTCATCTTCGATCGCGACCGATTCGCCGTCCCGGTCGGAGCGCTGGCCGCATTGATTGGATGCGCGACACTTCTGCAGTACATATTCGGCCTCAACTTCGGGATTGACCAGCTCTTCCACGACCACAACATCACGGTCAAGACATCCCACCCGGGACGGATGGCACCCAATACCGCAGTCTGCTTCACCCTCGTCGGCCTCGCGATCATCGCCCGAGCGACACTTCGCCGGCCGCGCGTCCGGTCTTCGACCTCGGTTCTGTTGAGTTCACTCGCCCTGGCGTTCGGAACCGTCGCCCTGGCAGGGTATCTGGGCGGTCTGGAAACAGCGTATGGCTGGGGGTGGCTGACCCGGATGGCCATCCATACCTCGTTCGGCTTCTGCGTGGTTTCGATCGGCTTCCTGGTGTTCGTCTGGCGAGATGATCTGACACCGGAAACGCTGATACCGCGGTGGTTCCCTGTGACCGTCTTCTTCGGCATCTGCACGGCCTCCATCTGCTCGTGGCAGGCCATTCAGGCCGAGCAAAAGGTGGCAGAGACGACCCTCGAGCTGGTCGCCCAAACCCCGCGTGGAGCCAACGCAGTTCTGATCGGCGGTTTTCTGTTGGCCGCAGCACTCGCGACGGCGGCCCACCTGGCGCAAACGGCTTTTCGGCGGGCGCGAGAGGTTGGAACGGCCAACACCGCTCTCGCCGAGGAGATCGGCCAGCGCAAAAAGGCCCAGGTTGAGCTCGCGAAGGAACGCGACAACCTCGAGGAAACCGTCGCAGCCCGCACCTCGGAGCTGGCCCAGGCCCGAGAGGCGGCGGAGGCCGCAAACCGAGCCAAGAGCACTTTCCTCGCCAACATGAGCCACGAGCTGCGGACGCCGATGAACGCGATCATCGGCTACAGCGAGATGCTGGCCGAGGAGGCCGAGGACGATGGTCTCGACGACATGATCCCCGATCTCAAGAAGATCAACTCCGCTGGAAATCACCTGCTCGCACTGATCAACGACATCCTGGATCTATCCAAAATCGAGGCCGGCCGTATGGACCTCTACCTCGAGCGGTTCGATGTACGCCAGATGCTGGCCGAGGCGGTGGACACAGTCACGCCCCTCATCGCCAAGAACGACAACCGCCTGGTGACCGACTTCGGTGACGATATCGGTAGCATCCGCGCCGACCTCACCAAGCTGCGGCAGAGCCTCTTCAACCTGTTGTCCAACGCCGCCAAGTTCACTGAGGGTGGCACCGTGACGTTGGCGGTCAAGCGAGATCCTCGCGAATCCGGCGACTGGATAGAGTTGAGCGTCAGCGACACCGGTATCGGCATCCGGGAGGAGATGCTGGACCACGTCTTCGAGGAGTTTTCCCAGGCCGACGACTCGACCTCTCGCGACTACGGCGGCACAGGGCTGGGTCTGCCCATTAGCCGCCGTTTCTGCCAGATGATGGGCGGCGACATCAGCGTCAGCAGTGAGCACGGCATCGGCTCGACCTTCACCATCGAGCTGCCGGCACAGGTGGACGCGCTGGAGGCCGCGAAGGCATCGGCCCAGATCGATGCAGGAGACGGAAGATCGGTTGAGGGTGATCGCCCTCCGATCCTCGTCATCGACGACGACCAGGACTCGAGGGAACTGCTGCAACGCACGCTGGAGGCGGATGGCCACTGGGTAGTGACCGCCGCGGATGGCGAAGAGGGCCTCGAGTTCGCACGCAGGCTCCACCCAATTCTCATTACCCTCGACGTGATGATGCCGGGCCTCGACGGCTGGGCAGTGCTCAAGGAACTCAAGGCGGACCCCGATCTGCACCGGATACCGGTCATGATGGTGACGATCGAAAGCCAGCAAGACCTCGGCTACTCACTCGGTGCCGTCGAGCACCTGACCAAACCGGTCAACCGCGGGCAGCTCTTGCAGCTTGTCAGCCGCTACACGCGTGCCGAAAGCGGAACCCACGCGCTGGTGGTGGACGATGACGAAGGCATCCGCGATCTTTTTGGCACCGCACTGTCGGAGGCCGGGTGGACGGTGGACGAGGCCAGGGACGGTGCCAAGGCACTGGAGTGCGTCTCGCTGCGGGCGCCCGACATCGTCCTCCTCGATCTCATGATGCCGGTCATGAACGGTTTCGAATTCCTGTTCGAGTTTCGACGCCAGAAGGATTTCCGTTCGGTCCCGGTGATCGTCGTGACCGCCAAGGACCTGACCGATGACGAACGCCTGCTGCTCAACGGCGGTATGGTCCGGATCGTCAAGAAGGGTGGTCTGAACCGCGAACAGCTGCTCGAGCAGGTACGGGAATTCGTGGCCAAGCACAGCACCTCCCGAGACGCGGAGGGGTAGCTTTGCCGCGAGTGTCCGGCCCTCCGCTGCCATCCGATCCCGACGCGGGAATCTGGCAGGGCAAGTCAATTGCAAGGGTTACCGAGAGCCCTGACGGGATGATCGTCCTGGTCGGACGCACCGCGCGCGACAACGACGTCCTCTCGATCAAGCTCGCGGCACCCAGGGATTTCTGGTTCCACGTCGCGGGCGAATCGGGCTCGCACGTCGTGGTCCGTAACCCGGATAACCTCGACGCACTGCCGCGGGAGACCAAGCGCTTTGCGGCCGGCCTTGCCGCCGGCTACTCCAAAGCTCGACGCGGCGGTAAGGTGGCAGTCCACATGGCCCGCGCCGGTGATGTCACAAAACCGCGCGGCCTCGCCCCAGGCAAGGTCCACCTACGGCGTTTTACGTCCTTACAGGCGGGCCCGGTCCGTCTCGAAGAAGAGGGAGAGCAACAATGAAATCATTCGGTTCCCAGAGCATGGTCGAGCCCCTGAAAAAGGTCCTCGTCCGCCGACCCGACGAGGCCTTCGGAAGTGCCGACCCGAAGCACTGGCATTACATCTCGCAGCCTGAGCTCGAAGGAGCGCAGGCGGAACACGACGCCCTTGTCGCCATCCTGCGCGAGGCCGGCTGTGAGGTGCTCTACCACGAAGTGGAGCTTCCCGAGCACGCCGACGCGATCTTCACGCACGATCCGGTGATCGTCACCGATGAGGGGTCCATCATCCTGCGCATGGGCAAAGAGCAGCGACGCGGCGAAGAGGCCGCCATTGGTAAGACCCTGGAGGATCTCAGCGTGCCGACCCTCGCCACCCTCGAGGGCGAGGCGACCGCCGAGGGCGGCGATCTGCTGTGGCTCGACCATGACACGCTCGCCGTCGGTCGCGGTTACCGAACCAACGCCGAGGGCCTGCGCCAGCTCACCGCCGCTCTCCGACCTCTCGGTGTCGAGACGGTCGAGGTCCAGCTTCCGCACGGCGACGGCCCAGTTTCATGTCTGCACCTGATGTCAATCATCTCGATGCTCGACCACGACCTGGCGGTGGTCCACATCCCGTTGCTACCGGTCCCGTTTGTCGAAATGCTCTCTGATCGTGGGATCGAACTGGTCGAGGTCCCCGATGAGGAGTATCCGACGATGGGTCCGAATGTCCTGGCGCTGGCACCACGGCGCTGCCTGATGATCGAGGGCAACCCGGTCACCAGGGAACGGCTCGAGACCGCGGGCTGCGAGGTCCTCACCTACCGCGGCGAAGAGCTCTCGCTCAAGGCCGAAGGCGGCGCCACGTGTCTCACCCGGCCGATTCTCCGTTCGACGTAGTCGTCGCCAGGTTTGACCAAGGTCAAGGTTGATCGTAGGCTCTGCCTATATAAACAGAGCACATTGAGGCAACCAAAAATGGACCCGATAGAGATTCTGAGAAACGAGCATGGTCTCATCCGACGATTCGTCGACCTCCTTTCGGTGGCGGTCACTCGACTCGAGGTGGACCAACCGCCGCCACGCGCCTTCTTCGACGACGGCATCGAATTCGTCAGGGGTTTCTCCGACGGATTCCACCATAAGAAGGAAGAGCTCGTGATGTTCGTTCAGCTGGCGCAGAAAAAGAACGGGGCCATCGACGGACAGATCGAGGCCCTGAAATACCAGCACGACCAGGGCCGTGGCTTCATTGCGGCGATCGCCGGAGCTCTCGACGGCTACGCGGATGGAGATCCGAACGATACCGCGGTTGTGCGAGAAAACGCCGCCGCCTTCGCATCGCTGCTCAAACACCACATCCACACCGAGGACCACATCTTCTTTCCGATGTCGCAGGAAGCGATGACCGCGGACGAGCTGGAGGGGTTGGGCGAGAAGTTCGAAAAGGTCCAGGAAGTCCACGGAGCGGACACCTTCGAGCGGTTTCACAAGCTGGTGATCGACCTGGACGCCATGCTGGCGGAAGAGTGATACGGTCAGCCGACGAACTCGCAGAACAGGCTGGCGACTGGTCGCTGATGCGGATGTTGCTGGAACGACCCGACGGCAATTGGCGGCAACGGCTCCTGACCGAGTCGAAGGACACGGTGGATCCGGAGCTCACGAGTGCGGTTCAGATGGCCCAGGCCGAGGCCAACGATTACTTTCACCAGGTTCTCTTCGGGACCGACGGTCTTCTGACGTCGAGGGAATCAGAGTATCGATTCGAGCGAGACCGTGGCGCTGTTCTCGCGGACCTCGAAGGGATGAGTGAGCGGTTCGGCTTTTCCTGGAATGGTTCCGAGGCGGCGGATCACATTCTGGCGTTGGTCGGTCTGATGGCCCACATCCTTTCGCTGCGGGCGAACGCGGTCCGGGACAACCAGATCGGCGAAGCCATCTACCTCGAAGGGATTGCCGAATGGCTTCGACGCGGCCACCTCGCGTGGTTTGCCGAGCAGGTCACGTCCGCCTTGAACTCGACCCAGGTGTGCTACCTGTCGCACGTCGCCCACGCCCTCGAGCAACGAATTCTCCCGGTTGGCGAACGGGGGAAACCCGCTCGCCGGCCATCTGCTTCGATCCACGATCTCAAACCGTAGATACCCGAGGAGGGAAAAATGGACCCCATCGAAACCCTGTCAAACGAGCATGGCCTGATTCGTCAGTTCCTCGACGTTCTGTCACTTGCGGCGGAAAAAATCGAGGACGGTCAACACCCGTCTGAGGCCTTCTTCGAGAAAGGCGTCGAGTTCGCCCGTACATTTGCCGACCACTACCACCATTTCAAAGAGGAACACGTGCTCTTCGTCCAGCTCGCTCAGAAGAAACAGGGAGAGATTGACGCCCAACTCGAAGCTTTGCGCTACGAGCACGAAAGAGGCCGTTCGCTGGTCACGGGAATCGAAACGGCGATACCGGGCTATGCGGAGAGAGATCCGATAAAAACCGGTGAGCTGCTCGAAAACATGGCGGCCTACGTCTCACTCTTGCGCCACCACATCCACGTCGAAGATCACGTCTTCTACCCGATGACTAAAAAGACCCTGAACGAGCAGGAGTTTGAGGCCATCGCCCAGGAGTTCGACAAGCAGCATGAGAAGCACGGTCACGACACCTTCGAAAAGTGCCACAAAATGGTCGTGGACATGGGGTCGATCGTTACTCACTTAACGTGACAACAAGGCTCCACGCCATCCTGTCGTCAATTCGAAATCATGGTGCTAAGGCCTCACGGCCTTACGGCTATGCGGCTTTTCGGCTGTGAGGGCATCGAGGGTTTGCGCCGTATAGCCGTTGTTCCGTATAGCCGTTTAGCCCTGCTTCATCGCCAGAGGTCGACGCCTACCTTTGCCGGCGCGCCCGGGAGTTCCCGCACCAGTCGCGGCACCAGGTAACCCGGAAGCAGGGCCGAAACCTCAGCGTGGAGTCGTTTCGCCTCGTCATCTGAGACAGCAAAATGAGCCGCTCCCGAAACCGGGTCGAGCATGTGGAGGTAGTAGGGCAGCACTCCAGAGGCAAACAGACTCTCGCTGAGATCGGAGAGGGCATCCACAGAATCGTTGACTCCCGCGAGCAGCACTGCCTGGTTGAGGAGGGTCACACCGGTCGCGGCGAGCGCGGCCAAAGCGCGCCGGACGTCGTCGTCGATCTCGTTGGCGTGGTTGGCGTGCACGACTACTATCGTCGGCAACCCGAGCCCGCCGATCCACGACGTCAACGCCCCATCGACTCGTCGTGGGAGCACGATCGGCAGGCGAGTGTGGATTCGCAGCCGCTCGAGGTAGGGCAGCGCCGCCAGCTTTCGCCCGAGCACCTCGAGCTGAGAATCGGTCATCGCCAGTGGATCGCCACCCGAAAGAATGACCTCGGAGATGGTCGGATCGGAGGCGATCCGATCGACGGCACCGTCCCAGTCCGGCGTCGCGGTCCCAGCCTCCGCGTATGGGAAATGTCGCCGGAAGCAGTATCGGCAGTGAACGGCGCAGGCGCCGGTCACAATCATCAGGGCGCGCCCCTGATATTTGTGCAGGACGAAGTCAACCGGTGACGACAAAAGCTCCCCTACCGGATCTTCAGTGAAGCCCGACACCGACTCATCTTCCTTCGCCACCGGCAGCACCTGCCGGAGCAGCGGATCGGCTGGATCGCCGCAACCCATTCGGTCGACAAACGCCCGTGGTACCCTGAGCGGGAATCCGCGCAGGGCGGAGGGCGTTGCGGCCAAAGAACCGTCGTCGAGGTCGAGCAATCGCAGCAGCTCGTCAACATCCGTGACGGCATCGCCGAGGTCCTTCCGCCACAAACCGGCGGGCCAGGGGGCATTGCTTCTCTTTGCCATCCGGCGCAGTCTCGCAGCTTCGGTATGATCAGCGCAAGCAAGGAGAATAGAAGATGGCTTTCTACAACCTCAACCAGGTCAAGGTCGGGCTCAAAATCATGGTCGGCGGCGACCCGTGCGTGATCGTCGGCACGGACTTCGTCAAACCCGGCAAAGGCCAGGCCTTTACAAAGGTCAAGTACAAAAGCTACAAGACCGAACGGGTCAATGAAAAGACCATCAAGGCCTCCGATGGCTTCGAGGGTGCCGACGTGATGGATAAAGAGATGCAGTACCTCTACACGGACGGCGGCACCTGGACCTTTATGGACCAGGACACCTATGAGCAGGTCGAAGCAGACAAGAATGCGGTCGGCGACTCACAGCAATGGCTCAAGGAGGAGGACGTCTGCACGGTGACCCTTTTGGAGGGCAACCCGATCGTTGTCACGCCACCAAATTTCGTCTTCCTTGAAATCACCGAAACCGACCCCGGCGTCAAGGGCGACACGTCCTCGGGTGGCAACAAACCGGCCACCACCGAAACCGGCGCGGTCGTCCGGGTTCCGCTCTTCGTCCAGCAGGGCGAAAAGATCAAGATCGATACCCGCACCGGGGATTACGTATCGAGGGCGTGAGTCTGTGCCGGGGTTGAATTCGGAATTCGGAATTCGGAATTCGGAATTTCTGCCCGCTCTCCCTGAAGCATCGGAGGCAGGGTGGGAACTCTACACTCAAAACTCAGAACTCAAAACTCCACCGAACGAGGCACGGTCGTGATCTCGGGCAGAGACGATTGGCGCCCGACAGCCTCAATGGACGTACTCCGACTCCGGGCCGAGATCCTGACCAGAATCCGCGCCTTTTTCGCCGAACGCAAGGTGTTGGAAGTTGAAACCCCGTTGCTCGCCTCAGCCCCGGTCACGGATCTCCACCTCCATGCGTTGAGCTGTCACTTCCGCGGTCCGGGTGCGGATGAGGGGCGCCAGCTCTATCTCCAGACCTCGCCAGAATTCGCGATGAAACGTCTGCTGGCGGCCGGCAGCGGCCCCATCTACCAGATCTGCCGCGCGGTCCGGGACGGCGAAGCCGGCCGGCGCCATAACCCCGAGTTCACGATCCTCGAATGGTACCGACCCTGTTGGGACCACTACCGACTGATGGACGAGGTCGATGAGCTGCTGGCCGCGGTACTTGGTTGCGGTTCGGGTGAGCGGTTGTCGTACGCAGCAGCCTTCAAGCGCTACGCCGGGGTTGGAGTTTTCGACGAAACCGATGCAGCGCTTCGACTTCGAATCGAAGACCTCGGCGTGAGCGATATCGAGGGTCTGTCGCGGGACGATCTGCTCGACCTGATACTGACCCACGTCATCGAACCCAAGCTCGGTCATAGCCAACCGACCTTCATCCACGACTACCCGGCCTCGCAGGCCTCGTTGGCCAGGGTCCGTGACGGCGATCCGCCGCTGGCCGAACGCTTCGAGGTTTTCGCCGAGGGCGTCGAGCTCGCCAACGGCTACCACGAGCTTGTCGACCCCTCGGAGCAACGTCTGCGATTCGAGACCGACCTCGAGGCGAGGACGAGCCGCGGGCTGCCCGAAGTCCCAATCGATGAGCGGCTGCTAGCCGCCCTCGAACACGGTCTACCCGGCTGCGCGGGGGTCGCCCTCGGCATTGACCGGCTGCTCATGCTCGTCTCTGGCACCCGAAATATTGCCGACGTCCTCACATTTCCGATCGATAGGGCCTAGGAACCTGCCCGACATCGGCTACTATTGGAACCCGTGAACGACGAATCCTCTTCTCGCGAGCGGCGCCGCGCCTGGGCCGTCTTCACCACAGTCATCGCGATCTTCGCGTGGCTCGTGATCCGCGACGCCTGGCTCTGTGACGACGCATTCATCACCTTCCGCGTAGTCGACAATTTCCATAACGATTTCGGGCTGCGATGGAACGTGATCGATCGAGTGCAGGTCTTCACTCACCCGCTGTGGTGCTTCCTCCTCGTAGCCCTTGGCTGGTTGTTCGGGAATCTCCCGCTCGCGGCAATTTGGTTCTCCGTCCTCATGTCGGTCGCAGCGTTCCTCTTGATCGTGCCGAGACCCGGGCGGGAGAACTGGGACCTCGTTCTTCTCGCGCTCTTGATTCCCGCCTCCAAGGCAGTGGTCCAGTTCGGAACCTCGGGCCTCGAGGGCCCGCTCGCCTACCTGCTCCTTGTCCTTCTGATCCTGGCCGGTGGCGGCCTCAATTCCTCCTGGCACCGGAACGACCGCTGGGTCCCGCTCCTCAGCGCCGCAATCGTACTGACGCGTCCGGATCTCATCCTCATCGTTGCGCCGTTCTGCATCGCCTGGGTGACCCGCAAGGGATTTCGTAGAGCGGCCGTGTCGATCGCTGCAGGAACGGCCGTATTTGCGATATGGGAGATCTTCTCATTTATTTACTACGGGATTCTGTTTCCCAACACCGCCCTCGCCAAGCTCTACACCGGTCTGCCGTTTCTCGAAGGTGCCCTCCAGGGACTTCGCTACATCGCCGACTTCGTGCTCCGTGATCCCGCCGGGGTCGTCGGACTCGTGACCTGTGTCCTCTTGCTCATGTTCCGCCGCGATGACCTTCAGGCCCGTGCAGTTTGCGCAGGAATCCTGCTCTACCTCCTCTTCATCGTCGCGATCGGTGGCGACTTCATGAGCGGCCGGTTCTTCGCCGTTCCCGTATTTCTGGCAGTCGCGGAGGCCATTCGCACGAACGGAGAGGGTACGAGACCCTTGGCAGATTCCTTTCCTGGGGCGTCCGCCGCAGCCATCATCCTGGTTGTGATCCATTTCTTCGGGTTCAATGGATTCGTCGCGGCCAATATCAGCCGGAACGGGATTGCCGACGAGCGCCGAGTCTACGCTCCAGCCCTCTCCCTCGCGGCTGTTCACGACGGCTCTCCAATCCAGCGGGTCTCATGGGTCCGCGCCGCACAGGAGCTGGGGAAGACCGGACCCGCGGTGATGCGAGCAATCGCAGTCGGCGTCGTTGGCTACTACGGCGGACCGAACGTCCACGTTCTCGACATCAACGCCATCGGGGACCCGCTTCTGAGCCGGCTTCCTGCAAGGTCGGAATCGAGGATCGGTCACTTTGAACGACGAATCCCCCTCGGTTATGAAGATAGCCTCCAATCAGAGAGCCTGGTGATCGAAGACCTGGATCTCAGGGAGTACTGTCAGGTGGTGTGGTCGGTGACCCGGGGGCCTGTGTGGTCGGCTTCCCGCATCGGTGAGAGCAATCGGCTGATTACGGGGGGTTACAGTTTGCTCCTCGACAACTATCTGTCGCGGTCCGGCGATTGGCTCCGCGAACCTGGCCCGCCGGCCCTCCCACCACCCGACGCCACGATCGAGATGTTGTTCCTGCCGGAGGAACCCGAGAACCTGCCCGCTGACTGACGCAGATTGCCCATCCCCTAATTCCTAATTCTCCGAAGCTATACTCCCCCCATGACTCTTACATTGATTGTGTTGTTCTCGACCCTCTTTGTGGTGACCCACCTCGTGCTTTCGCACGGCTCGATCCGAGAGGGACTCGTCAAGAAGATCGGGCAATGGCCGTTCCGGGGCCTGTACTCTCTGATCTCATTCCTGACCCTCGGTCCCGCCGCGGTCCTGTGGTGGCAGAACCGGCACCTGGGGCCCGTGCTTTGGGAAATGCCGTTCTGGCCGGAGCGCATCATCGCCGGCCTGCTGGTGCTCTTCGGATTCTTCCTCTTCTTCCAGCTGCTGGCGACACCGAGTCCTGCCAGCATGATGCCGGCCAAAAACGAGGCGCGAGGAGTCCTGCGGATCACTCGCCATCCGATGAACATGGGGATCAGCTTGTGGGCTCTGGCCCATCTTCTGGCCAACGGGGCAGTTGGTGACGTTGCGTTCTTCGGTTCCTTCGTCGTTGTAGGGATCCTCGGCCCATACCACATGGATGCGCGTCTCAAAAAAACCAGAGGCGAGGATTTCATCGAGTTCTGCAAACAGACCTCGGTGATGCCCTTCTCCGCGATACTCGGGCGTCGAAACCGCCTCGTCTTCGACGAGCTCTCGTTCCCGCTCACCCTGATCGCAGTCGCCGTGTTCGCAGTGTTGACCATCTTCCACAGCCGTTTCTTCGGAGGCGAACTCTTCTGACCACGATCACGTCACCCACAGATCACACAGATGATTTCTTCCGTGTTAATCTGTGGGCAGTATCGGGGGGGAGGGTGGAAATTCCTCATTCCTAATTCCGAATTCCGAATTCGGTCGACGCTATACTCACTGGATGACCACTGCCGCGGCCATCATTATCGGCGACGAGATCCTGAGCGCCAAGGTGCGCGACGCCAACACCCCACTGCTGATCGATTTCTTCGCCGACCTCGGAGTCGACCTCGAACGGGTCGTCGTCATCGGCGATGAGCTCAAAGGCATCGCTGCCGAGGTCGCAGCCTGCTCCGAAATGTGCGATGTGGTCATCACTTCCGGCGGCGTCGGTCCGACCCACGATGACTGCACCGTGCGCGGCGTCGCCGACGCCTTTGGGGTCGCGGTCGTCCGCCACCCCGATATCGAAGAGATGATCCGCGCCTACTGGGGCGATCGGTTTACAGAGTCCGCGCTGAGAATGGCGGAGGTGCCCGAGGGCTCTCGGCTGTTCTACGGCGACGACGGGCTGCTGCCGCTAGTGGTCTTCAAAAACGTCTATCTCTTCCCGGGAGTGCCGCGCCTCTTCGCGGCCAAACTGCCGAGTCTCCGTGGAGAAATCAGCGGCACACCCAAGATCGTTCACGGGGTCTATCTGAACGCGGACGAGAGTCGGGTTGCTCCCCTGTTGAGCCAGGTGGCCGAGGAGTGTTCGGACGTCAAGATCGGCTCCTACCCCCGCTTCGGCGAGAAAACCGACCACCGCCTTTGGATCAGTATCCAGGCCGTCGATGCCGAGTGCGTGGCGGCGGCCACTGATCGGCTGCTCGATCTTCTGAAGGACGAGGAAGTCGTGCGGGTAGAAAGATCTTGACGAAGCGTCAATCCGACCTACAGGCCGAGCTTTGGCTGCGTTACATCGACACCGTACGACAGAACCCGGACACCACGTACGAGGAACAGTGGGCGCGCTACAACGAGATCTTTGCCGATCGCGATCCGGCGCTACTCCCGCCTCCGGCCTGGGTGCCCGCGGCCGACCGGCTGGAACACGCCAACATCACCGCGGTGATGCGCGAGCTTGGGATCGACGACTATCGCGATTTTCACCGTTGGACCTGTGAAAATCGCGCCGACTTCTGGGGTCGTGTCGTCGAACGCCTCGGCGTCGTGTTTTCACAGCAATCGGAACAGGTCCTCGACCTCGAGGCCGGCCCAACCCAGCCGAGGTGGTTCCCGGGGGCCGAGCTCAACATCGTCACGAGCTGCTTCCAAGGTGATGGCTATGACATCGCGGTTGTGGTCGGTCGCGAGGGCTCCGACGAGATGGAGGCGGTCACCTACGAAGAGCTCGAAATGCTGGTCAACCTGGTCGCCAACGGTCTCGCCGCAGCCGGCTTTGCGCCCGGCAATGCCATCGCCCTCTACATGCCCATGAACCTCGAGTGCGTCGCGGCCTATTTGGGCATCATCCGCGCCGGCTGCACCGTGGTCTCGATCGCCGACAGCTTCGCAGCGCCGGAGGTCGCCCGCCGCCTCGAAATCTCCGAGGCCACCGCTATCATCACCGTCTCGAGCTTTGAGCGCGGCGGACGGTCGATCGAGCTCTACCAAACCGTCTGTGAAGCCGACGCCACCCGCGCGATTGTGATCGCGACCGAGGGGTTCTCAGAAGAGTCTCTTCGCGACGGCGACCTGATGTGGTGGGATTTCCTCAGCGACCAAACCGATTTCGAAGCCCTCACCGGCGCGCCCGACGCCGTCACCAACATTCTCTTTTCCTCCGGCACCACCGGCGACCCCAAAGCCATCCCATGGACCCACCTGACGCCAATCAAGTGCGCGATGGACGGCCACTTTCACCACGATATCCAGCGCGGTGACGTGGTGGCGTGGCCGACCAATATCGGCTGGATGATGGGACCGTGGTTGATCTACGCAACGCTGATCAACCGCGGATGTATCGCGCTCTACGAAGGTCTACCGTCAGGCCGTGGATTCGCCGAGTTCGTCAACAATGCCGGTGTCGGCATGCTCGGCGTCGTGCCATCGCTGGTGCGGGTGTGGCGCGATTCGGGCGCCTGCGATGGCGTCGACTGGTCGAGAATCAACACCTTCAGTTCCACCGGCGAGCCCTCCAATCGCCACGATTATCTGTGGCTGATGAGTCTCACCGGCTACCGGGCGCCGGTCATCGAGTATTGCGGCGGCACCGAGATCGGCGGCGGCTACCTGACGGGTACCGTGATCCAGCCTGCCTCACCAGCGACGTTTTCCACTTCGGCCCTCGGGATGGATCTCGTAATTCTCGACGATGACGACCACCCGGTTGTTGATGGCCAGGAAGGCGAGGTCTTTCTCGTGCCTCCGTCAATCGGGTTCTCGCAAACCCTCCTCAACCGCGATCACGAAGCGGTCTATTACGAGGGCTGCCCACAAGGCGCCAGCGGGGAGATCCTGCGACGCCACGGCGATCAGGTCGCAAGGCTCCCCGGCGGCTATTTCGCAGCCCAGGGGCGCGCCGACGACACCATGAATCTGGGCGGCATCAAGATTTCGTCACTTGAACTCGAGCGAGTCCTCGAACACCATCCAGCGGTTTACGAAGCGGCGGCGGTGGCGGTGCAACCCGGAGGGGAAGGGGTGGAGAAGCTTGTCGTCTTCGCCGTTCTCTCGGAAGACGCTGATCGGGACGAGCTGCAGCGCGCCCTCGGCAAGACCCTCGCCAAAAAGCTCAACCCCCTCTTCAAAATCCACGACCTGGTGATCGTCGATTCCCTCCCCCGCACCGCGTCGAACAAACTCATGCGCCGAGAACTGCGCACCCGGTACGTTGAAGAGTAGGAATAACCACAGAGTCACAGAGAGGCACAGAGCCGCACAGAGGTTTTCGAAACCTCGGCTGACCGGCAGGTAAGCGATCCAGTTTCCGTCATCGTCTGCTGGGACGGGAGCGCCATGTCAAAAATATCTCTGTGATCTTCTCTGTGTCTCTGTGTCTCTGTGGTTCAACCGGTGCTACCCTTTCGGCGTGCTGTTTGACGAATTGTCGACACCATGCGCGTTGGTCGATCTCGATCGCCTCGAATCGAATGCCAAGCGGATGGCGGAGAAAGCGATGCGACTGGGCGTGCGCTTGCGCCCCCACGTCAAGACCCACAAGTGCATCGAAGCGGCCCGCATCCAGACCGACCTCCACTTCGGCGGCCTTACCGTCTCCACCCTCGCCGAGGCTCAGGCCTTTGCGGCCGGAGGTTTCAGCGACATCACGTACGCGGTACCCATCGCACCGCAGAAGATCGCCGATGCCGCCGATCTCCATGCCGAGATCGGCACCCTCAATCTTCTCGTCGACCACCCCGACACTGTGCGCGCCATCGAAGTACTGGCCTCATCCCGAAGCATCACGTTGCCCGTGTATCTCGAGATCGACTGCGGCGGCGGCCGTTCAGGCGTTGACCCGGCGAGCGATCTCGCGCAGGTCCTGGTTCGCCGATTAGCCGACTCGGAGAGCATCGATTTTCGTGGGTTGTTGACGCACGCCGGCCACGCCTATAGCGCCCGCTCCCGATCGGAGGTCTACGAGGTAGCCTGCGAAGAGCGCAATCTGATAACCGCCTTCGCCGCCGAGGTTCGTGACCTCGGCGTGGAGATTCCGGACGTCAGCGTCGGCTCGACCCCGACCCTGCGCGCCATTGACGACCTCACCGGCGTCACCGAGGCCCGTCCCGGCAACTACCTCTTTTACGACTTCTTCCAGACCGCCATCGGCAGCTGCGATCTCGACGACGTCGCGTTCTCGGTTCTGGCGACAGTCATCAGTGTTGACACCGAACAGGGCCGCGCCATCATCGACGCCGGCGCCCTCGCCCTCAGCAAGGATCCTGGCCCGACCCACGTCGACCCGGAGTGCGGCTTCGGGCTGCCGGTGACCCTCGAGGACCAGCACCGGCTGCCGGGCCTCCGCCTCGCCGGTCTGACCCAGGAGCACGGGACCCTGACAGGCCCCGGTGTCGAGGCCCTCCATCCCGGCACCCGCCTCCGCTTCCTGCCCAATCACTCCTGCCTCTCGGCCGCCTGCTTCGACCGCTACAACGTCGTCCGCGACACCGAGGTGGTTGACGAGTGGCATCCTGTGAGGGGTTGGTAGCGGCCGCCTGGCCACCCAAACGCCAGATGAAACAACGGAATCTGGGATCTCGTCCGGTGGGTGTGTCTTGCACCCTGTGCCCGGGAATGCGGGTGTGCGGGATGGCACCACATAGCAAGGGCGTTTGCCCGGCATCCACAAAACCTCCGTTTATAATCACAAACCTGAAATGGACGTCGAATCGCATGTGTTGAGCTAAACAACGCAGACAGGAGTGCAACAATATGAAAACCACGATTCTGAGAGT
>JACXWA010000052.1 GCA_014764485.1 Candidatus Sulfomarinibacter kjeldsenii
ACCTGATCCGATGTCACGGCTGAAGTGCACCTCGAGGTTGTTTGGAGAGTCGGGGAGCGGAAGGGTGACCTCGCCAGATGGTCCAGCTATGGGAATTTGCATCAGATACTGGCCGACAGCGGTTCCGGCGGAGGTCAACGCCACAATGTTGGTGCCCGGGGGGCCCCCCCAATATTGAATGTACCCCTCGGCACCCGCCAGCGGTCGTTCCGGATACACTTCGAGAGTGACCTGCGGTAGGGGAGAGAGTTGAACCTCGAGCGTCTCCTGAGTTCCGAGGTGAACGATGCCGTCGAGCACGACCGTTCCGGATTCAAGTCCTTCGATTCTGCCTCGGTAGCGCCCGGGTGGGAGTCGCATTCTCACTGTACCTTCGGAAATTTCGCTCGAGGTCTCCTCGCCAAAGTAGCTGTCGACCATGAAAAGGGTTGCACCATTCACCGGTTCTTCGCTGCGCGTGATCATGAGCTCGAGCCACTCATCTCGACTCGAAGCCGATGTCTGTGGCGCTGCTGCCCACCGCAAGGTGTCAAGGAGCTTGCTCGGATCGTTGATGTTTCGGGTCGGTGCCAGAAGGAGAAGCGAGTTAGCCAATTTCTGATCCAACCCAAGACCAATGATCCGTATCTCGATCGGCCTCTCTTCTTCTGACAGACTTTCCAGAAGAGCTGAGATGTCGCGATGGCATTGATCGGCACCCGAGGTCACGATGACCATCCGTTTTTGGCCATCCCCACTCGAGAGGTCTCTGGCGGCCTCTTCGATAGCGTGCACGAGAGCCCTACCCCCTTGGAATCTTAGGCTCACCAGGGCTGAGGACCATTGCGACGGGTCGATCGGGCCATTGGCAATGAGGGACGTCGAGTCGGCACAGCCGGAGTCCCTCGTGACGTCGGAACGGCCGCCAATCGTTCTCAGCCCGAAATCGAATTTCTGTCCGCTGGCGGCTGGAGAAACGATAAAGGAGTCGATGGCCGTTCGAATGGCCACGATTCGTGGAGTGCCGTCCGGGAGCGTATCCCACATCCCCATCGAGGCGTCGAGCACGATTTCGATGCGCTCAGTGCCGTGGCAGAGTGCGGCCGAAAGTAGCCAGCAGAATCCGAGCGCAGATATGTGCAGCCTTCTCACGCTGCAGAGTTTAGCCCAGAAAAAACCGCCCACCTTTCGGTGGGCGGTTTCGCGAGTCGAATTGACGGTTGAGTTACGTTTCTTTGAGCGCTGCCAGCAAGTCGAGCATTGCCTTCTTCCCGTCGGAGAAGAACATCAGGGTGTTGTCGGCGGCAAAGAGGGGATTGGGGATGCCCGCAAACCCGGGACTCAGGCTGCGTTTGATCACCACCACCGTCCGCGCCTTGTCGACGTCGATGATCGGCATGCCGGCGATTGGGCTCGAGGGATCGGTGCGCGCGACCGGGTTGACCACGTCGTTGGCGCCGAGCACGATTGCGACGTCCACCTGCTCCATGGTTGGGTTGACCTCGTCCATCTCCTTGAGCTTGTCGTAGGGAACGTCGGCCTCGGCCAGTAGAACATTCATATGGCCCGGCATGCGTCCCGCAACCGGGTGGATCGCGAACTCCACCTCGATGCCCTTGTCCTCGAGGAAGTTGGCAACGTCGCGGACCGCGTGCTGGGCCTGCGAGACCGCCATGCCGTAGCCGGGGACGATCGACACCCTCTGTGCGACCTCGAGAGTCATCGCGACCTCGTCGGCCGAGGCCGATTTGACGGTCTTGTAGACCTCGTCGGCGTCGGGTGTGTCGGCGGTCGGGCCCATGGTCCCGAAGAGCACGTTTGCCAGCGACCGGTTCATCGCCTTGCACATGATCTTGGTCAGGATGAGGCCAGATGCGCCCACCAGCGAACCAGCGATGATCAGCACTGTGTTGTCGATCACGAAACCTGTTGCGGCGGCGGCAAGTCCCGAGTAAGAGTTGAGGAGGGCGATGACCACCGGCATGTCCGCGCCGCCGATCGATAACGTCAGGATGACGCCGAGAACGCCGGCGACCGCGACGAGGACCCAGAAGAGGGGAGTGTTCGACGGGTCGAGAACCAGCATCACACCCAGAGCGACCGAGGCGATCGCGGACAATCCCTTGAGCAGATCCATCCCCGGGAAGCGGTCCTTCTTGGGCAGCAGAAGGCCGCCAATGAGCACTGCCGATACCATGAAGGTGATGGACAGTGGGTTGGTTCCCATCGTCAGGCCGTACCAGATGCCACTGCCAGCGACCGCCAGCGAGAACCCGTACTTGACGATCTTTTGCCAGGTGTGGAGTTTCCACTTGACGCACAGGAATTCGGCCAACTTTCCGAACGCAACGTACGATCCGAAGAAGGTGACCGAACCGATGATTCCGGAGAGCACGGTGGCGACCTTCGTCTGCATGCTGCCGCCGGCAGCGCCCGCGTTGACGGCGTTAAAGGTTGCAACCAGTGCCGAACCGGCGACCAGCACCGATGCGGCGCCGCCGAAGCCGTTGAACAGCCCGACCAACTCCGGCATCGAGGTCATTTTCACTCTGAGAGCGGCCACCGCTCCGATGAGAGAGCCGATTCCGATCCCGAGGATGATGTAGGTCCAGTCCCATGTGCCGCTCATCAGGGTCGCGACGATAGCGAGCAACATGCCGAGAGCCCCGAGTTGATTACCGCGAACCGCGGTCCGCGGATGGGCGAGCATCTTGAGGTCGAGGATGAAGAGAATCGCTGCAATCAGGTAGATGATGTTGGTGAGGTCTTGCATACCCATGTCAATAACCGCCTACTTCCGTTGGAACATCTTCAACATGCGGCCGGTGACAAGAAACCCTCCGACCACGTTGATGGATGCAAAGATCACCGCGACGAATGCCATGGTTTTCGCGAGCGGACTGAATAGGTCTTGGCCCTCCAGCGCACCGGCCAGAATCAGGGCACCGACGATGGTAATCCCCGAAATGGCGTTGGAACCTGACATCAACGGGGTGTGCAAGGTTGGCGGCACCTTGGTGATGATCTCGATGCCGACGAAGATTGCCAGCACGAAGACTGTGATCAGCATGATCAGGCTACTCATGTCACTCGCTCCCTTCGCTCGAGGCGCCCATGGCCTCGAGGATCCGCGGATTCACCACCTTCCCGCCCTGGGTGATCAGGGTGCCCTCGGTGATTTCGTCCTCTGTATCGATCTTGAGGTTGCCCTCGTCCACCAGGTGGAGGAGGAAGGTGGCTACATTCTTGGCGTACATCTGGCTGGCGTGGAAGGGAATGGTGGTCGGAATATTGACAGGACCAATGATCTTGACGCCACCTTCGACGACGTCTTCTCCCGCGCGGGTCAGCTCGCAGTTACCGCCACGCTCGGCCGCCAGGTCGACGACCACGGAGCCGGTGTGCATGCCCTTGACCATCTCTGTCGTAACCAGGATCGGGGCCTTCTTGCCGGGGATTGCTGCAGTTGTGATGACCACGTCACTTGCGGCGACCACCGACAGCATCATCTCCCTCTGCTTTTTATAGAAGTCTTCGCCAAGCTCCTTGGCGTAGCCGCCCGCGTCCTCGGCGGTGTCGGTCTCGAGTTCGAACTCGACGAACTTGCCGCCGAGGCTCTCAACCTGTTCCTTGACGGCCGGACGAACATCGTAGGCTTGGACGATCGCCCCCAGCTTTTTCGCTGAGGCGATGGCCTGGAGCCCCGCAACGCCTGCGCCGACCACGAAGACCTTGGCCGGCGCGATGGTGCCGGCAGCGGTCATCATCATTGGAAACATCTTGGGCAGCTCGTTGGCCGCGAGGAGGACCGCCTTGTATCCGGCGATAGTGGCCATCGACGACAGGACGTCCATGCTCTGGGCGCGCGTGATGCGGGGCATCATCTCCATCGAGAAGAGGGTGGCGCCCTTGTCCGCTATCGCCTTGTTGGCGTCATGTTCGGTCAGCGGCTCGCACATACCGACGATCGCCTGACCGTCGCGAATGAGATCGAGGTCTGCCCTGCCCTGCTCTGGATTGGCTCCGAGGGCCCGCACCTGGGCGATCAGGTCGGCCTTCTGAAAGACCTCCCCACGACCCGAAACCACCTTTGCCCCTTTGGCGCTGTATTCATCGTCCAGGAAGCCCGCGGCGTCTCCAGCACCACTCTCGATAACCACATCGATGCCGGCTTTTGCCAGCTGCGGTACGAGAGCGGGGACCATGGCGACACGAGCTTCGCCCGGAAAACTCTCTTTGACGATTCCGACGATCATAGGCGTCCGTCCCTTCTTGCGTGGCCGGAGCCGCTGTGGCCCGCGGTCACGATCTGGAGTTAAAGGCGGCTGGGAGGCGGAGGAGCCCGCCCTGAAACCACCGTCGCAGGATGCTATCACTTCCATTAACCGAGGAAAAGATATCTAGTAATAATGTTCACAAGCAAAGTGCCCGCGGCCTCATGGCGCTATTTGCGACGGTGCGGAGGGCTCTAACCCGCATATCTCACCAGATTCCGGCTGCGGCCGGCGATGCATCGCACGCAGCGGTGTTTTCTCGCCTCGGGGTGCTCGACGTACCGCAAGTACGCGCTCCGCGCCCCTCGGGTCTAAAACCCCACTGGGCGCGGCACCTCGCCGCCCTCGCGACGAAACCCGGTGAGATTTGCGGGCTAGTTCCTGTCCGGAAACGCGTAACTAATTGAAAATAAACAAGAAAAAGCGCATTCTGGGGTTCACTTTTTCGAGCCCCCGTTGTAGAATCTGTGGTGTCAAAACACTGAATCGTAACAAGTTACGAGAAAGTGAGGACCGCAGAATGCGCAAGAAACATAGAATCCAGCGGGCACTGACCGAGGCCTGGCTCGACCTGCCCTATGCCAAAGAACTCGAGGTGATCGACGATCTCCTCACCTCACAGCCTACGATTGGTGAGCTCGCAGCACAAGACCTGATTGGCGGAGATCCCGAGACGGGTCGTCCCGGAATAACCGGCGAAGAGGCTATTCGCGCCCTCGTGCTGAAGCAGGCCAACCAGTGGTCATACTCTGAGCTGTGGTTTCAGCTTCACGACTCGCAGACGAGCAGA
>JACXWA010000119.1 GCA_014764485.1 Candidatus Sulfomarinibacter kjeldsenii
AGCAGGTATCAACTTCAAAGGCAACGTAGAGGGCGGTGATGTATTCAACGCGGACGTCGACGTTATCGTTTGCGATGGTTTCACAGGTAACGTGATTCTCAAGGTTGCGGAGGGCTTTGGTGAGATGGTGGTTGGCATGCTGATGGACGAAGCCCGCCAGTCACCGATGTATGGTGCGGGCCTCTTGATGGCCAAGGGCGCCTTCCGCAATCTACGCTCGCGCGTTGATTACTCGGAGTACGGTGGTGCGCCCTTGCTCGGTGTCGACGGCGCCTGCCTCATTGGCCACGGCAGATCGAGCGCCAAGGCGATCCGTAATGCGGTTCAATTTGCCGCATCCTACGCCTCGTGCGGAGTCATCGAGCGAATCGGGGACAAGATCCTCGAAGTTATGGCGAGTTCCCCCGGCGGGAGGAAAGGCTGAATATGGTAAACCCGGCTAAGATCGCCGCTCTTTTCCCGGGTCAGGGTTCGCAGACAGTCGGCATGGGCCGAGACCTTGCCGAGCGCTGGCGGTCAGCGGCGAGAGTCTTTGAGGCGATCGACAGCAGCCTCGATTCTCACCTCTCCGAGCTGTGCTGGAACGGTCCCGAGGACGAGCTCAGGCTGACCGAGAACACGCAGCCGGCGTTGCTCTCTCATTCGGTTGCAGCCTGGACGGTACTGTCCGACGCTGGTTTTGAGGTCGGTGCGGTAGCCGGACACAGCCTCGGTGAGTATTCGGCCGTGGTTGCAGCCTGTGGATTGGATGTGGCGGACGCAGCCCGCACGGTCCGGATGCGTGGTCGCCTCATGCAGCAGGCCGTCCCGGTCGGCGAAGGGGCAATGGCGGCGGTGATCGGCCTCGACGACGAAGAGGTGAAGGCTGCCTGCAAAGAGGAAGAGGCGTCGGGAAGCGGGTCCGTCAGAGCCGTCAACTTCAATTCTCCGGGACAGGTCGTGATTGCGGGCTCGGCAGCGTCTGTGGCCGGTGCTGGCGAGCGGTTGACGGAATCCGGTGCGCGGCGTGTGCTGCCGCTGCCGGTGTCTGCCCCCTTCCATTCGCCGTTGATGGCACCCGCCCGCAAAGGTCTCGAACCAACCCTGCAAAAACTCGACTTCCAACCGTTGGCAGTCCCTCTTTATCGCAATGTCGATGCCGGCAGGGTGGAAGAGCCTGACAAGGTCCGCGACGGTCTTATCCGCCAAGTGGATGCCCCGGTTCTATGGTCGGAAATTATTCGACAGATGAGGGCGGATGGGTTCGAAACCTTTGTCGAGGTCGGCACGGGCAAGGTTCTCTCGGGCCTTGTGAAACGTATCGATCGTGACGCAACCTGCTACCAGGCAGGGACGGTTGAAACGGTCGAAAACGTCATCGCCGAACTCTGCGGCTGAGTGCATCACAGAGGCACAGAGGGCACAGAGCCGCACAGAGAATTTCTTTTTGCTGGCGCGATAGGTATTCACCGCGCGATGGCCCCGCGCAAACCGAATCCAAATCGAAAGCCTCGGAAAACCGAATTGAATTCCTCTGTGCTCTCCGTGTCTCTGTGGTTAAATACGGCAATCCAATGAAACGACTGAGATGATAGGAGAGAAATCGATGAAAGAGTTTGAGGGACAAGTAGCGGTGGTGACGGGCGGGGCGCGCGGAATCGGCGCAGAGATCGCTCGGCGGTTTGCCGGTGGCGGTGCCAAAGTCGTATGCGCAGATGTTCTCGACACTACCGAGATTGTTGACGAGATCAATGAATCCGGCGGGACGGCCGAGGGCCGTGAACTCGATGTCACCGATTTTGTGGCAGCGGCCGAGTCAATCGCCGCGATCCATGTTGCGCACGGTAGGATCGATATTCTCGTCAACAACGCGGGCATCACCCGCGATCAACTGCTGGTTCGAATGAAGCCGGAGGACTGGGACCTCGTTCTTGGAATCAACCTCGATGGAGTTTTCAAGGTCACCCAACCGGTGGCGAAACTCATGATGCGCGCAAGGGGCGGTCGCATCGTCAACGTTGCGTCGGTAGTCGGACTGATGGGCAATGCCGGGCAGGCCAACTACGCCGCCTCCAAGGCCGGCCTGATCGGTTTCACCAAGAGCCTCGCCCGCGAGTTGGGTCCGCGAAACGTGACTGTCAATGCGGTAGCGCCCGGCTATATCCAGACCCCGATGACCGACAAGCTCACCGATGACCAGCGCGAGGCGCTGATGAAGACTGTTGCCATCCCGCGGCTTGGAACGCCGACCGACGTGGCCGATGCGGTCGCCTTTCTGGCCGGCCCGGGCGCTTCCTACATCACCGGTGTGGTACTCAATATCTCAGGTGGGTTGTACATTTAAGGCCAGTTTTGAGTTAACAGTTTTGAGTTCCCACCCCACCCCCGGGCGGGAGAGGGCTTCTGTCCACAACTCAAAACTCAACACTTTACCCCGATCGTCCAAGGTACACTGATGCTTGGAGGTGGCCGATGCCGAGCGAGATGAGCGTTGCGGATCTCATGACCACCGATGTGGTCACCCTGACCGAGGATGAGACCCTCGCCCTCGCCCAGCGCTGCATGGCTCGTGGCCGTATCCGTCATTTGCCGGTGGTTCGCAAGGGGAAGCTGGTTGGCCTCATCACTCACCGAGACCTGCTTGCGGCTTCGTTTTCGATTTTCGCTGAGGTGGAAGCGAGTGAGCAACGAAGGATCTTCGATACTGTGCGGGTGGTCGAGTTGATGCACCGCGACGTGGTAGCGGTGTCGCCCAGCCTTCCAGTATCGAAGGCGGCGCGGATCCTGCTCGAGAACAAGTACGGCTGCCTGCCGGTAGTGGATGAGGAACAACAACTTCAGGGCATCGTTACCGAAGCCGACTTTCTCCGCTTGACAGTTCAACTTCTCCCATGACCGTCGTCGATTGGGTGCTGATTGTCGTGTGGCTCGGCCTCACGCTGGGAGGCTTCTGGAAGGGCGCGGTGCGGATGATATTCGGTGGGGGCGGATTGGCGGTTGGGCTGTGGTTGGCGGTCGTTGCAGGTGCCGATGCCCAGGCAGCCCTCGAAGGTGTGATCGGTATTCCATGGCTCGCAGCAGCCCTCGGACGATTGCTGCTGGTATTGCTGACGACTGGCCTCTGCCTGCTCGCCGGGTGGGGCATCGAACGTACTTTGAATGCCTTGCACCTCGGCTGGCTCAACCGCCTCTTGGGTGCAGCGTTGGTCGGCCTCGTGGCAGCATTCCTGCTCGGGTTGGTGGTCGTGGTGGCGATCCAGTTTTCGCCCGAGCTTGCCGAGCTCTGCCGCGAGTCGCAGGTAGCCCAATATCTGCTGTGGCTGTCAGAGATGTTGTTGGGAGCTGTTGAGGCTGTCGATATCTGAGCCAGTGTTTCTCAGTAAAGTGTTAAGAGTAAAGAGTTAAGCTGGGGAGTGATGTGGTGGGCTTAACCCTTAACCCATAACTTGCCTCGATTTCAGGCAACAACAGAAGTGTCCTCGATCGGGCGGTAGAGCGTGTCACGTAAGACCGGCTTCCTGCCGGCTTCGGTAATCAGCCTCTCGAGCCGGGCGCGCGCCATGTTTGTGCCGGCAGTTCCGCCGGCGGCGCGAGTGATGCGTTCATCAAAAATGGTTCCGTCGAGGTCGTTGGCGCCGAAGTGGAGGGCGATCTGGGCGATTTTCTCACCCAACATGATCCAGTAAGCCTTGAGGTGGGGAACGTTATCGAGAACCAGACGAGAAACCGCAAGGGTCTGCAGGTCGAGCCGGCCTCCGGTGGGGGGCAGATGGTCGAGGGCGGTGTTGTCGGGGTGGAAGGCGAGCGGGATGAGGCATTGGAAACCACCGGTCTCATCCTGCAGTTCACGCAGAGCGATCAGATGGTCGACCCGCTCCTCGGCAGTCTCGACATGCCCGTAGAGCATCGTGCAGTTCGACTTGATGCCGGCTGCGTGAACCGTCCGCGCGGTGTCGAGCCAACGAGCTCCATCGGTCTTGTGGTCGCAGATCTGATCGCGGACCCGCTCGGCGAATATCTCCGCACCGCCACCCGGACACGAATCGAGACCCGCGTCGCGCAATCGTGCGATGAGGTCCTCAAGGGTGATGCGTGAGGCCTTGGCGATGAAATCAAGCTCGACCATGGTCAGGGCCTTGAGGTGGATCCACGGGAAACGCCGTTTGAGGGTGCGGAAGAGATCCTCGTAATAGTCGACCAGGAGCTTGGGGTGGAGCCCGCCGACGATATGGAGCTCGGAGACTGTCTGATCGACGTCGCGGGAAGCGATCTCAACCGCCTGGTCAACGGTGTAGGTCCAACCCTCATCCTTCTCGCGCCAGGGAACGTAAAAGGCGCAGAGCTTGCACGAAGCGACGCAGACATTGGTTGGATTGAGGTGGCGGTTGATGTTGAAATATGTCGTGTCCCCGTGCAAACGCTCTCGAACCAGATTGGCGAGCCGCCCAACTCCCACGAGATCGTCGGTGGTCGCTGCGAGCAGACCGTCCTCTCGGTCCAACCGCTCGCCGGCAAGTACTTTTTCGGCGACCGTCTCGATGGCTGGGTCCCGAAGCCGGAGGTTCGATGATGAAGTCATCTCTCCGGCATTATGCTTGCGACAGCGTCTCGTTTCAAGAGGGTCGAATCACTTGAGCTGCAGCGATGACAGGAACTGTGCGTTGGAGGGGAACTCGCGCACCTTTTGCAGGAGCAGCTCCATGGCGGCCTCGGGCGACAGTGACGACAGCGCCCGCCGCATCAGGTAGAGCTTTTCGACCTGCTCCTTGGGGTAGAGCTTCTCCTCTTTGCGGGTCCCTGACTGAGGGATGTTGATGCTGGGGAAAATTCTCTTTTCGAAGAGGTTGCGATCGAGCACCAGCTCCATATTGCCGGTGCCTTTGAACTCCTGGAAGATGACCTCGTCCATCCGCGACCCGGTGTCGACGAGACAGGTGGCAACCACTGTCAGGCTGCCACCCTCCTCGACGTTGCGGGCCGAGCCAAAGAACCGACGCGGCTTTTCCATGGTTCGGGCGTCGATACCGCCCGACAGGATCCGTCCCGAGCCTTTCTGAAGGTTGTTGAATGCCCGAGACATGCGGGTCAGGGAGTCCATGAAAACGACCACGTCTCCACCCATTTCCACCAACCGGCGGGCGCGCTCGAATACCATCTCCGAGACCTGGATGTGAGATTCCAAAGACTGGTCGGTCGAGGAGGCGAAGACTTCGCCGCGGGCGATGCTTCGCTTCCAGTCAGTGACCTCCTCGGGCCGTTCGTCGACCAATAGAACAAAGATCGTTGCGTTGGCGTGGTTTATGGCAATGGCATGGGCCATTTGCTGGAGGAGGGTCGTCTTTCCCGCCTTCGGCGGCGAGACGATCAGGCAGCGCTGGCCCTTTCCGAGTGGGGCGATCAACTCGGCGACCCTTGGCTCTACGATCTCCGGATCGGTCTCGAGATTGAATCGTTCGAGCGGGTCGATGCTGATGAGCTCGGTGAACGGAACCGCACTGTTCCGGTACGCCTCGGGTTCGAGTCCCTCAATTGTCTCGATCGCGGACATTCGTGGCCGGTCGCCAGAATGTGCCTGGCCGGTGATCATCAGGCCGCTCTCGAGGTGCAGAGGCCGCACCAGCTCGACCGGGACCGTGGGGTCCGAGCGATCGGCAACGAAGTTGCGTTTTGAAGCCACCAGCAGCGGAGTGCCGTTGTCACGGACCCAGAGATAGCCTTCGACCTGGATCGGCGGTCCCTTCGGACCCCCCCGGCGACGCGGTCGGCGCCGACGGCGACGAGAGCCCGAATTGCGTTGTTGGGGCTTTTGCTGTTCTCGCTGGTCGTTCATTCATTTCCTCTTTCGGGAGAGCAGATCCTAACGGTTCGCTGAGTGCGCTGAGGGGTGACCATGGACGCACTCAAGCCGTTGAACTCATCGATCGAACCGGACGATGCACTCGTTTCCTGTCGTGTGCTCGACCGTCCGGAGCGGGGCGGCCCGGGCGCCGACGCCTCATTCGAGGGGCGGGCGTCTTCCGCGGGCTTCCAACTCCACCCTACCCGGAAACATCGTTGTGCGCAACACCCATCCAGGTTTTTGTCGAACCCATAGGGTCCGGTTGGTGGTTTCGTGAACGACGACTCATCGACCTCACCAGGTGAAAGGTCGGTGACGTGAGTGGCGTGGCGTCGAGTTCTTCAGTTCTTGCCGATCATGATCGACACGCCGGTGAGCTTCTGATTGCTCATCTCGATCGCCAGCGGTTTTTCCTTTTTGTTGGCCTTCTTGACGACAACCTTTTTATCGTTCTGCTTGACCTTGTAACGGCTGCCGGCGGCAAGGGTCAGCTCCTTCGCGATATCCGCGGCGATCTTCTTGGCGCCCATTCCCTTGACGACGTTGACCGTGATCTCGGTGCCGTCTTCGCCGTGCGGTGTGAAGACCATCGAAAAGGTCCCATTGGCGTCGGCCTTGCCTTTGATGGTGATCTTGTAGCTGTCGCGGTAGACCGTCGGAATGACGATCTCGCCGGGTTCTTCTTCTCCGCAAACGGGTAATGCGGTGAAAGTGAAGCAGACGATAAGAGCAAAGGCGACCGCAGTCGATATTTTCAGTTGAACGCGATTCACAGGATTCATGATGTCCTCCCTGACAATTTGCGTTGAGTGAGTATACCGAATCGGCTGGGATGGCGGCTGAGGTAATCGGATCCTGTGACATCGGCCAGGTCCGAAAACCGTGGTTCCTTTATACTCACGCGCCGTTCGAGATGAGTCGGCGTGCGGAAAGGGCCACTGGTGTTCAAGAAGGCAGTCATTGTTGGACTATTTTTCGTCTCTCATGTGATGGGAACTGGCGGCGCGTCAGGGGCCGATCTCCCGTGTACTGTCTGTGCCGGTGTTCAGGCCGTCGACCTGACGACCGCTCTCGAAGGGTTGGCGAACGCACCGATAATCGGTGAGGATGATACGTTTTTCCTGGCCTGGACCGTGCCCCTCGACGGCACTGCGGAGACTGATTCCATCGACAACGTGCGCGGTGCCGGTGCGAAGCCGTGGATGCGAGCTGTCTTCCGTACGCCGCAGCCGATCGCGGACAATCTTGACCGCCTCGAGACCGAACTCGAGGAACTCGCCGCGCTGATTCGAGGTGGTGGGGAGGGTCTCTTCGTCCAGGCCGTGTGGCTGCCCAACGAAGGTCCAATTGACGTTCGCGATCACGCCTTTCTGATCAAGCGCGCAGCGGTCGCCGTCACCGGTGCGTCACTGGGCGCGAAGTTCATCGCTGGCCCTCTCGAGGCTGATCCCGAATCCCTCCGCGCGCTCTACCGCGAAGAGGTCGCGGCCTATCTCGATCTGATTGCGCTCGCTCCCGGTGACGACCTGACGGCTGCCGTCGCGACGCTGGGCGAGCTCGATCCCGGCAAGCCGGTGGTGCTCGACGCGTTGCCGATATCTGGGGAGCCGGAGAAGACTGTCGCCCGGGTGGCAGAGTCCGCTGCCGCAGGGTTCGCGGTCACCTTCTTCGAAGCCGGCACCGTGACCGCTGCTGATCTCGCACCCCTCAAATTGATGGCGCGCGAGCTTCAAGGCAACCTCGTCTTCGACCCATATTTGAGCCCCTCAGGTGCGCGGGCGTCCTGGTCGTTCGTTCGCGAGGATCTCGGTCTGCGCGTGATTGCCGAGATGGAACCGGGCACCGCCGATCTCGAGCTCGTCTTTACGGACGCCCGATTTCGGACACCGATGGCGGTCGATCTCATGACCGGTGAGGAACGATACCTCTACGACACCAGCCAAGATGCAAACGGATTGACCGTTCGACTGCACGAACCCGAGGAGGTGGTGCTGTTGCGCCTCGAGCGGCTGAGCGCTGAAGAGCTTGACGGCTTTGGCCAGCAGATCGATGTCGGCGCGGGCCGTGAGATTCCGGTCGAAGAGATTTTGCGGCGGTTGCAGGCCTTCGAGGACGCCCAAGGGCGACGGCTTGACCATTTTCAGGCAACGAGGTCACTGCATCTGCGATTTCAGGCTGCCCAGGGTGCATTCGAGGCGTCCTACGAAGGCGATTTCTTTTTCCGCCACGACCATGGCTTCGATTGGGTTTGGAGGGACTTCTACGTTGGCGGCGTCAAATGGAAATCGAAAAAGATTCCGAGTGTTCCGCTGATCCAACCTGAAAAGGTCGCCTCGTTGCCGGCCGAGATCCGGTTCACCAAGGACTATGACTATCGGCTCCGTGGCACCGCGACCGTGGACGGCCGCGACTGCTGGGTGATCGACTTCAGACCTCTCAAACCGGTGCCCGGCCGTAGTCTCTACCGCGGCACCGTGTGGGTTGACCGCGAGATCCATGCCCGCGTCAAAACCCGGGCAACCCAGGTCGGCCTCGAGGGCTCGGTTCTGGCGGCCGAAGAGACGCGGTTTTACGTGCCGCTTGATCACAACGGGCTCCAGTCAGAATGGACCGCGGAGAGCTTCGTACTGCCGGTGAGAATCTCCGGTCAACAGACCTTCTCAATTCTCAGTGCCACCCTGCCGGTTGAGGTCGAGACCGAAATCACAGATATCCGCATCAACGGCGAGGGGTTCGAGCGAAACCGCGCGGCAGCGCTTGCTTCCGACGCAACCATGTTGCGGGACACCGACGACGGTCTCCGTTACCTGAAAAAGGGTGAAACCGGTGAACGCTTCGTCGAGACCGAGTTCGATTCGGATCGGCTTTTTCTCGTGGGTGGTGTTTTCTGGGATGAGTCAGTGGACTATCCCCTCCCATTGGCGGGGGTGAACTACCTCGATCTGGATTTCAAGGGAACTGGGGCCCAAATCGATGTCTTCTTCGCGGGCGCATTCCTCGCTTCCGGCATCGCCGACCCGCAGCTCTTCGGCAGCCGGTGGAACGGGGGCGTGAATCTCAACGGACTCTTCTTCAAAGCGCGAGACGAACTCTTCCGAGATGGCGTTGTTGTGCCCGAGGAGGACGTCAAAAGAAGGACTGCGTCTGCTGACGTTTTTATAGGCAGGCCATTGGCGCGTTTCCTGAACTTCGAGCTGACTTACGGTCTCCGCATGGAGGACTTCAGCCGGGCTGACGATACCTCGGAGGATTTCGTCATACCGCAGGACACCCTTACGAACTACTTCCGGGGAGTGGTCCAGTACAACCGCGCCGGCTATCGACTGCGTCTCTCGGGAAGCCTCAACAGTCGCTCTGATTGGGAGTTCTGGGGTCTGCCGGGAAATGACGAATATGATCCAGATCAGGCGGACTATCAGCAATGGCAGGCGCGTTTCGGCAAGACCTGGTGGTTTCCGAAGTTCCGCAGGGTGCGGGTCTTCTTCGAACACCTCGACGGCTCGAACCTGGATCGTTTTTCGGGTTACGATTTTGGGATGTTCGGCGATGCCTCGGTCTCCGGCTACCCCAGCGGGCTGGTCCGGGCAGAAAAGGCAAACGGCGCCCACATCCTGGCTGGTATCAACTACTTCGAGAAGATCCGCTTTGACCTCAAGGCCGACGCGGTGTGGGCGAGCAATGCGATGACTGGTCTCGACAACGAGCTTCTGGCGGGCATCGGCGTCGAGGGCACGATGACTCTGCCGTGGCAACTGATCATGAACTTCGAGGCCGGATATGCCGTTGCCGGGCCGGGCAATGGGGGCATTGCGCTGCGGGTCTTTTTTCTGAAGCTCTTCCCCGGGAGCTGATTCCTCTGGTTGGGTGATGCCCTTCCCGAACAAGCAATACGGTCGAGCTCCTTCTTGTTGTCAGGGGTGATGACACAGAAAGCTCGACGAACAGTTCTATCGGCTGCGTTTCTATTTTTCGCGGTGATGGGTTGTTCGGGAAAGGCGCCGCCGGGACTCCAGATCACCCTCCTCGGCAACGAGGGGTTTTTAGTCGAGGCGGGCGGCTCAACCGTCATTGTTGATGGCTTGTACCGCGGCCTCCACGGCTATGTGGCTCCGACAGACGAGCAGCGCGGCAATCGCGAGCGGGCAGAACCACCCTTCGACGAAGTCGACCTGGTGCTGGTCACTCACAACCACCCCGATCACTTCGATGCGAGGGTTGTAGAAGGATTTCTGAATGCCAACCGGCATGCCGTCTTTGTCTCAACTCCGATGGCGGTAGATCACCTGAGGGACGAAGGAGATCGTTTTCGATCGATCTCCGAACGGGTGGTGGCGGTCTATCCCGCGGAGGGAGAGAGCCAACACCTCGAGATCGACGGCATCGGGATCGAAGTCCTCAACCTCCACCACGGTCGAGATCGAAGCCTGCCGGTTGAGAACATTGGATTCGTGGTCGAGATGAATGGCGCGAGCTTTCTCCATATCGGCGACACTCTGGCAACGGCCGATGAGCTTGCCGCCCTCGAGCTCTCCGATCGGGGAATCGACATCGCCTTTGTTCCCTACTGGCATTTGCTGGACTCGAAATCTGCCGGCGACTATCTCGAGGTTATCGACGCGACCACGGTCGTTGCAATGCACCTCCCAGCCGCGGATGCGCCACCCTCCTACCTCGATCCGGCCGAGGATCTCGATGGTCTGATTCGATTGATCAGGGAGGTGGTGCCTGGAGTCCTCGTGCCGACCGAGGTCATGGAGGTCACGCAGATCCGAACTCCTGAGTGATCCCAATGCCTACGCCACCTGGAACAGTCGGGGAGTCTTCTGCTACTGCTAGGAGTCTTATCGCGGGTGGAGCCACGACGGCAGCAACGAGTACGGATCGACGTTCACCGCCTGGTTGTATGCGACCCCGTTCTGGCCCAGTAGCGTCTGCAGCTCACCCTCGTTGAACGCGTCGAAGGTCTCGGTCGCACCGCCGATGTACTCGCCGCCGACAAAGATCTGGGGGATTGTCTTGACGTCAAATCGCGCGTTGAGAGCTGCCCGAATCTGTCCACCCCAGTCGTTCTCCTGGTAGTCGACCGAGTCGAGGTCGATCGACCGGAAGGGGATGCCGCACTCGGCGAACATCTTCCGCACCGACCAGCAGAACTCGCACCACTCGAACGCGAACATCACCACTGGCTGCTCGGGATCGTTGATGACTTCGTTGAGGAAGGCCTCGGCCTCGGGGGTCACTGGCTTCGGCTCGACCTCCTTCGGTGCCGGTGGTGTTGCGTCGAAGCGGAAGCTCGGGGTCGATTTTGAAATCTCGATCTCATCGGCTGTCATGTCTTCTGAAATGTCATAGAAGAGCGGGGTCGTCATGTAGCGCTCACCCGTGTCCGGCAACATTGCCAGCACGGTGCTGCCCTTCGGCGCCGTTTTGCAGATCTCGATTGCACCCGCAAGGGTGGCACCGGCCGAGATGCCGACGAAGATTCCCTCTTTCCGTGCCAGGTTGAGCGAACAGCGCAGGGCGTCGTTGCCCTTGATCGGCATGAAGATGTCGAGCAGGTCTGAGCCCTGCGCGTCCTCGGCCAGTTTGGGGATGAAGTCAGGGGTCCAACCCTGCATCAGATGGGCCCGGAATGACGGGTGGCTCTCGGCGATCGTTCCATCGTCGTTGCGTGCCTGCGGAATGCCGCTGCCCATGATGGCCGAGTTATCGGGCTCGCAGACCACGATCTTGGTTTCGGGGCGCTCTTTTTTGAGGACCCGAGCGACCCCTTTGAGGGTGCCGCCTGTACCGAAGCCGGTGACCCAGTAGTCCAGAGGCTCACCTTCGAAATCTCTCAGGATTTCCTGGGCCGTTGTCTCCGAGTGGACGTTGGCGTTGGCCTCGTTCTCGAACTGGCGACACAGAAACCAACCATGGATCTTGGCCAGTTCCTGAGCTTTGAGGAGCATGCCCGTGCCCTTCTCCGAGGCCGGCGTCAGCACCACCTTTGCGCCCAGAAAACGCAGGATCTTGCGCCGCTCGACCGAGAAGTTCTCGGCCATCGTGACCACCAGCGGGTAGCCCTTCTGGGCACAGACCATCGCCAGACCGATGCCGGTGTTGCCGCTGGTCGCTTCGATCACCGTCTGCCCCGGTGAGAGCTGGCCCGAGTGCTCGGCGTCTTCGATCACGCCCAGCGCCAGCCGATCTTTGACCGACCCCATCGGGTTGAATGACTCGACCTTGACGTAAAGCATGACCCCGTTGGGCGCCAGCTTGTTGATTCTCACGATCGGCGTGTTGCCGACCGTACCCAGGATGCTGTCGTACTTGGCCATAGCATTTCTCCTCGTGATTCAGCGACTACTGTAACACCAATGAGACGTGGACTCATTCCTTGAGAGCTTCGGAAATCTTATTGATGGAGGTATTTGGGGAGATTCAACGAACCTGATGAGGCCGGTTCAGTGATCTATCGAGCATCCGGCATCGAGCATCCAGCATCCCGCGTCGGAAGGTGGTTCAACACTCTGTAATGTTGATCGCCAGTCCCCCAGTGGAGGTCTCTTTGTACTTCGACTGCATGTCGAGACCGGTCTGGCGCATGGTGCGGATCACCTGATCCAGGGACACGACCCCTTTGCTCTCGGCCCGCAGCGCGATTCGGGCGGCGTTGACCGCCTTGACGGCCGCCATAGCGTTTCTTTCGATGCACGGTATCTGGACCAGGCCACCGATCGGGTCGCAGGTCAGACCGAGATTGTGCTCCATGCCGATCTCGGCCGCGTTTTCTACCTGCTCCGGAGTGCCGCCGGCGACCTGAGCCAACCCGGCCGCCGCCATCGAACAGGCGACACCGACCTCGCCTTGGCAACCGACCTCGGCGCCCGAGATCGATGCGTTGGTCTTGTAGAGCATCCCAATGGCGCCGGCAGTGAGCAGGAAATCGCGTTCCGCCGTTGGCGGGAGTCTCCTGATGAACCGTTCGAGGAAACGCAGGCACGCGGGGACGATGCCGGCCGCCCCGTTGGTCGGCGCAGTGACCACCCGGCCGCCGGCCGCGTTCTCCTCGTTGACAGCCAGGGCATAAAGGACAATCCAATCCATCGCGCCCAGAGGATCGCCGTAGGCTCCCTCGTCCTGTCGGGTGAGGGTTTCATGGAGGGCGGGTGCACGGCGGCGTAGACCGAAGGCTCCAGGCAGCTCGCCGCGTTGCCGGTAGCCGCGCTCGATGCACTCGTTCATGGTCTGGCGGATGCGCTCGACCCCGGCCTCGATGTCCTCCGTGGTTCGCCAGGCGTGCTCGTTCGCAAGAACGATCTCTGCGATCGACTTACCCGTCGCACTCGCGATGTGGAGCAGATCGTCGCCCGACGAAAACGGGTGTTCGACCTTGGCGGGGTCTTTGATCAGCTGATCGGCTTCAGCGGTCTTGTGGCCGACGATGAAACCGCCGCCGATCGAGTAGAACTGCTTTGTGAAAACCTCATCGCCTGCCGAGTCGAAACACCTGAAGAGCATGCCGTTGGGATGGAAGGGCAGCAGCTCGTCTGGCTTGAAGACAATGTCCCGATCAAACAGGAACTCAATCGGCCGTTCGCCTCCGAGCATCAACTCGTTCGATTGCACGACCGAATCGAAGAGTTCGTCCTGACGATCGGGATCGATGGTTTCCGGTTCTTCGCCCTGCAAACCCCAGATCACCGCCCGGTCGGTGTGGTGGCCACGACCGGTCGAAGCGAGGGAACCGAAAAGCTCGCAACGGACGCGCACGGTGTCTTTGAAGAGCCCATGCCTCTTCAGTTTGACGAGCAAAAAGTTGGCCGCACGCATCGGGCCTACCGTGTGCGATGAAGAGGGACCAATGCCGATCTTGAAGATGTCAAAGACGCTGAGTTCCATGGCCGAAGCGTAGCAGACGGAAGAGAGCCGGTGTGAGACCCGGATCGGGATCGAATCGACGACCTCCTGAATGCCATTCTCACTGCAGTTATTGATCCTGATCGACGATGCCTCACACGGATCCATTCAGTGAACGACCGAGTCGAGAGACAATCGGGGCATTGCCCCTTTTTGTTCGACCGCGGTTCATCCCGATTGGTCTCGCTCGATTCTGCCTATTCGCTCACACGGGGAGCGTGAAGGGGAGCGAATCCACGACCTCTTGCAGTCGGTTCCTTTTTGACGAGCCCGGAGAGCCCAATGTGAACACCAGAGGTGGCACCCCGATCGCTATTCCGTGTTCCTGCCGCGGATCAGACCGTAGCTCTTGAGCTTTCGGTAGAGCGTCGCCGAACCGATCCGGAGCTGCGCGGCGGTGCGCGTCTGGTTGCCGTCATTGAGCTTCAATACTGCGAGGATGTACTCCTTTTCGATTTCTTTGAGCGACTGCACAGCTCCGCCGTTCACCACCGGCTTGGGGAATGCTTCGCGGACCTCCTCAGGCAGGTCGTCGAGGTCCACACGACGTCCGCGTGCGAGCGCGACAGCGCGCTCCATGGCGTTTTCCAGTTCGCGCACATTGCCCGGCCAATCGTACCGTAGGAGCTGATCGGCAACCCGTGGGACGAGACCGGCGATCTTGCGTCCCATCCGAAGCGCTGCGTCCGCGAGCAGCACCCGAGCAAGCGGTAGGATATCTTCGCTGCGGTCGCGGAGCGGCGGAACGTCCAGCTCTACAACCTTGAGCCGATAGTAGAGGTCCTGCCGAAAGTCGCCGTCTTCGACCTCGGAGGAAAGATCGCGGTTGGTAGTCGCCAGAACGCGAACATACACCGGCCGGCTCTTGTTCTCCACGACCCGACGAATCTCCCGCTCCTGAAGCACCCGCAAGAGTTTTACCTGCATACCTGTAGAGATTTCACTGATCTCGTCCAGCAGGAGTGTTCCGTGGTTGGCCGCTTCGAAGAGGCCGGGCCGATCCGAAGCCGCACCAGTGAAGGCGCCGCGTTTGTGACCGAAAAGCTCGCTCTCGAGCAGCGTCTCGACAATGGCGCCACAGTTGACGGCGACGAAGGGCCCTGCTGCGCGCGTCGATTCGTCGTGGACGAGGCGCGCGATTCTCTCTTTTCCCACACCGCTCTCGCCGGTGATAAGCACCGTGGCATCGACCTTCGCCACGCGTCGTGCGAGGTCCACTACGTGCTGCATCTTCTGACTCTTGGCGACGATTCCCAGCGGCTCGTCCACGTCGCGCGCCACGCGGACCACTAGATGACGGTGCGCCCGGAGCTTGTCCTCTGCTGCCTTCAACGTCTCCGTGACCGCACTGAGTGAGACGTCCAAACACTCTTTGAGCCGTCCGGAGTCGAAGAACATGAGCTCCTCGGCGTGTTCGTCACCCCAATCCTCGCGGGTGCGCCCCAGGAGGTGACAGGCCGCGTGACCTTCGCCGAGACAGCGGTCTTCGAGGACGTAGATTTCCCTGCTGGTGGTATGGCTGACATAACCGCTCATGAGGCCACAGATCGTCCAGCACACAGCCGAATCGGAGCGACCGAAGTGCAGGAGATGCTGCTCGGCCTCGT
>JACXWA010000124.1 GCA_014764485.1 Candidatus Sulfomarinibacter kjeldsenii
GCAAATAGATATGGCGCTATGGGGAGCGTCCACCACCCGGAGTTGTTGAGTCCGCCGTTTTCCCTAACCCTCGTAGAGGTTCTCGATGAGGTCGAGGTACTGTTTCTCCACCTCACGTCGTTTGACCTTCAGGGTCGGCGTCAGGGTTCCGTCTTCGATAGACAGCATGAGGGGCAACACGCTGTGCTTTTTGATCTGCTCGTAGCTCGCGAGATTTTCATTTGTGTTCTCGACGACGGAAGCGAATGCTTCCACCAGCTTCGGGTGACGGGTGATCTCCTCGGTCGACGTAAAGGAAACTCCTTCGTTTTCGGCCCACGCCTCGAGCGCCTCGGTGTTGGGTGAGAGCAACACCACAAGGAAGGGCCGGCGGTCACCAATGATCACCGCGTTGTCGACCAGCCCCGAGCGCTTGAGTTCGGCCTCGATCGGCTGCGGTGCGATGTTCTTGCCACCGGCGGTGACAATCAGGTCCTTCTTTCGGTCGGTGATACGGATGAATCCATCCCCGTCGATCTCAGCGATGTCTCCAGTGAGGAAGAAGCCGTCGGAGTCAAAGACCTCGGCCGTCTTTTCGGGGAGGTTCCAGTAGCCCTTCATAACAGATGGTCCCTTGACGCAAAGCTCGCCGTCCTCGGCGATCTTTGCCTCGACATTGGAAATGGCCTGCCCGACGGTGCCGAGTCGGCTCTTACCACCCGCGAAGCCATTGACCGAGATCACCGGTGAGGTCTCGGTGAGTCCGTATCCCTCGAGGATCCGAATGCCAATTGAGTGGAAGAATTCATTGGTGAACAACGGAAGAGGCGCCCCGCCGGAGACACAGAAGCGCAATCTCCCGCCGAGGGCCTCGCGAACCTTTGACAGCACCAGCCTGTTCGCGAGTGCGTACGAAATTCCTCCGGGCTCCTTGCCAGCGATCTGAATGGGGTAGTTCTTTCGGCCGACCCCGAGCGCCCAATTGAAGAGGGCGCGGCGGATCGGCGGTGCGTTGTTCACCTTGTCCATGACCTTGTCATAGACCTTCTCGTAGATCCGGGGAACGCTCGCAAAGACGGTGGGCTTGATGGTGGCCACCAGATCGCCTACGTGGTAAACGGAGCAGTAGGCCTTGGTGACGCCGCGGTACATATAAAGGTAGCCCAGCATCCTTTCGAAGACGTGACAGAGGGGCAGAAACTCGAGGCAGAAATCCTCGGGACTGACTGAGGCTCGCTCAGCTGATGGCAGGACATTTTGTACAAGGTTTTCGTGGGTGAGGGTGACGCCCTTGGGGTTACCCGTCGTGCCGGACGTGTAGATCAGGGTCAGGACATCTTCGGCGCCAATCTTCTCGGCGCGCTGCCAGAAGAGATCTCCTGCGTCGCCCGACTGACCCGAGTCGACGACCTCTGCGAGCGGCAGCACGCCGGCGGCGCACGGGCCCTCGATCTGGATCAAATGTGTGAGATCGGGGCATTCGTTACGGATCTGAAGGAACTTCGCCATCTGGTCGGCGTTTTCAGCGATCGCAACCTTGGAACCCGAGTCCTTGATCTGGTACGAAATCTGGGCTGGAGTCAGAGTTCCGTAGACCGGCACGTCGGCTGCCCCGAGATCGACAGTGGCAAGGTCGACCATGTGCCACTCCGGCCGGTTGTCGGTGAGCAACATCACGCGGTCGCCGCGACCGACACCGAGCTTCTCCAGACCTCCCGCGAGGCCGGCGGTACGGTCGAAAAACTCGGAGGTGCTCAGGGTGGTGTAACCATCAAGAGTGTAATGGAAGTAGTGCTCTTCTTTTGTGCTTTCAAATTCGTGGCGGTACAGATCGAGGATATTTTTCTCGGTCATAATTGCTTCCCCCCGTGATGGCGACAGGGTGCGATACCGTCCGTGAGCATGCGGACGAGCGGCCGATGGTGGCGCAGCAAATCCCCAGGACGGTCGGCCAACAGCCAGCTCGTGACGAGCTCATCGACAGCTCCGAAGACCAGATTGGTTGCGAGTCCGGGACTGATGTCTCCTCGGAACGCACCCAACTCTTGGCCCTCCACAATGATGTCGCGCACCCGATTCAAATACTCGCCGAGTTTACCACGGGTAAAGAGGCTCATGAATCGACGCGAATGACGGGTTTCAATCTGCAAAACGTTGGCCAAAGCATGGTCGCGACCGACGGTTTCCAGGTGGAGGCGGATCATGACACTCAGCTTCTCGATGGGATCTTCTATGGCCGCGATTTCCGTGTCGAGTCGCTCGATGAACCGGCCCAGGACATCGTCAAAGATCGACATCAACAGATGCTCTTTGCCCTCGAAGTAGAGATACAACGTGCCGTCCGCCACCTTCGCCTCCGAGGCGACATCGGTCATCCTCGCGGCAAAGTAGCCTTTCGAAGCGAAGACCTCGATCGCGGCCCGCAGGATCCGGTTCCGCTTTTGCTCACGCGACGTCAACTCGCGACTCTTTTCGCTCTCCGGCATTCTGCCTCCATATGAATGAATCGTCATTCATAGTCTACCTTTCTCTGTCGCGAATGCACTCCCACAACCGCGATGAACTTCCGCAGCACCGATGTGATGGAAAAATGACTCTTGGTCATTTATAATTGACTTGTGGTCATAACGGAGACAGATCGCTGTGAGTGAACGCCGCGCCACCAATCCCAGCGCAAAGGAGGCTCGTGGCCAACAGATGTTGGTTGCCACAGCCGAACTGCTCGAGAGATGGTCCTTCTCGGACGTCACAATGGATCGGATTGCACACCGGGCGGGTGTCGCCAAGGGGACTCTCTATCTCTACTTCCGCACCAAGGAGGCGCTCTTTCTATCGCTGTACGAGGAACGACTCGGCGCCTGGTATACGGAGCTGGAGGCCCTGGCAGATTACGGTGCAGGCACCGTCGAGCCGGCAGCCGCAGCTCGGACCATCGCCTCGACCCTCGCTGCGCGGCCCATCCTGATCCACCTCCACGGGCTCCTCCACTCCACTCTTGGTCACAATATCGACTTTAGAACCACAGCCGCTTTCAGGCGCCGACAACACGGCAGAATCTCGACTTTGGCGTCAGCCCTCGCGAAGCGAATCAAAAACCTTTCCGACTCCCAGGCCCTTCGATTCCTTGTTCAGCTCGAGGCGGTGGTGGGAGGTTTGTCATGGGCGGCATTCCCGCCTCCACCGCTTCAAAAGGCATTCGACGATTCTAAGCTCGAGGTTTTTCAAATCAACTTCGAGGATGAGCTGAGGGAGATCGTGACCGCGTTGCTGAGGTAAGAGTGCGGAGATGCGAGATGCGAGATGCGACAGGGAGGAACCGCAGATCACGCAGATGGGCGCATAAGGAGCCATCCTTCGCATTGTTGGTTGGTGTGCTCGTTAACGCCCCTGAGTATGAGGAGCCACCTTTAGCATTGTTGGCCTCAGCGATGGAGTGACTTCGTCAACGAACCTCCAACAATGCAAAAGATGGCACCTGGCGCTCCTATGTGGAACGTGCTTTTCTCCCAGCGCGTTTGGAGCTCTGGGTGGGTGGGTGGATCGAGTATCGAGAGACGAGTATCGAGTATCGGGCGGGTGGGTGGGAGCTACTCCGCCAGTCGGATCCCTTTGTCGTTCTCGGCCAGCTTAATCTCGTGCGGCAGGTGGCTGCCCTCAACCCACACGATCCACTGCAGGCGAAGATCCTTCAGCATGCGCCGCGACGCCTTGCCGAGGCGGCTGACGCCACCGGCGGCCACGGCCTCGCCCCAGAGAGTCAGGGTTTTTTCAGCCTCTGTCGACCACACGGCCAATGGTACGTGCAGGGTCTTCAGGTACTCGCGCACCGCCGCCGGACGAAATCCGCTGTGGTTGGTTCCTTCTCGGCCGACCACGAGCACCACAGTTCGCGGACAGCCGTCCGCCGCCGCCCGAAGGCCGGCCACCGCGACCGCATCGGCCAGACGTTGATCCGGCACCGCGTCCAGGGGGGTCCTGACATGGGTCGCCAGCCAGGGCAGGCCCCACCGCTGGATGCTGAAGGGTCGGATGATTGGATAGATTGCGAGGCCGCGCGCCAGGGCGGGGTTGGGCACGACCAAATAGAACCTGTCTTTCCCCGGCGGGATCTCTTCGATCGCCCGTGCGCCCTGACCGATCCTCACGACTTCTCTGCTGAAATCCACACGGGTCGAGGGGTTCCGCGCATCCAGCGCATGGCCGAGTCTGCTGAACAACGACCACGCCCCATGATCGCGCACCATGTAGACCCGGCCTCCCTGGTGTTCAACCGCCGCCACGGTCAGGACCTCGCCACGGGCACGGAGCAATCCCCGAAGCTCTTGGGTGGTCAAATCCCGACGATCTTCGAGGATCACCGGCACCGCGGTCAGCTCGGTGGCCACCATGCCTCCGTAGGCACCGCCGAACGTGACGTCCCTCCGAGCGGTAACTCCCTCTGGAAAATATCCCTCGGCGCTGACGATGTGGATTCGACTGGAATCGTAGGAGGGCAGCGGGAACCGTCCATGACCGTCTCCACGCAACATGAGGCCGTCAAACGTGACGAAAACGGCGAGTGGTTCGAGACGCTCAGCGCTCTCAGTGATCACCCGCAATGCTGTCGGCGCTTCACGGGACTCGCCTTCAAAAACGATCTCGACCTCGGCATCGGCGCGCGGCAGATTGACAAGCTGGACGGCGCGCCCAAGCTCGCGGCCCGTTTCGTCCCGCGCCACCGCCACCAGCTCGTGAGGACGCAGACGGTCACCAAAGTCACACTCGACTTCCCACTCCGGCTCGATCGCGACTCCGATTCCCTCGCCATCGAGGAAGATCTCGACCGACGCCACCCCAGGTTCGACCGCCACCTTCACCGGATGAACATCCGTCATCAACCACAGGAAGAGGGAGAGAAATGTCACCATTGCCTTGTCCGGGCTGTCTCGTCAATCGTACGTCAATTCCGCAAGCCAAGTTACACCCCCCTTCTTCCGTTAACTCAACTCGGCCTGATTGACAGCCCCAGGGAGCGCCCGTAC
>JACXWA010000122.1 GCA_014764485.1 Candidatus Sulfomarinibacter kjeldsenii
GCGTCAGCGAGGGCGAGAAGGCGAGCTTGATGATAGGCGACCAGGTGCCGATTCCCGTCACCAGCTTCAACAGCGGTTACCAGGGTGCGCCCGGGTCGGTGACGCCGATCACCTCCTTCCAGTACCGTGACGTCGGTATCACTATCGAGGTCGAACCCAGGGTCCACCACAACCGTGAGATTACGCTCGAACTCAAGGTCGAGATCTCCAACGTCGGAGAATAGGTCAAGGTGGGTGATACGGACGTCACGGTACTGAAAAGAGGTGATCGGCGTCACCGTCCCGGGCGCACCCTGGTAACCGCTGTTGAAGCTGGTGACGGGAATCGGCACCTGGTCGCCGATCATCAAGCTCGCCTTCTCGCCCTCGCTGACGCGGAGCTGCGGCTGCGCCAGCACCTGGGCCTCGCCCGACGACTTGGCGAGGTTGATGAGGATCGAGGGCACGTTGATGAACCAGTCGCCCCTGGTGATGTCCGCAAAGTCGTCGAGGCCGAGGGTCCCGGCAGGCGCGTCTGGGTTGATGGATGCGGTATCGAGCCCAAGATTGAAACTGTAGGTCGAGAGCGCAGTTCCAATATTGGTGTTCTTGGACGTGGCCATGATCAGAATCTCGACATCTATCAGCACTTCGGCCTTGGCCTTGTCGTTGATGCGGATGAGCTTCTCGGCGATCGCCACCTTGTCCGCGGTGTCACGAAGAGTGATCGCGTTGAGCTGTTCGTTGGTGGAGAGTCTGCGCGCTTCAATCAGCGACCGCAGCAGCTTGTCGATCTCCTTGACGTCAGCGTTGGAGAGGAAGAAGGTCTTGATGACCAGGTCTTCGTACTCGCGCCGATTCTGAGGCGTGTCCTCGGCAATGATAATCGAGTGCCGGTCGAGCACCTTGTAAAAATGGCCTGCCCCCTGCATCACCATCTCCAACGCCTGCTCGGCGGTAAGATCGCGGAGTTCAATGGCGAGGCGGTCGTCCTTCAGCTTGGGATCGAAGAGGACGTTGAAGCCATATGCCTTACCGATCGCGCTGTAGATCTCCTTGATTGGTTTCGGCCGTGGGAAGTTGAGGGTGATGGGTTCGTTGGAAGTGGGATCGAGCACCGGCGGTTTGACCTTCGCTTCCCGCGCCTCTGCCTTCATCCGCTCGAGATCGCGTTCCCCGTCGGGCCCCGAAAGGATCTCCATCTCCTCAATGACTTCCTCGAGCACCTGCTCTGCGTACTGATTCGATGGATCGAGCTGAATCGTCATCTGCAGTTCGTTTCGCGCCGACAGCAGGCGGCCCAACTTGCGTAGCATCATTCCGTTTTCAAAGTGCTTTTGAGCCGCCTTTTGGCGCGCGAAAGTGAGTTGCATCTTGTACTCGACGTTTTCCGGATCCTCGGCCAGTGCCTGGAGATAGTGGTAGACCGCCGCATCCCAGTTCTGATGTTTGAAGGCGTCTTCGCCCTCACCGGCCGTCTGTTTGGCTGTTGCACAGCCGAGCGCCCCAATCATCAGGGCCACCACAGTCATGGTCGTGAAACTAATTTTCAGACAACGGTACACGGGTGTCCTCCGAAGGGGCGTAACCGACAAAACCGATCACGACCGATTCCAGTCCTATTTCACGCAAAATAAAAACTCCGTCAAGCACAGTTCCCGCCACCGCTACATCGATCTCGTTCGAACCGGGTTCCTCGCCTTTCCTGCGAAACGCTGCGACTTGAATCGAACCCGGTCCAAAATGCCCAATGTACTCCCGGTCGAAGGGCGGCGGCGGCGGTTTGGGCTCGCCATCAGCACCGATCGCAATCCGCGGCGTCGGTGTCGGGCGGGGCGCCATCGTGGGACGCGGAATCGGAGTCGGCGGCGGTGTGAGATTCGGGGTCGGCGTCGGTGGTGGACGGAATGCAAACGGGTTACCGTCCGACTCCACCGACCGGTCGTCCTGCCGGCCAATCGCATCTGTTTGGAGGCGTTGCAAATTCCGCGCCTCGTATTCGAGCTCTCCCGACCGCGATCCGCCGCCGCCAATGCCGCCACCACCGAGCATCCGAATGACAGCCACAACCGCCACCACAGCCAGCACCACCAACAAAACCGCCAGCCTGACCCGCTCATTACCGATTTTGGAATTAACCATCAGTAGTCTCTGCTGCTCTTGAAATGCCTACGGTCAGCCGGCGAAGCTGACCCGCATCGGCCTCGGCGAGGAAGGTTGAAATACTGACCGAGATCCCCAGCTCCCGGCTCACAGGATCCTCGTCGCCCGAGAGATTCAAGTTTTCGACGACAAGAAACTCAGGACTTGATTGCAGCGAGGCCAGCATTCGCCGAATTTGCATGTACTCCGCGTCGACCGAAAACCGAATGCCGAATCGAATAAATCCTGTTTCGTCGTCATTTGCGGCCGTGTAGCTGTACGAACTCGGGAGTATTCCCGCCTCACGGGTCGCGGTGCCGACCGCACGCAGGATTCTCGTCAGCCGCTGGTCGAGGTTACCAAAAACGTCGTTGTATAGGAGGTCGAACTGGCGGTCGATCTCTTCCACGGCCTCGCGATCAGATTCGGTCTCCTGCTGCATCCGTTCGAGCTGGGTGATTTCCTGCTCAAGTTCTTCAATCTGTTTGCGAATCTGGGAACGCCGACCGCCAGATTCAGATGTCTGCCATACGTAGGCGCCCGCAGTCACCACACACAACACAACGGCCGGCAGCCACACCGCGAGGAGGCGGCGCCACGGTCGAAGGTCGATCGTCACATCGCCTCCGGGTTCGGATGATAGTTGACCCGAAGATTCATAACGTAGGCCGCAGCTGCGTTCTCCTCAGGTGTCGACTCCGTCGAAGGTGTCGGATCGGAAAACTGCGGATCAGCAACCAGGTTATCGAGTAATTCGAGCATCGCATCCCGATTGTGAGCAATCAACGCCAACGAGAGCACTGCCCCGTCGTCACCGACACCCGGAGTGATCTTCGTCAGCCGCACATCGTACGGCATCACCCTCTCAATGTCGTCGAGCATCCCGAGCCACGAGAACGAGTGCTCCCGAAGGATCAAATTGGTGGCATCGACGCGACGCGTCAGCGACCGCCACGGCACCCTCTTCAAATCCTCGACGTCTTTTCGCACCGCGGCTTCTAGTCTCACGTGTTTCTCGAGGAGCGCGTCCCGTGTCGTGGATTCATCGTCGAGGGCACGATTGGCGACAAGGAAAAGCCGCAAATTGAATGCGAGCAGGATGACCGTCACCGCTCCCGCAACCGCCGTCACCAGCCACACCGGCCGGGTGTTCAGAAAAGGACGCGTCGCGAGGTTGGGGGCAATCACCGAAGCTCTCCAGAGACCACCGCCAGGGCGGGCGCCAAACGCGCGGCCCCAAGCCGACTGACCACCGTCGTCGGGCCGCAGGGAGGTCCGACCATTTCTGCCGCCGGCACGAGACCGGTCTGTTCGGCCAGCCAATTGCGCATCGTCGCGTCCATCTCCGGCCGCTCACTGTTCAGTCTGACTTCGATTTCTCCACCGACCCCCACAGAGTCACGGATAAAACCGAGAGTCAGTGTTGCCTCCCTCAGCACCGTTTCGCCGCCACCAGCACTGAGAGGTAGGGGTTTGGTCCTCAACAACCGCGGCACACCATCCACCAGCAGAAGAAGAGAGAGGAAGCTCTTCTCATGCTGAATCACGAGGGTTGGGAGCGGGGTCCCTGCAAGTCGAGGTACGAGAGCAAACAGCCGAGTCGTAATGAGTCCTACTTCGATTCCTATGGAGGAATAGCACGCCTCGATCGCGGCCATCGCGCGCTCGATACCGGCCATCACCAGCAGCCGCCGCCCATCAGATTCCGGCAACCTGATGACTGAAAGGCGAAGCTCGGCCGGAGGGATGGGCAACAGCTTCTTGAGTCGCCATCGGACGACATCATTGAGCTCGTCCTCCCGACGGGGTAGTTGATCAACATCAATCAGGAAGCTCCTCAGCCAGCCAGTGGGAACAACCACCGCGGCCGTACCAGTCCCTTCAGCCACACCTTTGAGCCTCGCCAGAACCGGCCCCAACACGTCGTCGTGTATCGCTTGGAGGCCCACCGGCCCGACGTCCAGGCCGCCGGCCGGAATGTCCTCGGCCGCGCAATGGACTTCCTCGGTCTTGGATCGATGTGCCACCGCCACCATCTCCGAGTCGAAGACCCATCCGGTTGACGGCGGAGGGCTGGTGAAAAATTGCTCCCAGTTCATTCGACGAAGGTCACCTTGTTGATGTCATGGAGGGATGTCTCACCGGCAAATACTTTCTGCAGAGCCGACTCCCGAAGGAACCGCATCCCCTCCGCCTTGGCGGCGCGCTTGATCTCAGCCGCGGAACGGCGATCGAGGATGAGCTGTCGAATATTGTCGGACAAATTCAAAAGCTCGGCGATCGCCAACCGGCCACGATACCCGGTGCCATTGCACTCGATGCATCCCCCGCCCTCGAAGAAGGTGAAGTCTCGGTAGCGGTCCGGGTCGAGGCCGGAGTCTTCGAGCATGATGTCCGAGACCTGGGCCGGCCGTTTGCAGTGCAAGCAGATGCGGCGCACCAGCCGTTGAGCGAGCACACAGTTCAGCGCCGCCACGAAGTTATAGAGATCGACGTTCATATTGAGGAAGCGTCCGATGACATCGACCACATTGTTGGCGTGAACGGTTGTGAAAACCAGGTGCCCGGTCAACGCCGACTGGACGGCGATCTGAGCTGTCTCCTCGTCCCGGATCTCGCCAACCATCACCTTGTCCGGATCGTGCCTCAAAATCGATCGCAGACCTCGGGCAAAGGTGAGCCCCTTCTTCTCGTTGACCGGAATCTGGGTAATCCCTTTGAGTTGATACTCGACCGGGTCTTCGATTGTGACGATTTTGTCCTCTGTAGAACGGATCTCCGAAAGGCAAGCGTAGAGCGAGGTCGTCTTCCCCGAACCGGTGGGACCAGTCACCAGCACCATTCCGTAGGGTTCATTGATGAATTTGCGCAGCTGGCGCTTGGAGTCGTCCTCGAAACCGAGTACATCGAGATTGAGAGTTTTGAATTCGGCGTTGGTCGCTTCCTTGTCGAGGATCCGGATGACCGCGTCCTCGCCGTGTACGGTCGGCATGATCGAGACCCTGAAGTCGATAGTGCGGCCTGAAAACCTGACCTTGAAGCGGCCATCCTGGGGAATCCGTTTCTCCGCAATATCGAGCTCTGACATCACCTTGATGCGGCTGACAATGGTTGAGTGGTGCCGCTTGTCGATCGATTTCATCGCCTGATAGAGGACTCCGTCAATACGGTACTTGACCACAACTTCCCGGTCCTGGGTTTCGATGTGGATGTCCGACCCGCGGCGTTGGATCGCGTTGAAGAGGATGGAGTCGACGAGGCGGATGATGGGCGACGAATCGTCGGTGATGCTGTCGATGGAGAGGACCTCCTCCCCGTTCTCCGCCTCCTGTACCAATTGCATGCTGAAGCCCTCGGTCGCCTCGTCGAGGACCCGCTGGGTAGATTCTGACTTTTCCAGAATCTCCGAGATCCTGTTGCCCGGAGCTACCGTCACCTCGAGGGGTCTTGCGAGACTGAGTTCGATCTCGTTGAGGCTGACGACGTCGGTGGGGTCGGCCATCACAACGTGCAGGAGCTCCCCATCGGACCGCAACGGCAAGAACTGGTATCGCAGCATCATTTCAGCCGGTATGGTGCGAAAGAGCTCGGGGTCGACGTGAAACTCGCGCAAAGGATCGAACGGAAGGTCGAGGCGATCCGCCAACTCCCTTGCGTTCTTCTCCTCTCCCTGCTCCTCCCCCTCCTGGTCGAGCATGACGAGCTGTTTTTCGAGATTGGGATCAGTGGCCATATTTCCTCACGCAATCCGGCTCACGATGGTGAGCAAAGGATAGTAAACCGCCAGCAGCAGTCCCGCAACGATGAGACCCATTACCACCAGAATCATAGGTTCGATCAACGTCACGATCTGACCAAGGGTATACTCGATCGATTCATCGAAGAAATCAGACGTGTGGGTCAGCATTTCCGGTAGCGCACCCGTCGACTCTCCGACCCGAATCATCGCCAATGCCATATCCGGCAGGTAGCCGGTATCGTGGAGCGCATCGGAGAGCGGTCGTCCCTCCTGCACCTCATGCACACAACCGAGAAAGAGCTCCGAAATATAAACGTTACTGACCGAGGTCGAGGAGGTCTCCAAGGCCGGCACCATGGGTGTCCCGCCTCCTAGGAGGATAGACATCGAGCGGCTGAACTGCGAAAGAGCAAAGAGGTGGGTCAATCGACCGACCAATGGCAGTTTCAATTTCCATCGGTCTGTGGTGAGTCGACCTTTCGGCGATGTTCGCCACACCCGAAAGACGTACCAGGAGACGATCAAACCCGCGACAATCAGAATCAGGTTGTTGCTCAGGAAGTCGGCCGACCCGATAACCACGCGAGTGGGAAGTGGAAGCTCGGTTTCAAACTGAACATAGAACCCGGAAAAGCTCGGAATCACATAAGTCATGAGGATGACAACCAGCCCGGCAGCCAGCACGATCAGCACCGCAGGGTACGTCAGGGCGCCGACAATCTTCCGTCGGACCGCCTCCACCAGCCGCTGGTACTCGACGTAACGTCCAATGACCTGCTCGAGCTCGCCGGTGCGCTCGCCGGCGCGCAGCGAGTTGGCGTACAACCTCGGAAAGATGTCTCCCAGTGCCAGGAAAGCATCCGAAAGAGCGATCCCCGTGGTCAACTGTTGGTGGACCTTTTCCAACAGGGCCCTGAAGTGCGGACTGGTCTGTTGATCCTTGAGCAGATCAAGAGACTGGGCGAGCGGCATTCCCGCGTGGAGTAAGGTTTTCAGCTGAGTGTTGAAGAGCATGAAATCCTGGCCGCTGACTCTTTCCGAGCGCGAAAAAAACGGGAGACGAAAGCGGGATCGGGCCGCCGAAAGGCTGAAAATGTGAAAGCCCTCAGCTTCGAGCTCTCGACGGAGGGCATCCATGGAGGCACCCACCCGCCGTTGTTCGACGACCGAACCGTTGGGGGCGCCCAGCCTACAGACAAATTCCGGCACTCAGCGACTCCCAAATTCCTCGGCGTGAACAATCAGTACGAGTACATCCTCGGGGTCCTCGGAGTTGCCAGCCCCAATGTAGACGGTCTGCTTGGGTGATAGCAGTACGTTAGTTCGAAGGAGTTCGGCGGTGGTGAGCGTGCCGTCGGCGGCAACCGCTGTTCTTTCCAGTACCAGTTGACGTAATTGGAGGCGGTTGCCCGGGTCCGGCGCACCCCATGGCGTAGATTCCGGGTACTCCGGAAGTTGAGCGAGCAACGATACCTGGAATGTTGTTCCGAGCTTGGCCCGCGTCGGACTTCCCAATACGCCTTCAATCGTCGAGCGTCCGATTCGGTGAAACGCCTCGACTTTGAACATCTTTCGTAGTCGTTCCTCGACAGCGACCTCGTCCACTGTTCCGTAGGGAGTCGCCTTACCACCTTTGAGTAGGTCGATTTGGATGCTATACGCCCCAGGGATATGGTCGATCTTTGCAATCAGTTCCGACACACGATCGATGATCTCGGGCTGATCCTGAACCACGATTCTCGAGAGTTTCGGCTGCAGCGTCATGCTGCCGGCATCAGACAACATCGGTTGAATTGCCGCAGAGGCATCAGAAACCGAGGCATGTTCGAGTCTGAAAACTCGCGACACGGTCTCGAGGTTTGCGGCGGTGACTGCGGCTGCAATCCCAATCACGACCACTGATACAAGAGTCTTCCGCAGCATGGTCAGAGCTCCAAAGCCGGATCGACGATGAAGTAGACGGCGGTGTCCGAGTCCGCCTCGTTTGCGAACTGGTAGACACGGACTTCTTCACCTGCCATTTCGACCTCGACCGTAGGAGGAGAGCTCTGCAACTCGGCGTCCCGTCGGGCCTCCACCACCGGCTGGAGAGTTCCGCTCCCTCCACCGACCATGGTGCGCCAGGCGATGCCGCCGCTGATAACCAAGGCCGCAGCGGCCGCCACGGCCAGCCATGGACGACGACGCCGATGCAGGCGGCTCTCGAGACGGTCCTGCCGAATGCGGCCCATCACAGCGACGGCACAGGCCTCAATTTCCTCAGGCTCTCCTGGCGCCGCCGGAGCCATGGCGAAGAGCAAGCTGGGTTCCTCTCGAAGAGCAGACTCGCGGCAGGTTGGGCACTCTCGAAGATGAGTCCGGAACCAATGCCGGCGGCCCTCCTCGAGCGTCTCGTCCACATAGGACCCAATCATCTCGCGAAAGATCCCGCAGTTCATGTCATCCCCTCTCGGACGCCGGCAGGTACTCCGGGAAACGTACCCTGAGTTCCCGGCGAAGCGCCTTTCGCGCCTGAAAAATATGGTTGCGAACAGTGGTCGCGGAGCAGCCCAGCACTTCTGCAACCTCCGCTGTCTCGAGGCCCTCCATCTCACGGAGGACGAATGCGCTGCGTTGCTGCGGGGTCAGTACCCCGACGAGCTGCTGCAAGACGTTGTCGGTCTCGTTGCTGTCGGCCCGCGCACCAGCGCCCTCGCCAGTTCCAACCAGACGAAGCCTATGCTCGGTACCCGCCTTGTGCGCCCTTTCCCTGCTGGTCCGGGAACGCAAGAGGTCGATGGCCAGGTTCGTGCCGATGCGATACAACCAGGTGGTGAAGCTGTAGCGGGGGTTGTATCGGTCGAGCTTCTGCCAGGCTTTGAGAAAAGCCATCTGAACCACATCCCAGGCTTCGGTGTCGTCAGCAAGGATCCTGGCCACCGTGCGGTGCAATCCTCCCGAATGGCGGCGTACCAATTTCGCGTAGGCATCCTCGTCGCCATTCTTGGCAGACTGGATCCACTGGAGGTCATTCATGACCACCTCGCCGCGGCTGCCGAAGCTCACCCCGCATATCTCACCAGCTTCCTGCTGCGGGCGCCGATGAGATATATGGGCTACCGACTGAACACACAGGTTCTCCTTCACCATCTTTCCCTGTATCAGTTTACGGAGGTCGGTCGACCATCGTTGGTCCTGACGGACACGATGCTAGCACCGAAGGCGGGCCGGCATCGATCCTGGTTGGAGACCACGCACCCACTGTCGTGGCAAATCGTTGACCTGTAACCAGTTGCGTTCAAGGGTGAAGAGTGAAGACGGGTCAGCGAACGTACCGTGGATTTGCAGGTCTTCGCTCTTGACTCTTAACTTGTAACCCCGCTCCGGGCACGAGCACGATATGGGATGCGGAAACATCGCCGGGTTATGATGTCGTTAAGGAGCTTGGAGGGACGATGGACATATCGATCGAATACTGCGTTGTTTGAAACTACGAGCCACGGGCTGCCGGGCTGGCGGCCGAATTGGACCAGGAGTTCCAGACCTCGACGGGTCTTATCAAGGGTGCAAACGGTGTGTTCGAGGTCATCGTCGATGGTGACCTGGTGTTCTCGAAGCATTCGCTGGGGCGGTTCCCGGAGGATGGAGAAGTTGCCGAGGCGATTCGCGGTCGTTCATTACGTCGCAGGCTATTAGCCATCAACCCAGCTTCTTCTTTTGCCTCGCTTCGACGAGGTAGGTGCACCGAAGCTTCTTCGCACATCCCGGATCGGCGAGCAAGGTGCCACCGTCACCGACGCTTCTTTGCGCCTTTCGCTTCGGTGTGCATGGTGCCACTCTTCGCATTGTTTGGCCGAAAGGCGCTGACCTACTGAGACGCGAATAGTTCAAACAATGCGAAGGGTGGCACCTGTGACGTCGATGCGGCTAAGCGCTCGTGACGGGCGGGATGGCACGGTTCGGTTTACTCCCCGTCATCGTCTTGGGACGGGATCTGCCGACGATAAATATGCCGCTCGAGAATGCGCGAATACGGCGTCCAAGCCTCGTCGTCCGAGCCCTGAGCTGCAATCGCCTCGAGCATCCCCGCCATCTTCGAGTCGAGATTGTCGGTCATGTGCACGAGCAGGGCCTCTGGCGTCTTCGGACGACGAGGCGAACCGAAGTCATACTCACCGTGGTGAGCTAGCAGGATATGGAGGAGTTGTCGCCTGGTTTCGGCTGGGAAGTTATCGAGTTCACCGATCTGCTTATCGACAAACAGGGTTTCCATGGGTATGTGGCCGATCAAACGGCCGTCGTCCGTATATTCGATCGATGCCCCGATTTCCAGTTCCCAAATTTTCCCAAAGTCGTGCAACAGACATCCCGCCACCACCAGATCACGGTTGAGCCCATAGTGCTGAGCCAGCATCCGTGCCACGGTGGTCACCGAAACAGTGTGCTCCAAAAGTCCGGAGCGGAAGCCATGGTGCAAAGAGCGAGCAGCAGGTGCAGATCGGAAAAGCACTTCAATCTCAGGGTCGGAGAAAATCCGGAAGAGCAGTTGGTTCAGGTCTGGATCGGACATCTCCTCGATAAACTCGATGAGCTGTTTCCACAACACCGCCGGATCAACGGCCGACGAACGTACGAATATCTCATCCTCCACTGACTCGGCCGGAAGAGACTCGGCATGGCGAATGACCACCTGCAGCTGTTGGTTGTATCGCTGGACCTGACCCTTAATCCCAACCACACCGCCTGGCTCGAGGGCGTCGCGCAACCGATCAACGTTTTGCCATACCAACGCCATCACATCGCCGGTACGATCACCGAGGGTCACCGCAAGGTACGGGCCTCCACCACGCCTTTGCCGAACGTCAACGCCGCGAACAGCGAAACACTCTTCGAGGTCAGCGCCGGCACTAAGGTCCTTGACCCACGTTCGCTTCTTGGAGTGAGTATCCGACATATCAGGCGCCGCCCAGATTGGCGAATACGACGTCCAGATACTCTTGATTTACCTCGACCAGGTACTGATTCTTGAGTTTTTCCACCAGCCCCCTGGTCTGACTTTCGTAGGTCTCGGCAGAATGCTGCCGCCTGATTCCGTCGACAACCTCTTCGAAAGGCTGGAACCCCGCTGGAATCCGTTGCACCAACCGCACAATCTGGACCCCTCCAGCGATGACCAGTGGATCCGTGAGATCTCCATCATTGAGCGGTTCGAGGGCCTGCATGAGCTCCGGTCGGCAATCATCCGCTGGGATCGCCCCGAGTTCCTGAAGCTCGGCGCCCGCGAGAATTGCCTCGGCTTTGAGATCGGCTCCGCTGCGCACCCTGTCGACCATACCGTGAGCACGGCGAGAAAGCTCGGCAGAGTTCGATCCGTCGTCAACGAGGAATACCTGTTCGAGGTTCACTTTGGCCGGTACTCGAAAATTCTCCTTGTCGAGCTCGTACTGTAGCCGGAGTTCCTCCTCGGTGATTTCCACCGGCCGCACCTCTCCCTGTACCGCCCGCTGAAGCAGCATCGATCGTTGGTAGCGCTCGCGCAACGCGTCAATGGTCATCCCCGAACTCGAGAGAGCTTCTTCCCAAGCTTGATCGTCCTCCAGGTCGTTCTCCTTGCGGAGATTCTCGATCGCATTGTCAACCATTTCATCTTCGACATTGAGACGCTTTTCCTGCGCTCTTTCGAGCAGCACCAGCTCGCTCACCATCTCCTCGAGGAGCATCTCGGTGAATTGCTGGAGCTCCTCGTTGTTCGGTTGAGTCGGCATCTGCGTGAGCTCCTGCCGGATCCGTTCGGTGAAATCGGAAATTGTGACAATACGTTCGTTGACACGCACCAGAACCCCTTCGACAACGACCCTCTCCGCACCGTGGGCCACGAGGGCCATCATCAGAGAGCCAATCAAAACCGAAATCACTCGCTCACGCATCTACTGTTCCTCCGCATATCGTCCTGTGTACGGGAACCACAGGTGTTTGTCGTAGATTTCAACACCAACTTCCGAAGCGAGTCCACCGATGCACCGTTGAATGTGTTCGCGCACCATTTTCTGTGCAAACACGGTGCGCACCCCAGCCTCCACCTCGGCAAGATCGGGGGGGCCCTCAGGGACCACCTCGAGAATCTGGAAGACATGGTAGCCCGAAGGACCTTGAACCGGCTCCGAATATTCACCCGGCGCGAGGGAGAATATCACCTCGTCGATCTCCGGCGGCAGACTCCCATGGTCGAAGAACCCGAGCTCGCCTCCGTCGGAGGCATTTGGCGCCCGGCTCAGCTGCCGAGAGACCTCGACAAAATCTTCCCCCACCGACAGGCGCTGAAGCGCCTCCAATCCAAGTTCGTGGCTATCCAGCAGCAATTGCCTGACATGTGCCCTGGCCGGCCGCGTTTCCTCTGCCTTGCGTCCCACCTCGGTCGAGATTTCGGCTTCCGATGGTTCCGGTGCCGGACCACATAACTCGTCCAGCAACCACTGCACTTCGGAAGGCCCCATCTCTGACGAGATATGCGAGAGATTCACGTCTCGGCTCCTAGCAGCCTCAAGTACTACCTGTCGGTCCAGGTATTGGTCGAGTAGGCGCGATGTAACCCGGGCGCTTACCGCCTGCCACGCTTCACCGGTGACCTCTCCGACGTAGGTCTGAAAGGGGACAATCTCCACCTGCCGACCACCAATGGTGGCGAGAGTGTTCTGATCGATCCCGCACGATACGGTCAGAGTCAAGACGAGCCCGAAAAGGGGGCGGCAGAGCCACCGCAAGTCGCTCATCAGCAAAGAGTAGCATGTTCCCCTCCTGCTCGAGCTTTGACCAGCGATCACCTCTCCCAACCTCTGATCGAGCCACTACCTCAAACGAGCCCTCCCTCCACAACACTGCGGTCCCGGGCACCTGTCCACGGGCCTCCCGCCACCCGAGGTCGAGCCGTCGGCTGGTCACGGTGAGCTCAGAGCCGAGCCCTGAGATCACATATACGCCGTGACCAAGATATTCACTCTGCTCATGGGTCATGCCCATATGGCAACTGCGCTCGGCGACCGGTTCGCCAAACCGCATCTGGCCTCAAGGCAAGGATTTCGCGTTGGATCCAAGATGCAAGATTCAAGATGCAGACTAAAAGGTGCTGGGGTGGGAACGGGAAACTGTATGCCCGGCAGAGTGGACGGATCTTGCCTCTTGTGACTTGTACCTTGTTTCTGGGTCGGCGGGTGGGCTTAGCGCCTTACTCTTGACCCTTGACCTGCTTGAGGAATCGCACCACCCTCTCGAGCTCCGGACCGTTGTCGCCGATAGGAAGGGTGATCTCGCACTCCGGGCTCACCTGAGCGCCCGACCATCCGGTGAGAGCTTCGCCGAGATTCAACGACGGGTTCGTGGTCGGGTCCAACCCCAGCCGCCACTTGCGGGCGCGGCGCTTGACCGAGGCGACCCCGGCTCGACGGGCCGCCATTCGCACCCGTTGGGCTCGCGCGAGATCTTCAACCTGTGGTGGTGCCGGCCCGTAGCGGTCGGCCATTTCTTCGAGCAGAGCGGAGAGGCCTTCCTCGTCGTCACAGGCCGCAAGGCGCTTGTAGAAGCTCAAGCGCAACAACGGCTCGGGAAGGTATCGCTCCGGCAACTGGAGATCCATCCCCAGCCGCAATTCCACCTCTCGATGGACAGTCGGTGGACGGCCCTCGAGCTCGGCCACCGCCTCCTCGAGGAGTTGGCAGTAGGTCTCGAAACCAACCGCTTCGAGAAAGCCGTGCTGCTCAGCGCCAAGCAGGTTGCCGGCGCCGCGGATCTCGAGGTCGCGTGCGGCAACACGGAAGCCGGCGCCGAGTTCGCAAAACTCCTGGATGGCAGACAACCGCGCCCGCGCCGTTGGTGTCAGGGTCAGACCTGGAGGCACCAGAAAATATGCAAAGGCGAGGCGTTCAGACCGTCCGACACGCCCGCGCAGCTGGTAGAGCTGGGCGAGACCGAAACGATCAGCGCGGTTGACGAGCAGGGTGTTTGCGTTGGGGATGTCGAGGCCGTTCTCGATGATCGCGGTCGCCAGCAGCACGTCTGCCTCACCCTCCAGGAAGGCGCGCATCGCGCTCTCCAGGTGACGTTCCGACATCTGGCCGTGGGCCACTACCACCCTCGCCTCGGGCACGATCCGCCGCACCCAATCGGCAAAGGCTCCAATCGACCGCACCCGGTTGTGAACGAAGAAGACCTGGCCGCCGCGCTCCTTTTCGTAGAGGATTGCCTCGCGGACCACCTCTTCGGAGAACTCGATCACGCTCGTTTCGACGGCCTGGCGGTCGCGGGGCGGGGTTTCGATGATCGAAATATCCCGGAGGCCGCTGAACGAGAGGTTGAGGGTGCGTGGAATCGGGGTCGCCGACATCGCGATCACATCGACCTCGGTACGCAACTTCTTGAGGCGTTCCTTCTGGGCGACGCCAAAACGTTGCTCCTCGTCGAGCACGACCAATCCGAGATCACGAAATCGAATCGTGTCTCCGAGCAGGCGGTGGGTGCCCACGACCACGTCCACCCGTCCTTCGGCGAGACCCTTGATGACTTCCGCGGCCTCCGTCTTCGACACGAATCTCGACAGCATCCGGGTTTCCACCGCGAATCCCTCGAAGCGACGACGAAAGGTCTGGAGGTGTTGATCGACGAGAATGGTTGTTGGGGCGAGAACCGCAACCTGTTTGCCTTCGAGCACCGCCTTGAAAGCGGCGCGAATAGCGACTTCGGTCTTCCCATAACCCACATCGCCACACAACAGCCGATCCATCGGCCGCTCCGACTCCATGTCCTCCTTGATTTCGCCGACCGCCCGATCTTGATCCAGTGTCAACTCGAACTCGAAGGCATCCTCGAACTCATGCTGCCACGGCGAATCGGGCGAAAACGCGAAACCCCTGGCCCCTTGCCGAACCGCAGCGAGACGCAACAACTCCGCCGCCATTTCGCGGACCGCCTTCTTGACCCTGGCCTTGCGTCGCCGCCAACTGCCGCCACCCAGCCGATCGAGCTTGGGTCTGACCTCGGCCTCGCCGGAAGCGTACTTCTGAATCAGGTCCGCGCGATCAACCGGCACCAGGAGCGAGTCGCCGCCGTGATAGGCGAGAACGAGCATCTCCAGCTCGCGTCCCTCGACCGAGACCCTCCGAAATCCAGTGAAGCGACCGATCCCGTGATCGAGATGGACGACGAGGTCGTCGGGACGGAGGTCCCGGAGGTCCGAGGCGAACGCCGCGACACCAGCGCGACGCCGGCGCGGCCTCGGGGTTGAAGTGAGATCGCGCCGTCCATAGACAGCAAGCTGGTCCTGCCAGACGAATCCGTGCTGCAGCTCGCCTTCGGCAATCGCTACCCCACCCGGAGGCGGTGGCGGCGAGACCGGCTCCACCTCGCCCTCACGCAGGAGATGGGCGAATCGCCGACCCTCACCGGGCGA
>JACXWA010000062.1 GCA_014764485.1 Candidatus Sulfomarinibacter kjeldsenii
GGTCTTTCCGTCCGCCGTTTCGAGATTCGCACCCGCATCTTCGGAAAACCACGGCTCACCGCCGCGCTTCCACTCGAGGCCCGGGAGGCCAACCTTCTCACGGACACATTCGATGACACCTTTGAGGCGCAGGAATCGGGTCTCTGCGTCGCCGCTCTCGTCAAGAAGAACGATGCCAAGCCGCTCATGCTCGCGCGGGCCGCCGTCATCGAGATCGAAGACGCGGCCCTGTTCGAAGAAGCCGAGCGTGCGCTCGCCCTGATTGAGGTTGGCCTGGGCCGCGCTCAACAGCCCCGGCAGCAATGAGCGGCGCATCACGCCCAGGGTCGTGGCCAGGGGATTGTCCAGCGCCAGGGGCTCCCCCGGACACAGAGACTGCGAGCCAACCAGTTCGTCGGTCTTCGGGTCGATGAAGCTCCACGTCATGACCTCGTTCAGCCCCACTGCGACCGCTGCATCGCGTGCCCGGTCAATGAGCTCCCAATTCGGATTCCGGTGACCCGGTGTTGTCGGTAACACCGGTAGTTGGGACGGCACTGCGTCATAGCCCACGTGCCGGATCACTTCCTCATAGAGATCCGGCAACCGATCGATGTCGACCCGATGCGGAGGCACGCTGACCCGGACCTGGTCGCCCTCCAACTCGGGGAATAATTCGAGGCCGTCTAGAATCTCCATCACCCTTGGCGCCGGAATTTCGAGCCCGGCGAAGGCCGACAACGCGGCTACCGAGAATTCCATTTGCTTCGGTTCCCACCGTTGGGGATAGACATCGATGCGTCCGCGACACACCCGGCCACCGCCAAGCTCGGCGATCAGAGCCGCCGCCCGGTCGCAGGCTGTTGCCGCCATTTCGGGATCGGTGCCCCGCTCGAAGCGATGGGACGCCTCGGTGTGCATGCCGAGGCGACGGGCTGTCCGCCGCACCGACAGGGCATCGAAATGTGCGCTTTCCAACAGCACGTCTGTCGTGTTGTCGTTGATCTCCGAATCCGCGCCGCCCATGATTCCGGCCAAAGCAACAACGCCCTCACCATCGGCAATCACAAGCATTGAAGAGTCGAGCTGACGCTCCTCGCCGTCGAGGGTCGTGAGCTTCTCACCAGCATCCGCGGGCCGGACAACGATCTTCCGTCCGCGGACCAGATCGAGATCGAAGGCGTGGAGCGGTTGACCGAGTTCGAGGAGCACATAGTTCGTGGCATCGACCACCGCGTTGATAGGCCTCACCCCGCAGTTGAGCAGACGGCGTTGCATCCACCCCGGCGACGGCCCGACAGACACCCCGCGGATCACTCGCGCCACATACCGTGGGCAGAGGGCAGGATCGGCGATTTCGACCGTGGCCAACTTTGTGGCGTCTTCGGTACATTCGGAGAGCTCGAAGTCAAGTGGGTGGAGCTGACCACCGACCGCTACCGCGGCTTCGCGTGCAAGACCTCGGTGATTCATAGCGTCGGGGCGATTGGTGGTCACCTCGACATCCCATTTCTCGGCACCGTCACCCTTCTCGCGAAGTTCTACCAGACAGCCGCTATCGGTCAACCGTTTGGCCAGCGTGTCGAGATCGGGGGCACCGTCGAGATATTCCGTCAGCCAATCAGAGTCGAAGATCATGCGAACTGCCTCGTCAATCGCTGGTCACCCGCAAAAAGCTGCCGCAGATCCGGAATGCCGTAAACCAACATCGCGATCCGGTCGAGTCCGAGCCCAAAGGCAAAGCCGGTGTATCGATCGGAGTCCACTCCAACCGCCTCGAAGACCCTCGGGTCGACCATGCCCGACCCGAGGATCTCGATCCACCCCGAGCCCGAGCACACGCCGCAGCCCTTCTGGTCGCAGAAGATGCAGGAGATATCGACCTCGGCCGACGGCTCGGTGAACGGGAAGTAGCCGGGACGGAGCCTCACCTCGACGTTGTCGGAGAAGAGAGCGTGGAGAAAGGTCTCGAGTGTCGCTTTGAGGTGACCCACGGTGATGCCCTCGTCAACCAGCAGTCCTTCGAGCTGGTGAAACATCGGAGAGTGACGGAGGTCCGAGTCGCGCCGGTAGACGCGCCCGGGCACAACGATTCGGATCGGAGGTTTGCGGCTCTCCATCACCCGCGCCTGCACCGGGGAGGTGTGAGTACGCAGGAGAAAGCCCTGGGGCAGATAAAAGGTGTCCTGGTCGTCACGGGCCGGGTGGTCGGGCGGAATATTGAGCGCCTCGAAGTTGTGCCAGTCGTCCTCGACCTCCGGTCCTGCCTCGACGTCATAACCCATGCGAAGGAAGATCTCCTCGATGCGCCGCCTGACAATGTGGACCGGGTGTTGGGCTCCTTGAGCAACGGGCGTTCCCGGAAGGGTTACATCGATACGACCCTGACCGCCAACCGTTACGGTTGGCGAGTGACCTTTGACGGTGATCTTCCCAGCTGTAGCCTTGATGACCGTGCCAGCGTTTTTCTTCGCCTCGGCCAAGCTGCCCTCGATCTCCTTCTTGAGCTCGTTGAGGCCGCGGCCGTAATCCCGCTTCTCCTCATTTGGCAACTCGCGAAGATGAGCCGTCAGCTCGTTGAGCAGACCCGATTTCTTTCCGGCGTACCGAATGCGAACGGTCTCAACCGCCGCCGCATCGCTGCCGGCCTCTTCGAGGTCGGCAAGGAACGCGGTACGGACCTCGTCGAGTCGCGCCGTGCTCACCGGGGCCTCAGCCCTCGGCCTGCTGCGAAAGCTCGACGATCTGGGTGAAGGCCTGCGGGTCACGCACCGCGAGGTCGGCGAGGACCTTGCGGTCGAGGTCGCAGCCGGCATTCTTCAACCCGGCGATGAGGGCCGAGTAGGTGGTGCCGTTCTGCCGCGCCGCCGCATTGATTCGAGTGATCCACAACGAGCGGAACTGCCGCTTACGTTGCTTTCGGTCGCGGTAGGCGTACTGCAGGGACTTGTCGACCTGGATCTTGGCGGTACGGTGCAGGCGGGACTTGCCGCCCCAGTAACCTTCCGCCAACTTGAGAATCTTCTTGCGCCGGTCCTTACGATTGGATGATCTTTTGACGCGCATGCTGCCTCCCTATTTCTGCGCCGCGAGCATCTTCTCGAGCACCTTGGCGTCGCCGGGCGACACGATGGTGGACGAGCGCAGCTTGCGCTTCCTTTTGGTGGTTTTCTTGGTCAAGATGTGCGAGTGATACGCATGGTGCCGCTTGAACTTGCCGCTCGCGGTCCGTTTGATCCGCTTGGCAGCTCCACGGTGAGTCTTCAACTTCGGCATGACGGGCTCCTTTTCTTCAAAAACTTCAGAGTTTCAATGATCGTGTTTCGACGGCGTTGACGATGCGGTCCACAACCTCGTCCAGGGGAAGTACCCCCTCGTCCCTTCGGTGCCGCAGACGAAGGGAAACGGTTCCGTCATCGGCCTCGCGCTGCCCCACCACCAGGAGGTAGGGCACTTTTGTTGTCTCTCCGTCGCGAATCTTATAGCCGAGCTTTTCCGAACGCCGATCGACATCGGCCCGCAGGCCGCGCTTCGTGAGCTCGGCGGCCACCTTCTCGGCATAGTCGTTGACGGCATCCGTGATCGGCAGCACCCGCGCCTGCTCGGGAGCGATCCACGGCGGCAAGTCGCCGCCGAAGTGCTCGAGCATGACGCCGTAGAAGCGCTCCAGCGAACCGAGGATCGCTCGGTGAATCATCACCGGCCGTTTTTCTGAGCCATCCGAGTCGACATATGTCAGCTCGAAACGCTCGGGCATCTGGAAGTCGAGCTGGATGGTCGCGAGCTGCCAGGCGCGGCCGAGAGCGTCGTGGACGTCAAAGTCGATTTTCGGTCCGTAGAACGCACCGTCACCCGGCTTGATCGTGAATTCGAGGTCCTCGCGGCTCTCCAGGCATCGTTGGAGCACCTCTTCGGCGTGCCTCCACACCTCCGGGTCGCCCATCGCGTTCTCCGGCCGGGTCGAAAGGTAGAACTTGATGTCCTCAAACCCGAAGAGCCGGTAGATCTCGAAGATGAAATCGAAAAGGGCGGTGATCTCGGTTTCGATCTGCTCCGGGGTGCAGAAGATGTGGGCGTCGTCCTGGGAGAAGGTCCGTACACGGGTCAGACCGGTCACGACTCCCGAGCGCTCGTAGCGGTGGAGGCGCCCGAAATCGGCGATTCGCCGCGGAAGATCTCGATAGGAGTGGGCTTTGCCGCCAAAGAGCAGGCAGTGCGACGGGCAGTTCATCGGTTTGACGCTCATCGAGCGTTCCTCGACCTCGTCAAACTCGTCGGCAAAGAACATGTCATCGCGGTAGTTTTCGTAGTGGCCCGACCTCTTCCACAACTCGACGTCGAAGATCTGTGGTGTGATGACCTCTTCGTAGCCATACTCCGCGTACTTTTCTCGCATGAGATCGATCAGGATCGCGACGCTTGAGCTCTTCGAGGCGGGCGAAATAGGCGTTGAGCTCCTTCTTCGAAGCGAAGGCCGTGCCGTAGATGCGTTGCAGCATCTCGTTGCGTTCGTCACCCCTGAAATACGCGCCGGACGCTTCGAGCAAACGCACCGCTCCGATCTGCGAGGTGCGCTGCACGTGGGGTCCCCGGCAGAGGTCGAGGAACGGGCCGTGCGAGTACAGGGTGATGACCTCGCCTTCCGGAATGTCATCGAGGCGGACCAGTTTGATGTCCTCGCCCCGTTCAGTCATGACCTCGCGAACCTCGGCGCGATCTGCTTCCTGTCGATCGAACTCGAGGTCCTCGGTAATGATCCGCGCCATCTCGGCTTCGATCTTCTCGAAATCTTCGGGTTTGAAGGCGCGGGGGAAGCGAAAGTCGTACTGATACTTCTCGGAGTGGTCCTGCCGGCCTGCGTCGATCGGGGTGCCCGGCCACAGGCGTTTCACCGCGTCAGCCAACACGTGCTCGGCCGAGTGACGGATAACATCGCCCGCCTCCGGGTCCTTTGCCGTGACGATGCGAAGATCGGCATCGGCGGTCAGCGCGGTCCGAAGATCCACGAGATCCCCGTTGACCATCCCCGCCACCGTGTCCCGGGCAAGCCTCGGGCCGATGGCCTCAGCCACCTCGAGGACGGTCGTGCCAGCGGGAAATTCCCGCGCACTGCCGTCCGGCAAGCTCACCCGAACTGTTTCGCTCATCTCAAACTCCTGTCGGGAGCCCTTCCGGCGGCCTCCGTTTGGCTCCAAAAATACAAATACCCGACCGCGGGGTCGGGCATCGAACGATGTGGTAGGCGCGCGCGGACTCGAACCGCGGACTTCATCCGTGTGAGGGATGCGCTCTAACCAACTGAGCTACGCGCCTTCACGGATCCACAAAATGGTAGGCGCGAGCGGACTCGAACCGCTGACCCCTACCGTGTCAAGGTAGTACTCTAACCAGCTGAGCTACGCGCCTATCTTCCCAAGATGTGTACTCCCGGCGCACTGCCGGCAACACACTTGGGGACTACGGACGGGTGGTCCCGCGGACGCTTTCGACCCGTCTTCGTCTGTTTGACTGACAAAGAGCAACCCCTCAAAAAAGGGGGCTGGGAGCATAGCAACGGGTATGCAAACTGTCAACACGACGGTGTGTTAGCCTGCACACCTCGCCAGTTTTCGCCGCGAGGCCGGAAGGCTGATGAGAAATTCGGGCTGAGGTTATTTGAGATGGAACACCAATGGATCGTCGTCCACACAGCGCAAGGCGAGCCCGAAGAGACCCAGGTACGCTCGTTTCTGAACGCTCACGGCATTTCGACCTCGGCCCGCGGCGAAGCGCTGCGCAAGACCCATGGCCTTACTCTCGATGGGCTCGGTCAGGTTGAGATCCTGGTGGCGCCAGAGAATGCCGCCGACGCGCGAGCGCTGCTTGCTGCGGCGGAACAGGGTGACCTCAGGATTTCTGATGACGAAGGTCGGTTACCGGACCCGAGCTGACCTCATGTCTCGCCATTTTTCGTCGTAGGGCCTCCGAGCCGTTCTCCACTATTGCCTCTGCCCTACGCCTGAAATTCGACAAACGTCTGCGACGAATCAGTCCTCGACCCGCTCTTTGAGCCCGAGTTCTACAAGCTGCCGCGAATCTACCGGTGAGGGGGCTTTTGTCATCAAACATGTCACCGAGGTCGTCTTGGGGAATGCGATGACATCACGAATTGAATCCCGGCCGGCCATGAGCATCACCAGGCGGTCGAGTCCGAGGGCGATTCCACCGTGCGGCGGCACACCATAACGAAACGCCTCGAGGAGAAAGCCGAAGCGCGACTGTGCCTCTGCCTCGTCAATGCCGAGGGCCGCAAACACCTTGGTTTGGAGCTCGGGATCATGGATTCTGATCGACCCGCCGCCAAGTTCGACGCCGTCCATGACCACATCGTAGGCGCGCGCATACGCCGCCCCGGGGTCGGAGTCGAGCAGCGTTTCGTCTTCAGTCCGCGGCGAGGTGAATGGGTGATGCATGGCGAAGAAACGCTGGTCGTCCTCGCTCCATTCGAGGAGCGGGAAATCGGTCACCCACAGAAAATCGTGACGCCCCTCTGGGATGAGCCCGTACTCACGACCAAGGTGGAGTCTGAGTGCACCGAGGGCTCCCAAGACCACGGTCTCCACGCCACCGACTGCGAGCAGGAGATCTTCTTCCCCGGCCCCGGCACCGTCAAGGAAGCCGCGCACGCCGTCATCGCCGAGCGCCTTTTTGGCGGGCGAGGCGACTCCGTCCGGGGTCCGTTTGAACCACAGCACGCCGGCAGCACCATGCGGACGGACAATCTCGGACAGACCATCGAGCTGCTTGCGGGAGAGAGCCGCACCGCCGGGCAGCACCAGGCCCTTGACCCTGCCCTCGGCCGCCGCCTGCTCGAGAATCTTGAAACCGCATCCTTCGGCGAGGCCGCCGAGTTCGACCAGCTCGAGACCGAAGCGTGTATCGGGGCGGTCGCTCCCGAACCGTTCCATGGCCTCGCGGTAGGAGAGGCGCGGAAACGGTGCCTGAGGATCGATTCCCACCAGGGGGAAAATCCGGGCGCAAAGCCCCTCGATGAGGGTGAAAATGTCTTCCTCACAAACAAACGATGCCTCGACGTCAACCTGGGTGAACTCGGGTTGGCGGTCCGCGCGCAGATCCTCGTCGCGGAAACAGCGAGAGATCTGCATATAGCGCCCGCAGCCTGCAACCTGCAGGAGCTGTTTGAAGAGCTGTGGTGACTGCGGCAGGGCGTAGAAGGAGCCCTTGTGGATCCGTGACGGTACCAGGAAGTCGCGAGCGCCTTCTGGCGTCGACCGGGTCAGAATGGGGGTCTCGATATCAATGAAACCCATTTCGTCGAAATAGCGTCGGATTTCGGCAACCACCTGGTGGCGCAAGACCAGGTTGGAAGTCATCTCCGGCCGTCTCAGGTCGAGGTAGCGATGAGTCAACCGAAGTTCTTCGGAGACATTGACCCTGTCCTCGATCACAAAGGGAGGGGTTTCGGCCGAGTTCAAGACTTCGAGCTCCTCGACCTTGATCTCGATCTCGCCGCTCGCCAACTCGAGGTTGGCCTGACCCTCTGCCCGATCGCGGACTGTACCGTTCACACGGACGACGTCCTCGGCCGACAGCTGCTCACCCTCGGCCACCATGGCGTCTTCGAAGACCAGCTGCAAGAAACCACTGCGATCTCGAAGATCGACAAAGACCAGACCGCCCAGATCCCGGCGTCGCCGCACCCATCCCACCACCTCCACCCGTTGGCCAAGGTTGTCGCGGCCAAGGCTCGCGCACCAGGGCCTCTCCCACGCGCTTGTCGTCATTGGTCTCTCCGTCACCGTATTTTCTATTCGATCCCGATCCCGATCCCGACAATGTCGTCCATCAGGTCTCCGATTCTGAAGCTATCAGCCCGGCCACGAATCCGGGCACTTTTTCCAGCACCACCGTCTCTTGCTCGCCTTTTTCGAGATCACGAACAATAGCCGTGCCTTCAGCGATTTCATTCTCACCGAGAATCACTGCCGCTTGGGCTCCGATCTTCCCTGCCCACTTGAAACCCGCCTTGAGCGACCTGCCCGTGACTTCGGTCTGAGCAGATATGCCCCGCTGAACGAGCCTGCGAGCTATTGCCAGTGCCGCCGCGTTCCCCTCTTCGCCGATCGGCAGTACTGCAACTGTTGGTCGATCGAGGACTCGACGACGGAACTGCTCCGGCAGCACCTCGATCAATCGATCCTCACCGATCGCGAACCCGGTTGCGGGCACCTGCGAACCGCCAAGGTCGGAGATCAGCCGGTCGTAACGACCACCACCGCAGATCACTGTGTCCTCTCCAAGCTGCGGTGACACGACCTCGAAGACGGTCCGCAAATAATAGTCGATTCCACGCACCAGTCTTGGTGAGCGACGCACCGGGATCTCGAGTGATGCGAGGCCACTCTCAACCGCCTCGACATGGGAACGCGCCTCCTTGCTCACGACCTCGGCAACCGGTTTGGTATCGGCTACCAGCTCGCGGCACCGGGCCACTTTGCAGTCGAGAATGCGCAATGGGTTGGCGTCCCATCGACGCTGACAGTCCGCGCAAAGCTCTGCCCGATTCGGTTCAAGCTCGGCCTTGAAGCCCTCGATGAATCGGGGGCGATCCTCCGGATCACCAAGATTGTTGAGGACAATGATCAAGTCGTCGAAACCGAGTTCCGCCAGAAAGCTATGGAGTGCCAGCAGGACCTCGACATCCGCCTGTGGGGTGGCGGCACCGATGAGCTCAATACCGATCTGCGCGAACTGCCGGAAGCGACCACGCTGCATCTTCTCGTAGCGGAACATCGGGCCGAGATAGCTCAGCCTCAGTGGCATCGGCCGCTGGCCGAGGCCATTTTCGATGTAAGCACGCGCGACACCGGCCGTCCCCTCGGGACGGAGGGTCAGCGATCGGCCTTTGCGATCGGCGAAAGTGTACATCTCCTTGCTGACAATATCCGTGCCCTCGCCAACCGAACGTACGAAGAGCTCGGTCGGCTCCAGCAACGGCAGGCGGATTTCTTCGTAGCCAAATCCGCCAAAGATACGATTTGCGACCGCTTCGACCTCGACCCACAGCCTGGACTCAGGCGGTAAAATGTCGCGGGTCCCCTTCACTTTGCGAATCATCGATCACTCCCCAGGGTCGAAAACGGCGTCGTTGAGGCGCTCGCCGAGCCGATCCGCTGCCAGTCGTTGACGCCGCCCGTGAGCAACCCGGCTCCCCGCATTCGTGAGCTGAACTCGCGCCCTCGTGGACGGAGATCGCACGCTACCATACGCCCTCCTAGGGCAGCAACTTCCAAGTCGAAATTACGTCCCGCAAGCGCCTCCAAATCAGGGGGTTGTGGATCTATCAAAAATGCACCCCTATGCCAACGGCTTCAAAATGAACGACATCCAAGGAAATTACTGAATAATAAACACTTAACCAGAGACGCCCCAAACGGTGCCGACAACGGGAAGTATTTGCGTTTACATTGCCTTAACTTGTTTTCCACAGTGTTTTCCACAGGCTTCTCCACATTCGTCCACGAAGACGGGTTCCCGCCCCAATTCCGCTAGCAACCGTCCGGATAGGGCTCCTCCCAGGCACACGCCCCGGGACGTAAAATTTTGGGCTCCCCTCGACTGAGATCGACCAGAGTACTCACTGTGCCGCCCGCCGTGGCACCAGCATCAAGCACAAGGTCAGGAGGTTCAGCCAATGATGCCAGCGCTCCATCCACGGTCGTGAAAGGCGGATCGCCGTGACGATTGGCCGAGGTCGCGGTCAGTGGCCCAAACCGATAGAGCAGCGCACGCACTTCGGCATGCCCGGGGATGCGCACCGCGAGGGTGCCGCTCCGAGCCGCCGGCACTTCACCCACAGTTGGCAGAACGACTGTCAGCGCCGCCGGCCACAGGCGCGCCAGTCTGACCCTGAAGGTTTCGGGAACCACCACCAGGGTCTCCAACTGCTTCCAGTCTGCGCAGAGCACCGGCAGCCCGAGCTCCGCAGGCCGCTCTTTCATCGAAAATATGCGCGCCACCCCCGTTTCACTCGTTGGGTCAGCTCCGAGGCCGTAGAAGCTTTCGGTGGGCAAGAGAAGCACACCGCCTTGAACGATCAACGCACTCCCAGCTTGAACGGCCTCTGCCACATCACCGGGTTCGACAAACGGAAGGCGAATCACCGCCGCTCCAGCAATACTCGGGCATGGGCTCGGGCCGATTCGGTCAACTCACCGCCGGCCAGCATTCGGGCCACCTCGGCCTCACGCTCGCCGCCATCGAGGGGAGCGACACGCGTTGTTGCCCTTCCTTCTTCAACCACCTTTTCGATCCGAAAATGGTTGTAGGCCTTCGCCGCCACTTGCGGCAAGTGAGTCACAACCAGGACCTGGTCGTCCACCGCGAGATCGGCGAGTAGCTCGGCGAGAGCAGCCGCTGTCGCCCCACCCAAGCCTGAATCCACCTCGTCGAACAGGAGGCTCAGACCGCCCGTCGAGCGCCGCTTCCGCAGCACCGTCCGGATCGCGAGATGGACGCGCGACAGCTCGCCACCGGAGGCGATCCGCGCCATTGGGCGGGGCTCCTCGCCAGGGTTGGCGGCGATCATAAGAACACACTCGTCGACACCATCCGCGTCAAAGGCAACCGGATCTCCCGACCGCATCAGGGAGCTTGATGCGTCGGCCCGCGGTTGCCACTGAAACTGGAGCCGCGTCCCGTCCATGGCGAGACGAGCCAGAACTTCCTCGACCGCGGTCGCGAGCTCCTCGCCAGTTGCCGATCGTGCCTCGTCGAGCGCCGCAGCACTGGTGTCGAAATCTGCAAGTGCCCGGTCGGCCGCGGCCGCAGCGCGATCAACACGTTCTTCGACCGATTCAAGCTCGCCCCGTTCGCGGATCAGGTCGTCCTGATGGGCGAGTACGTCCGACAAGCTCGAACCATACTTCAGCATCAGCTGTTCGAGAACATGAAGTCTTGACTCGGTGGACTCCAACTCGCCGGGATCGGCGTTCGCGTCATCGCCCAGCGCCTGCACCTCGCGCACCACTTCCTCAACGTGGACCCGTGCTTCTCCGAGGCGTTCGATCCCGCCCTCCAGCGGCACGCCGCATTCGGCGATGGCTGCAACCTCGCGTTCGGCGCGGGCGAGCCCGTCAACGACTGACGACTCTCCTTCGCTCAGGCGATCGAGCAGCGACGATGAAAGATCGGCAAGTTGCGCAGCGCTGCGGAGCACGAGTCGACGTCGTCGCAGTTCGTCATCCTCTCCCTCCATAGGGCCGACGCCGTCGATCTCCTGGAGTTGGAAACTGATGGTGTCGAGGCGATCGCGTCGCGATGCCTGTTGCTTTTGCAGCCGTTCGAGCTCGGCCGCGGCCTCGCTCCAGCTCGCGAAACATCGTGCTGTTTCCTCGAGCAATTCCTCATGCGAGCCAAAATCGTCCACCAGCCGACGTTGCACATCGGCATCTGCGAGACCATGCTGCTCGTGCTGACCGTGAATCGAGAGCAGATGCGGTGAGATCCGCTGCAGAGCGCCGGCAGTGACCGTCACGTCATTGACCCATGCGCGACCGCGACCGCCTCTGGTCACCTCACGGCGAAGAACCACGGCATCCGACCGTGGGATGCCGAGATCATCGAGGATCGCAGCCAACGGCGAATCGGGCTCGTTGGTGAAGACGCCTTCAACCCACAACCGATCATCACCCGTACGGACCATATCCGACTGCGCACGTTGACCACCCAGCAGCTTCAGCGATTCAACGAGCAGAGATTTGCCGGCGCCGGTTTCGCCGGTGAGGGCGGAAAAGCCTTCATCGAGATCGATCTCGACGGCCGAGATGATGCCGAGGCCACGAACAGACAATCGTTCGAGCATTGATGCTCATCCTAGCCCGCACTATTCATGAAGTCACTACTACGGCACGCGCGGACGGGTTACAATCGAGCCCATCCCTGGAGGTCGTCATGAGCCATCCGCCCACCGCCGTTGTCCGGTCCGTGGAATCCGTGGAAGCGGTCACTGTTCCCCGCTGCCGGGGTGCTTCGCTAAAAGTCCTGCTCGGTCCGGAGAGTGGGGTCCCGAACTTCATTACCCGTCAATTTACCCTCGAGCCGGGAGGCCGTATTCCCTGCCATCGCCATGACGACATCGAACACGAGCAGGTCGTTCTCGAGGGCACGATGGTCTTGGGACTCGATTCACGTGAGGTGGAGGTCGGACCAGGTGACAGCGTGTTCATCCCGGCCGGGGTCGGTCACTGGTATGAAAACCGCAATACAGTTCCGGTGCGGTTCCTGTGTGTGGTTCCTCACACCGACGACTACCAGACGGAATGGCTAGAGGAAGCCGCGGATTGATTTCGGAATTCGGAATTCAGAACTCGGAATCGCCCCCCGACCCACACGGTGAATCGGACGGACGGAGACCGTGTACGGTCGGGCTGACCGGGGGATTGGCAACCGGCAAATCGACGGTGGCCCGGATTCTTGCCGCTCGAGGGATCCCCGTTTTTGATGCGGACTCAGCCGTTCATGATCTTTACGAACCTGGCCGAGCCGGCGCAGCCGCCGTCGCGGATCTTTTCGGTGAATCCGCTCTCGACGCCGAGGGGGGTGTCGTAAGGGCCGCGCTTTCGGAGATGGTACTCGGCAACACAGCAGCTCGCCTTCGTCTCGAAAACGCCATCCACCCGATGGTTCGTGAAACGGTGTCGGAGTGGCTCGAGTCCATCAGTGACCGGCCAGTCGCCGTGGTCGAGGCGACTCTGCTCGCAGAGACCGGGTCCCACCGAGACTATGACGTTCTCATGGTGGTGTGGTGTGAGCAGCACCAACAGTTGCAACGCGCTCTGGCGCGGGGTGTGCCGACCGAGCGGGCACGCGGGTTGATCAATGCCCAGCTGCCGATGGCAGAGAAGAAGGAGCTCGCAGACATCCTGGTGGACAACCGTGGCGATCTCGAAGATCTTTCGAACGAGGTCGATAGAGCCTGGTCACAGGTTCACCGGCTCTGCGCCGGGCATCCCTCACGAAGGGACTAGCTTATTCTCTGCGGGTCTTCGCTGCGGCAACGGTGTTGGCCATCAGCATGGCGATGGTCAATGGACCGACGCCACCGGGCACAGGCGTGATGCGGCCCGCTTTTGGCAGAACGTGGGCGAAGTCAACGTCGCCGGCGAGCACCGCACCGCGCTTTTCGAAGGCGGCAATCTTCTTTTCGTTGCCCGGGTAGAGGCGCTCCACTGTCTCGCGATCGGTGATTCTGTGCATCCCCACATCGACCACCACAGCGCCTTCACCCACGTGTTCAGGCCCGATCAGCGACCGCACTCCGACCGCCGCTACCAGGATTTCCGCCTGCCGCGTGACAGCCGCGAGATCACGGGTGCGCGAGTGGCAGATGGTCACCGTCGCATGGGCGTGGAGGAGGAGCATGGCCATCGGTTTACCGACGATGTCCGACCGCCCCACCACCACCGCTCGCCGGCCCGCGATTTCGATCTCTTCTCGTCGCAGCATTTCCATGATGCCCGCCGGGGTGCAGGGCACCATACGTGGCCGTCCCTGCTGCAACAAGCCGACGTTTTCCGGGTGAAAACCGTCCACATCTTTAGCGGGATCGACGCGACGCAGGATTGACGCGGTATCAATGGCTTCAGGCAGCGGCAGCTGGATGAGAATGCCGTCGACTTCTGGATCGGCGTTGAGATCATCGACCACAGCCTCGAGTTCGGCCTGGCGCGTGGTCTCAGGCAGTCTGTGGGTCTGGGACTCCATCCCGAGCGCGGCCAGGGTCTTCGCTTTGGAACCCACGTAGACCATCGATGCGGGGTCCCCACCCACCAGAACGGCGTCGAGACGGGGTATGACTTCTTGTTCGCCAAGGGCGGCGACCTCCGCGGCAACCTCCGCGCGAATCTCGGCGGCGATTCTGGACCCATCGAGCTTCTTTGAAGTGTTGTCCATCATGACCGCCTCCCCTGGTACAACGAAGCGACACCTCCGGTCAGCCTCAACGCTTCAACGTCGCTCAACCCAGCTGCCTCCAGGGCCTGACACATCTCTCTTCCCTCGGCGAAGGTGCTGACCGACGCTGGCAGATAGGTGTATGCCTCAGGATCTCCTGACACGAATCGCCCGACCCGTGGTGGTACGTTACGCATCCACCACCCGAGCAGCGGTGCCATGGGCCCGCGCGGACGCGAAAATTCCAAGACCAGCAACTCACCCCCGGGACGCAGAACTCGCGCGAGTTCGCAGAGGCCAACATCGAGGTCAGCAAAATTCCGCACCCCAAAAGCCACGGTCACCACATCCACCGATTCGTCTGCAAACGGCAGGCAGAGGGCGTCGGCGGCACAAAGAGGCAAAGACCGCTGGCCGGCCGAGCTCTTGGACTGCGCTTCGCGGAGCATCGGTAGACAGAAGTCGGCACCGAAAACGATCGTCCCTTTGATGGCAAGGGCGAGGTCTCCGGTACCGGTGCAGACATCGAGCACCCGCTCGGGACGGGTGGCCGCGACCCGCTGTACAACGGTCTTTCGCCAGCTCACATCCCGGCCAAGAGAGAGCACCCGATTGAGGAGATCATACCTGTGGGCGATGCGCCCGAACATCCCTCGGATCTCGGAGCTCTGCTTCAACAGCAGCTCCTGCCGCATGGCGCGAAGAGTAACACGCTGGCTTGAGGCTTGAGGCCTGGGGTTTGACATTTGATGTCACGTATACAGATTGCTCAAGCCACGGGTCTCAAGCCCCAAGCCTTGGGTGGGCGGTCAGGGGCTTCCGAGCGCGTCGCGGAACGCGATGAAAGCTTTGTGACGGTGGGAGATGAGGTTCTTCTCCTCCTCGCTCATCTCGCCATAGGAGCGGCCGCCGCCATCGGACGGGACAAATGTGGTGTCCCAACCGAAACCGCCGTCACCCCGGGGACTCCGAGCGATGGCGCCCTCCACCACCCCTTCACCAAAGACCTCGGCCGCGCCGTCGGTGGCGCAAATCAAACAGCGGGCGGTCGCGCGAACGTCGTCGAAACTGTTGGCAATCGTGCAAATACCCTCTGCTCCGACGCTGACCAACAACCACCGAATCAGCGGACCGGGGAATCCACCGAGCCCGGCCAGTTCCAAACTTGTATCCTCCACCAGAACCGGTCGCCCAAGATGTTTCCATGCTGCCCTTGCCTTGTCACGCACGACCTCTTCGAGGTCGAGCGTCTGCAGTTCTGGGAGGTCGAGTCCGCAATGATCGAGTGACCGACCGAGGACTGCCTCGGCCTCGCGGAGCTTTCCAAGGTTGGATGTGACAAAGACCAGATCGTCGAGGCGCATTAGTTCTCCGCCTCAGTTTTCTCGATCTCCTCGGCTGCGAGGCGGAATATGTTGATCTTGCGGCTCAGGCCCTTGAGCTGGACCGAGCCCAGAGGTTCAGTTGGGAAAAGACCGGCAGTCGCCGCCTGGGTTGACTCCCCCAAGACGATGGTGCCGGGTTTGGCAACATGCTCCTCGAGTCTGGAGGCGACGTTGACGGTGTTGCCGAGCACCGTGTAATCGACTCTGGTCGCCGAACCAATGTCGCCAACAACAACAGGACCCGAGTTCACCGCGACACGGACCTCGACCCGGTCCTCACCCACAGCCTCGCGCTCCGTGTTCCACTCGTCGAGCGCGGTCAAAAGCTCGAGTGCCGATCGAACCGCTCGTTCAGCATGGTCGTCCTGTGGTAATGGCGCGCCGAAAAACGCCATCACCGCATCGCCGATAAATTTGTCGAGCGTCCCGCCATACTTGAAGATCACATCAGCGGCGAGTGAGAAGAACTGATTGAGGAAGGCAGCCACCTCCTCTGGTGGCAAAGTCTCGCAACGGGCGGTGAAGCCGACGATATCGGCAAACAGAATCGAGGTCTCGCGCACGGTGACTGTAGCGCGATCATCACCCGATTCCGACAGGACCGCCTCGATGACCGCTGGAGAGTGGTAGCGCTCGAGGCGGTCGCGGGCCTGTCGTTCACGACGAATATTTTCGTTCAACCGAGCCCGTTCGATCGCCACCGCGGCGTAGTTCGACAAAGCGGTCAGGAGATCGAGATCGGAAGCGGAAAAGGACCCCACGTGCAACGGCGAGTCGACATAGATCACTCCGATGACCCGCTCACGATGCCACAGCGGTGCACACATGGCCGAGCGGATCTGATGAATACGGACACTGCGTCCAGCCTCGAAGCGCTGGTCGGCTTGCGCGTCGTGGGTCAGAATCGCCACCTGCTGTTGCGAGACCATATCGAGAATCGTGCGCGAAATCGGAACCTCGGCATCTTCACTTACTTGAGATTCGCGAACCCGATTGAGCTCGAGTTGGGGGTTGCCGTCCGCATCGAAGAGCACAATGAAGCCGCGGTCGACCCGAAGTTGATCGAAGACCAGATCCATCACTTTTTCGAGCACCGGATCGAGTTCCTCGACCTGAATGAGGACTTTCGCCACTTGGGCAAGAATCTCGAAGACCCGTTCGCGGGGACCTATCTCCTTGGAAATCTCCTGCGGTTGACCTTCGAGTCCGTAGTCCTGGTTGAACTCCGACAGAGGTCGCAGAAAAGTGGCCGATGACAAACTTCCGGTGTCGCTTGCCGCCTCTTCCACCCTGAGTTCGAAGCTTCCGACGCCCAGGAGATCTCCGAGCACAAAAGCACCGGAGGCGACGAATTCCTCGTTGATTCTGACGCCATTGGTGGATTCGAGGTCCACAAGATGGAGGTCACCATCGTTCTCTTCGATCCGGGCATGATGCCGCGAAACCGAAAAGTCCCTCAGCACAACATCATTGTCGCTTGAGCGGCCAAGCGTTAAGCCGCCCCGCACCGGAACTCGATGCGAAACGCCGCTATCTTCGAAGACCAACTCCAGCATTTGCACTCATTGTACCGTCGCTGCAATGCTCTTCAGCGTTTCATCCCTGGTTTGCGCTGTGATTTCTGCTCCCGTATTGTCCGCGTTATCGGACTGTACCAAGAGGAAAGCTCATTCCTCCGCCGCCCATTGTCTTCGGTGTCAGGCCGAAGAACGGAGAGCTCGTACCATGGTCCCCCAGAGGCATAGAGCCGCCGAGCCGCCAAAGCCCACCACCGTGAATTCGTGCCATCGAGCAGAGCGAGCCAAAGCCGATCGGAACCCGGGCCAAGAGGGTCCCTGTTCTTCGCTCCGAGAGATCTCAGGTTTTGGTACAAGACTGCTTCCCCGTCCAGCTGACAATTGTTGTTCCTCCACTGGCGCACCTTTCCATCGAGGCGTCGTAAAGCAGTGTCGACCAGCGACTTGCCCCATCCCTTATGCTGTCCCTTTGGGATTATGAGGAAGCGGCTCACGCTTACCGCTTCGATGAGTTTGAGGAGCGCGATTCGGTTGTTTCTATCTTGCGACTGCTCGTAGGCCGTTACCAGCAGGTCGAGGTCTCCGACGTCGAACACGCGCTCTGCGGCCCCGAAACAATCGTCCGGTGATCGAATCAGCTTGATGCCGATGTAATCGGGCAGCGATGCCCCCTCCTGGGCAAGTGCCGACTGGAGCCAAATCTCCAACAACGAGTGTCTGCGAAGTGTTTGTTGCACCCAACCCATTTCACCGGCTAATGCCTTCAACGCCTTTTCGTCGATCGTGACATTGACATTTGGTGGACGATCCCCAATCAAATCCCTAAAACCGTAAATAGCCGCCTGGCGCAAGCGTTGGGATTTCGACTCGATCGCCGCGCGATAGGCGGGGAGCATCACAGGGTCGTGGTACACCGCTCCACCGAGCAACAGGGCCACCCTCTGCTCCTCGGAAAGATCACGGTCGCTCCACAGCCGCATGAGTTCGGTTGGGCCGGGCCACGAAGCCTTGACGTAGCGTTGAAAGTTCTCGCGCACCCGGGTGTCGAAATATCTTCCGGGGAAATCCATCACCGCCCCCGGGGAGAACGCTGACCCACTGAGCGCGGCCATCAGGACCACTGTAGTCACCACCATCGCCCGATCCCCCATTCCATGCGAGGATACCCGCAATGGTGCATCGAATGAAGCTCGAGATCGCCTATCATGGTCTGTCGTTCCACGGCTGGCAGAAACAGCGTGACCAGAGGACCGTGCAGGGCGAACTCCATAATGCGCTCGCTACGCTTTTTCGAGGCCGTGGGGTTTCGGTCGTCGGCGCGAGCCGTACCGATACCGGGGTTCACGCGGCTGGGCAGGTCGCACATCTCGATCCTCCCGGTTCAATTCCCCCGGAAGCACTGGTTCGTGGCCTCAACTCCAGACTTCCTCGGCAGATCCGCGTGCTGTCCGCTCGCCCCGTCGCCGCTACCTTCCACGCCCGCAAAAGCGCTTTGGGAAAGCTCTATACCTACCGCGCCCGATGGCGGGAGCCAAGACTTCCATGGCTCGAACCGCGCTCGGCCGCGGTGAAGGAGATCTCGGATTCCACAAACTTTTCTGCCGCCCTCGACCTGATGGTGGGACGACACGACTGGGCATCGTTCACGGTCCCCGACCCGGGAACCGAGTCAACCACACGCACCCTGTTTCGAGCACGAATCCGTCATCGGCCCGAAGGAATTGATCTCGACTTCTTCGGCGAGGGTTTCCTGCGGTACCAGGTCCGGCGCATGGTGGGGGCATTGTTGGAGGTCGGCACGGGAGACCGAGAGGTAGATGATTTGAGGAATCTGATTGAAAAACCTCGACCCGGTGCGCCAATCCGCACCGCGCCCGCCCAGGGATTGTGTTTGGAGCACATCTACTATCGGAGCTGTCCCGCTGTCGCCGGCGTGCAGTCGTCGAAAAAGAGCTAAGGATTTTTGTCATGAGACCTTGTGGTAGACTTCCCAGCCCTGGTGTTCACTGTGATGCAGCTTCTTGATGAGATTGCCGAACCCGGCACCCGCGAACGCGAGATCCTGGAGCGAATCGACCCTGATCGCATGCCCCGCCACGTTGCCATCATCATGGACGGCAACGGACGCTGGGCAAAGGCTCGCTCGCTGCCTCGTGTCGAGGGCCATCGTGCCGGTATTCGATCGGTTCGAGAGACCGTGGAGACTGCAGCTCGCCTCGGATTTGAGGTGATCACCCTTTACGCCTTTTCAACCGAAAACTGGAAACGACCTCGGCACGAGGTGCTGACCCTGATGGGTTTGCTCAAGGAATACATCAAACGGGAGCTCAAAACCCTGCGCGCCAATAACCTCCGATTCCGTCCTATCGGTCGAATCGATCAGTTCGACAAGTCGGTGCAAAAGGAGTTGCAGCGCGCCGTAGATGGCACCGCTGACTGCACCGGCACGCTCGTCCAGATTGCCCTCAACTACTCTGGGCGCCAGGAGCTGACGGATGTCATCCGTGCCGGAGTCACTGAAGGCGTCAACGGTACGCTCCACCCAGACGGGGTTAACGAAGAGTGGATCAACGACCACCTCATGACCAGCGGGTGCCCCGACCCCGACCTCTTGATCCGCACATCGGGCGAACAACGAATCTCAAATTTCCTGCTCTGGCAGGTGGCCTACGCTGAGATCTACTTCTGTCCGGTCCTGTGGCCGGATTTCACCACGGCGGACCTGCTTGCCGCAGTCCTCGAATTTCAACAGCGTGAACGGAGGTTCGGTGGTCTCGCTCCAGACGGCAACGTCTTCACACCGGCCGGAGAGTCAGGGGCCACAACGTGAAACGCGAACTGTTTGCGGCTGCCGCGATCCCGATCATGGTCGTTACAATCGGTTGGTTGCCTGCGTGGGGATTCCTGACAATTCTCGGGGCGGCGGCGTTGCTCGCATGCGACGAGTACCTGAAGCTGGCTCGAGCCGCTGACATCGTGGTCGGACGATGGCTCGTCCTCATATTGATAGGCTCTCTTCTGGTCGCGTCATGGCTTCACGGTGTCAACGGCCTTGCAGTCGCAGCGGTTGCCGCGCTGGTGATTCTGCCGACCGTTCGTCTGGCCCGTCCAGAATCACCGCAGGGGAGCCTTGCCGGGGTTGCTGCCGAGTGTTTTGCGGTCCTTTATCTGGGAGCAACGGCCGCCTGTCTCGGTTGGTTGCGGCTTTGGCCGGAGGAGCCTGACGGCGTCAAGATTCTGTTCTTCTTCCTTGCCTGCATCTGGGTAGGTGATTCCGGAGCTTACTATGTCGGGAAGAATTTCGGCCGCCACAAGATGTCACCCAAAATCAGCCCCAACAAAACCTTCGAGGGGCTTGTGGGCGGCGTTGCCACCACCTATGTGGCCGCAGCCGCTGCGACCTTTGTTCTCGGCCTCGATCTCAGTGTCGTACATATCTTCGCTCTCGCGACCATCCTTGCCGCTGCCGCCCCGGTGGGGGATCTCATCGAATCGCTCTTCAAACGGGATAGCGGTATCAAGGACTCATCGAATCTGATACCGGGGCACGGTGGATTGCTCGATCGCACCGATAGCCTCTTTTACCCGGCGCCGCTCGTGCTCGGATACCTCCTGCTGACCGGTCTTGTGGGATGAAACGCGTCGCTGTCCTTGGATCCACGGGATCCATCGGGACTTCGACGCTATCCATAGTGGAGTCGTTTCCCGACCGTTTTCAAATCGTCGCCCTCGCCGCCGGTCGCAACCTCGAGCTGCTGCGGTCACAGGTTGCCCGCCACAAACCTCTGCTGGTTTCCGTGGCTCGGGCCGACGACGCCAAGACGCTGGCAAGAGAGTTCGGGCACACACGATTCGTTGACGGCCTTGATGGGCTCGAAGAGGTCGCATGTTTCGAGGCCGCCCACATGATCGTATCGGCGCTTGTTGGTTCGATTGGGCTGGCGCCAACTGTAGCCGCAATCCGCGCCGGCAAGGACATTGCCCTCGCAAACAAGGAGACTCTCGTAGTGGCCGGCGGTCTCGTCATGGCCGAGGTCGAACAGGCCGGTATCAAATTATTGCCCGTCGATTCCGAACACGCCGCCCTTCACCAGGTTCTCGGCACCGCTCCGATTGACAGCGTAACGCGCCTGATTTTGACCGCATCCGGCGGTCCATTCCGTACCTGGCAGCCGAGCCGGATCGCCGAAGCCAATGTCGCTGATGCTCTTGCACACCCGACATGGGAAATGGGGCCGAAAATTACGATCGACTCAGCGACAATGATGAACAAGGGGCTGGAAATCATCGAGGCCCATCACCTCTTCACCGTTCCGGAGAATCTCATCGAAGTCGTCGTCCATCCCGAAAGCCTCATCCATTCGATCGTCGAGTTCGTCGATGGCGCTCTGATCGCCCAAATGGCGCCCAATGACATGAGATTCCCGATCCTTCATGCCCTTTCATGGCCCGATCGGCTGCCGAGTCGAATGCCCGGTCTCGACCTCCTCGCGGCCCCCCCGATGACATTTGAATCGCCCGATGAGGAACGATTTCCCTCCCTCCGTTTGGCGAGAGAGGCCCTCCGTGCCGGCGGCGAAATGCCCGCGGTCCTGAACGCCGCCAACGAAGTTGCCGTGGCCTCCTTCCTCGATGGCATCAGTTCGTTACCATCGATTGCAGCGACGGTAGAGGCGACCCTCGAGCGATGGAGTGAACACAACAGTCCGCTGGCCAGCATCGAGCAAGCTCTCACCGCCGATCGAGAGGCACGGGATGTCGCCAGCGAAGAACTACGGAAATACCTCGACACAGAGGTTGGTTCGGAGAGTAGATGCTGACACTTGCTGCTTTCGTCTTTGTCATTGGTGTATTGATCACTATCCATGAAGCGGGCCACTTCGCCATGGCTCGGCTCCTCGGGGCGCCGGTCGAGGTCTTCTCGATCGGGTTCGGTAAGCGCCTCTGGGGATTCGAGCGCGGCGGGACCGATTATCGAATCTCGCTGGTCCCGCTCGGCGGCTATGTTCGGATTATCGGTCTCGGGCCTGACGAGTCGGACATCGTAGGCGACGGTGCGGACGAAATCGAGCTCCTCCCTCGCTGGAAGCGAACACTCATCCTACTGGCCGGGCCACTCACCAATATCGTCGCGGCGGTGGGTTTCGTAGCCCTCGCTTTTATTATTGGTGTTGAGGTCCAAGCCTACCTCGACGATCCGCCTGTGGTCGGTTGGGTGGAGCCTGGTTCTGGCGCTGACCTTGCCGGGATTCGCGAGGGAGATCTCGTGCGGGCAGTGCAGGGAGAACCTTCCGACCGCTGGCGTGATCTCGAGATCGCCCTGCTGACCGCTGGTGGTGGAGAGGTCCTGCTGGAGGTCGAACGAGACGGCTCCGTTTCCGAGGTCCCGGTCACCCTCGGGGTTGACTATCTCTACGGCTTTGGGGTGTCGGGGATCAAACCCTTCCTTGACTCCGTCGTCCAGCCACGGGCAGGTGGACCGGCCGCCGGCGCCGGCATTCGCGCAGGTGACCGAATCGTGGCCGTCAACGGCAAGCCTGTCGCTCAGTATTACGAACTCCCACTCCTTATCGAACCGCATCCAGGGATCGAGATCAGACTCGACGTCATCAGGGATCACGACCGACTGAGCTTCGACCTGACGACAATGAACGAGGCCGGGGCGGGAAAAATCGGTGTGGTTCCGCTTTTTCCAACGGTTGTCGAGAAACTCGGCATCCTTCCAGCGATCAGAGCCGGATTTATCGAGTGTCAGCGCATGACCATTCAGACCTTCCAGGTCATCGGCCGCCTCCTGACCGGCAAGGCTTCGATCCGCCAGGTCTCGGGGCCGGTAGGCATCGCTCAAATCTCGGGAGAGGCCGCCCGTAGCGGCATCGAGGCCTTGATCATGCTGATGGGCATCATCTCGCTCCAGTTAGGCATCTTCAATCTCCTGCCGATACCGATCCTTGATGGCGGACACCTGACCGTCATCGCTGTCGAGAGCATTATCGGTAGGGACCTGCCGCTCAAGGTCAAGGAGCGCATTCTCGAAGTCGGATTCTACCTTCTCATCTTGTTGATGGTGGTGGTGCTCTTCAACGACATCGTCCGCTATCTGCCCGAAAGCGTCCGCCAATTCATATTCCGTGGCTGACCCGCAGCAGGAGGTTGGTGCGACATGCGGGCTAAGGGTTGAGCCTCTGTCGTGCTAAGGTTTGCGCCGATGGCGAAACGTATTTTGGCTGCCCTGCTCTTCCTATTCTGTGCCGGAATTGTGTTTTGGTTTGCGCTGGTGCACACCGTTCACCGGGGCACGCTTGCGGTACCCTACCTCGTAGAGAGAAACTTGGAAGAGGCGAGACGACGGGTGCATGACCTCGGTCTCGAAATGAGGGTGGAAGACCCAGGAGTGTTTTCGACAGCGGTCCTCCCAGGCGCTATCGCCTTCCAGGAGCCGCCACCCGGATTTCATGTCAAATCGGGCTCGACGGTGACAGTCCGAGTAAGCCTCGGTGGCAAGACGATAGATGTTCCAGAAGTACGCGAGAGCTCTCTCAACACGGCCCAACGCGAAATCGAGCGAGCAGGCCTGGTGCCGGGCTTACACGCCCGGGTCAAGGGGGAAGGTGCCGCCGACAGAATCATCGCGACCGGTCCACCGGTGGGTCAGCAAGTGGCACCCGTCACACGGATCGATCTCCTGGTCAATACCGCGCCGCACCGACAACTGTGGGTCATGCCCTCGCTCGTATCGCAATCCCTGGGTCCGGTCGAACAATTCTGCAGACTGAATCGCTTGCGTCTGGGTCGGGCTCGTGAGGTGAACTACCCCGGTGTCCCTTCCGGGCTCGTTCTCCGCCAGTATCCGCCGGCCGGGTCGCCGGTGGCACCGTCCGAGATCATCACGGTATGGGTGAGCCGATGAGTATTCGATTGGCACCGTCGCTTCTCTCGGCCGACTTTTCGCGCCTCGCGGAAGAGGTGGCTGAGGTCGAGTGGGGAGGTGCAGAGCTTCTGCATCTCGACATCATGGACGGGCACTTTGTGCCCAACTTCACTTTTGGTCCCCCGGTGGTGCGGGCGATTGCATCGCATTCGAAGATCGCCCTCGACGCGCACCTGATGGTTACCAATCCCGACGATCTCATCGACGATCTCATTGCGGCTCCGGTGGCCCGAATCGCGGTCCACGTCGAGGTCTGCAACCATCTCCAGCGCACACTGGAGAATATCCGCGCCGGCGGAGTCGAGGCCGGAATCGCAATCAACCCTGCCTCGGCCCTTGCGCTGATCGAGGACGCCCTTCCCTGGACCGACTTTGTCCTCATCATGTCGGTCAACCCCGGTTTCGGTGGCCAGGACTTCATCCCCGAGACGCTCGACAGAATCAGTCGGTTGCGGCAGATGGCAGGCAAGAGGCCGTTGGACATTGCTGTAGACGGCGGCGTCTGTCTCGAGAATGCCGCATCGCTCGCAAATGCCGGCGCGACGACCCTGATTGCGGGTTCAGCCATCTTTGGCGTTGATGACAGGGCCTCAGCGATTACCGATTTACGCCTGTCCGCGACCGTTGGAGGTGTGCGATGACGTCTGCACGGGGGGTCGCCATCATCATGTTGCCCGTAGTCATCCTCGCTTTCGGCTGCAAAAGCGGCCGCAGCAATGAGGATGCGCTGCTGGACCAGTTGGCGAATCTTGACAAAGAAACCATCTTCGAACAGGCCGAAGCCCTGTACTCCGAGAAGGAGTATCAGAAGGCCCGTGAGCTGTTCGCCTTCGTTTATGACAGCTTCCCGAACGACCCTATGGGACATAAGGCCGCGCTGCGGGTTGCAGACACGTATTCCGCAAAGAACGATGTGACGAATCTCACAGAAGCCCGGCTTCGGTATCGCGATTTCGCGAACCGTTATCCGAACGATCCGGACCGCGATTATGCCCTTCTGATGGTGGGTCACACGTACTCGGCGCGAAAGCTCCGCCCGGATCGAGATCTGAGTGATATCCATGAGGCCTTAAGCGCATATGAACAGCTGATCAACCTCTATCCGAACTCGCAATATTTACCGGAGGCGGACTCCAGGATCAGCGCTCTCTATGAGTTACTTGCGGAGCACGACTGGATTGTCGGCCAATTTTACCAACGAAATAAACGTTACGAGGGCGCGTTGTGGCGGTTCCAATATATCCAGGAAAATTATCCGAATTTCTCAAAGTTCGACGCCGTGAACGCCAAGATTAGCGATTTGGAATCGCTCATTGAAGAGCGCAACGCCGCGTGGAAAAAGCGTCTCGAAGAACTGAGAAAAAAGACTGGGGATAAGACCGAGGATTGACGGATCGGGCGCCCATAGGTTAACCTCAAATAGTGTTATTTTCAGCGGGGAGAGGGCTTATGAGCGCTAAGAATTTGTTCGCCATCATTGCCGTATTCCTTCCCTTGATGGCTGCGGCGCAGTCGGTGGCTCCACCTCCGCAACCGCTGCATTTTGTCAACGATCACTGGACGCCTTACGATCCGCCGGCGGCGTTTCCAGAAGGCGCCATGGTGCACACCATCGTCAAGGGTGACACGTTGTGGGATCTTGCTGACCACTATCTGGGGGACCCGTTCCTGTGGCCGCAGATCTGGGAGCGGAACCCTTACATCAAGGACTCGCACTGGATCTACCCTGGTGACCCGGTGGTGATCGATCTCGCGGTCCAGGAAGCGCCGGTGGCCGAGGCCGATGTTCCTTTCGAAGAGACAGTGACGTCTGAGTACGACGAGGACTTCGGAGGTGGCGACGAGATCATGCCCCGCCCACTCGGGTCTTCGGCTGATGTCTACTGCTTCGCCGAGCTCGTCCAGGATGAGGGCATCTTCCCGTTTACGGTCGCGTCGTCTGAACAAATCGAATATCAGGACTCGTACTCCGAAGGCGACGTCCTCTATATCGATGGTGGAATCAACCAGGGTGTGAAGGCCGGTGACCGGTTCTTCATCCTCCATCGGGTCCGCCCGCTCCATCACCCGGTCTCGAACTCGAAGCTCGGCTTCGTTTTCACCCAGGTCGGCCAGCTCAAGGTGTTGTGCTCGCAGGAGGACACGTCGATTGCCGAAATTACCTACGCCTGCGACCCAGTTTACATCGGCGATGTCCTGAAACCATTCGCACCAGTTCCCGTTCCCCTGGTGATTCCTCCCGACCCAACGGACCGTTGCGACGTACCCAACGGCAAGCCAACCGGATACATCACTTATGACCGCGACGACCAGATCGATATTGGGACCCACTGGTTGGTATTCCTCGACCTCGGCGCAGCCGAGGGCCTCTACCCTGGCACATTTGCAACGGTATTCCGTGACAACCCGGTCAAAGGTATGCCTCGCCTGGTGATGGGTGAGGTGGGTGTGCTGACGGTCGACGAAACATACTCGACAGCCCTTGTTACCCAATCCTGGTCACCTCTTGCGGTCGGCGATCGGATCGAAGTGAAGTAACCGTCCCAGAACTGAAACGTCCAAAGGGCTCCGGAAACGGAGCCCTTTTGTTATCCTGGCCCGAGTTACTCATGAGATGTCTACCGTGGCCTCCGTTGCACAGGACACTGCGCCTCGCCGACCTCGCAAAGAAACCTCATGATTGACGCGGGTTGAATCAATGTTGCCAGAATGGGTTTTTGACGCCGACGACCGCTCCTTCATGGCGGCAGCCATCGCGGAGGCCGAGGCGGCTGCGGCGCGCGGAGAAGTCCCAGTCGGCGCTGTCGTCACACTCGGTGGTGAAATAGTCGCGCGCTCCGGAAATCGTCGACAGGAGCAATCAGATCCAGCGGCCCACGCCGAGATCATCGCCCTCCGCGAGGCGGGTCGGGTGGTCGGCGATTGGCGTCTTTCGAATTGCACCCTCTATGTCACCCTTGAACCATGTCCCATGTGTGCCGCAACCTGCCGAGAGGCCCGGCTCCAGCTCGTGATATGGGGAGCAGAGGATGAACGTGCCGGCGCCTTCGGCTCCGTGATCGATCTCGCCGCCGATCCACGACTTGGCCCACCACTGGCACACCGCGGAGGTCTCGAGGAAGACAGGTGCCGAGAGCTGCTCCTCCGCTTCTTTGCCAAACAACGGCAATCGTCGTAGAATACGGGGCCCGATCGCGGAGAGGTGCCGGAGTGGTCGATCGGGGCGGTCTCGAAAACCGTTGACCTTTCACGAGGTCCAAGGGTTCGAATCCCTTCCTCTCCGCCAGTTTCTTTGAAAAATCGAAGTCTGTGGAGAGGTGTCCGAGTGGCCGAAGGAGCACGCTTGGAAAGCGTGTGTGGGGGTAACTCCACCGCGGGTTCGAATCCCGCCCTCTCCGCCATCTGAATTCTGGTGCGAGCCCGGCATGGAGCTCGGGCCCTGTGCATCGTCGTCCTTCGAACCGTGTCAGACCCGGAAGGGAGCAGCACTAAGGGGGAATACGACGAGTGCCGCAGGTCGCCTGGGCTCCATGGCGGGCTCGTTTCTCCCTCGTCCGCGCCCGCGTCCGCGCCCGATCTCAGAATTAACCAATCAGCGATCCAAACCTCTCCAAAATAACCTCCGCCGCCCGAACCGCTCCATTCGGCTGATCTGGTTTCCGGCGCGGAATCTCGAGGAGCTCATTCGCCGCAGCAAGCCAGGCACCACCCCGCAGCTCACCCTCTCCAATCTCTGCCGCAACCATGTGTTCCTCAACCCACTGTGCGAGGATCGGTGATTCCGGGAAACGCGGACGCCCCAGAAAGGCGAGTGCCGCGCCTGCGCCATGGGCCTCGGCCACCGTGCTGTAACCCAACTTACTGACCACTAGATCCGACGCCCCCACCAGGTCGGGATGATAGTAACCGCTATGAAAAGGGAGCAAAAGAAACCGACCCCGGTGATGCATCTCTCCCTCAGATCCGCCCGGGACCACGACCCAGGCGCCATCGGAATGATCGAAACCCGCGAAGTCTCCATAGTTCCAAGGCACGCCTCCCATGCTCGCCACGATCATAGGCTCGTCCGGTGGCACTCCAAGTGAGGCGCGAATTGCCTCTCTTCCCGATCTCGGCGATCTCGCCACCGGTCCCACGTTGACTGCCGTCGGTGACGGCTCACACATCGGGTCTGTTTGAATTCTGAGGTTGGCAGAGGCAAAGATCTCGACCATCCTTCGACCATGCTGGCGTAATCGCGACGTCCCGTCAGGATAGTTGAGATAGATCCAATCCCAGGTGAAGTTTTCAACCAAAACTGACGGTATTCCGGCGCTGGCGGCGGCCACCAATCCGAGAGGCGAGATATCGGCGATGACGACGGAACATCCAAGCATCTGAAGTCTGGCCGCCAGGCGGTCGACGATATCCGGGTCATCAAAACGGTTTCGATCGAGAAGATCGCAGGTTGCTTCCAGATCTTCGACCAACGGAGAGCATTGGGCCATCCCGACATCACTGGCAAAGCGGTGATAGGAAAAGCCATGAGGAAGGGACTCTGAAAAGAACCACTTCGGCACCTCGGTGAATACCTCGAAGTGGATCGCCGGGCATTGCCGGTGAACTTCCGCCATCACCGCACAGGCCCGTGCAGCGTGGCCAAATCCGTGCGGTGACACGATGTACGCCACCCGTCCCATGGCGGGGGAGTGTACTACGTGCACCCTCCAACACTGGAGTACGTGGTAGGATGCCCCTGTGAAACGCGTCATCATGATCGTTTCGACCTTCGTGTTGGTGGCGACCACGGCCGCGGCTCAAAGCGCCTCGAGCCGCGCCTGGCAACAAAGAATGGACGTCGAAATTCCACTCCCCGTGCCTATGGTGGAGTTGTTGTCCGTCAACCCCTTCGCGATAATTGTCGATGAAACGCCAAAGGTGCTCCAGGCGAGCGCGCCACGAAAAGTCGACATTCGGGGTGTGGCGACCGTGGCCACATTTGTTGATGCCAAGGGAGTCTGTCTCGGCGCGGTTCCCCTCGAGCTCCCGGTTCCCGGTCTGACGGCCTCGCTGGTAGAGGATTTGAACGGTTCCCGATTCGATCCCGCCATCGCCGGTGGCTTACCCCAGCCGTCCTGGGTGGTGCTCGAGATCGGCATGGAGGGCAAGATCAAAGAAAGCGAGATTGTCGATCAATCTCTCGAAATGCCAAACCCGGAGACACCTTCTGTTCCCAACCAACCGGTAGCAATGAAACCGCCCGGAAACCTACGCAACCTCAAGGCGACGCCGCAGACGCAGCTCACCAAGCTGGCCGCGCCGCGCCGGATCAAGGTCAGTGCTCCCGGCCGAGACGACGAAGTTCACATCCGTGCCCTCCTCCACGTCACCGAGAATGGGCGCTGTGACCGCTACGTTCCGTTGGAGCTCTACGACGGCCTCAATTCGTGGTTCTCGGGCTATCTTGCCACCTGGAGGATGCAGCCCGCATCTCGGGACGGGGCTCCTGTGGCGGTTTGGGTTGAGTACTCGGCCCGCGTCAGAATGAAGATATCAGGGATATCTTCGACAACCTCGAGAGTTGTTCGCGATCGTGAGTACACACCGGTCGAGTAGCGCGAGCGCTCTCAGATGCCCGTACGCCGACAGGAGACGCTCACCCGATCACGATTCGCGAGTAAAGAGTAAAGGGTAAAGAACACCCTCCCCTCCAACTTCAGCTGAACTCTTAACTCTCAACCCTTGACTGCGTCGCCGCTTTCGGAGGAGCTTCGCACCAGAATCGGATCATCCTTTGCGCCGGATTATCTTTCGGCGATTGCCGTGGCGGACCGTCACCCGCTCCGAGTCCAACCACTCGAGGGCAGGTATGGCGAGCTTGCGAGTGAGATCGAATCGTCCTTTAAAGTCACCGACCGCAAAGTCTTCGACCTCCCAATCACGAACCTGCCGCGCCATTTCATCCATGACGGCGCGATGAATCAAAAACTTGCCATCAAGCCGGACCAGCCGATGGCGTTGGGTCAGGAAACGGCAGATCCCCTCGACCGTCGCCTGTCTCGCCTGAAGGTGATCCGCGGCCTCCCCAGGCGACGGTGCATCGAAACCGGCCTTTCGATACAGTGCCTCGACCTTCCGAGTCAGCGCCTCGCCGGCGGCAGTCATATGACTCTCCTTGCCGGGAGGTACCACTCTTCCTTCTGAAAGTTCGAGGGTTCCGCGGCCGCGCAACTCCTCGAGGTAAAACTCGGCCAGGGGCAAGGCGGACCGAGGAAGCAGCTGGCCCACAAAATCCCGTGCTGGAATCCCGGCAGAGACCTCCTCTCCCGCCAACCGGCGCCGAAGCTCCTGTCCAGCCTCGGCGGCAAGGTCTTTAATCCGCCCCGTCATTACGAAGGTCGGCGGTTGGGTCGACAGGGTTTGAACGGTGCCCCCCTCGAGGAGTCGGCCGAGAGGTGCCTCGATGGCGCCATCGAGGACACCAAGTCGGCCGGCCATTGTCGGCACGGTGAGTCCAGCCAGCCCTTGACGATCAATCCAGCTTGAAAGCAACTCGGGCCACGCGTTACGTCGGACATCAGGTAGGCGGTCCAGGGCCACACTGTCCCGTCTTCGCCATCGCCGGAGGTGAGCGTCAAGCACCCTCCCACCGGCAAAGGTATTGACCGGAGACGGGCGCCTCAAGACGAGACGGTCCCCCGGGAAAAGCAGCATCGGCTGGCGAAGCAAAATCTGGGCGGTCGCGCGAGAGCCAGGAGAGAGTGGTCGCACAGAGAGCCGGTCGACACGCGCCGGAACACGCGCCGCGAGTGCGTGGACCTCAATCTCGTCGCCCTCATCCAGCGGGCCGGGAGCAGTCGCTAAAAGCTCGAGACCGACGGTGACCAGTTGGGTGACCTCCCACGGTCCCGGAGCAATGATCTGGTCACCACGGCTGACGGTCTCACGCGAGAGTCCTGCGAGATTGATAGCAACCCTCTCCCCGGCCTCGACAACGCTGCGTTCATCGCCGTGAACATGCAACCGGCGCACCCTGGCGGCCGTGTCATGGGGAAAAATCCGGACATCCGAACCCACTTCCAACTCGCCCCAAAGAGAGGTTCCGGTAACCACCGTGCCCGCTCCGGTCAAACTGAAAACACGATCAACCGGCTCACGGAAGGGACGACCCTCAACCTGTCGGGGACGAATACCGCCGGCCTGCTCGAGGAGTATCCTCCTCAGCTCGGAGATGCCAGTCCCTGTTTGACCCGAAACCGGTACCACCGGGGCCCCGGCGAAAGCGGTTGGCGCCAGGAGCTCGCAGATTTCTTCCGTCACCAATTCCACCAGATCATCGTCCATGAGATCGATCTTGGTGAGCGCAACCGCACCGCCCGGCACGCCCATCAAACGAATGACATCAAGGTGCTCACGCGTCTGCGGCATGACCCCCTCGTCCGCAGCCACTACGAGAAGGGCGAGATCGATTCCCGAGGCGCCAGCGATCATCGTATGTACCAAACGTTCGTGCCCCGGAACGTCGACGAAATGGAGTTGGATCTCGTCCTCGCTGAGTTGGGCAAACCCGAGGTCGATGGTGATCCCGCGCTCACGTTCCTCGGGCAGGCGGTCACAATCAGTGCCGGTGAGAGCCTTCACCAGAGTCGTTTTGCCGTGATCGATATGCCCGGCTGTACCCCATACGACGTGCCGCATCGGCTTATGGTACACGGTCCTCCCCATTCGCAGCCTGGCGCAGTTTTCGTGTTCTAATAAGCTCTGAAGATGGTGAGATATGAAAGCTGAAGAAACTCTCGAGTCAGAGCTCAAGATCCCAGTGACCGACCTCGAACCGGTGCGGACGTCTCTCCGTCGTGAACGGGCGGTTCTCGTTCAGATCTTGGCTCGAGAAATCAACCTTCTCCTCGATCGGCATGACGGCCGGCTCCGCACGGCAGGTTCGACACTCCGCCTGCGTCAGCACGGAGACCGCAATCTTCTGACTCTCAAGGGCCCGGTCAGCTACAGCGGTGCGATCAAGGTACGAGCGGAGCATGAGACGGAATTTTCGGACCTGCCTCGGATGGTCGACATCTTCGAGCGGCTTGGGTTCTCTGTATTCATGAGGTACGAGAAAGATCGCGAGGAGTGGCTCGTGGAACAGTGTTCTGTGGTCCTCGATCACACGCCGATGGGCGACTTCGTCGAGGTGGAAGGACCGCCTGAACGGCTCGAGCGGGTGGCTCGTCTTCTCGGACTCGATGCCGAAACGGCAGTACGAGGATCGTACGTCAGTCTCTGGTTGGAATACAGAGAGCTGCATCCCGAGCTCGATCTTCCCGCCAATATGGTCTTTACCGAATGACGGCTTACGGTTTCAAGACTGCAATGATCCTTGCTGCAGGTCTCGGCAAACGTATGCGGCCTCTGACCTCGGTCCTGCCCAAGCCGGCTCTGCCGATGACCGATGGACCGGTCGTGGCTTCGGCGTTGAGACTGGCCGCATCGGCCGGAGCGACACAAATCGTTGTCAACGTCTCCCATCTAGCCGAGCAGATGGCCGAGGCGGTATCCGAAGTAACGATCGGCGGAATCGAAATCGCTCTCTCGTTTGAGGACGAGCTCATGGGAACAGCTGGCGGTCTCGCTATGGCCAGGGACCGGGGACTGCTCGGCAACGAGAATTCTGTTCTTGTCATAAACGGTGATGGCGCCCTCGGTCTCAATCTGGAGGGCTTCGCCGAACACCATCTCGCCTCGGGCGACCTCGTAACTCTCGCACTTCTTCCCCACCTCGACCCCGAACAGTGGTCACGGGTGGTTCTCGATGTCGACGAGCGGGTGACTGAGATCCACCCCCCGGGCCGGCCCGGCCCACACGAAGTCCCGTTTTTGTATCCCGGGGTGATGGCCGTCCATCGAAACGCTCTGGACGCTCTACCCGCGACTCCTGGAGAGATTCCGGCCGCCCTCTGGAACCCCGCCCAGAATGAGCGGAAGCTCGGTGGCCTGGTGGTGGCCGGTCACTGGCGAGAGATCGGCACACCAACCGATTATCTCGAGGTCATGCTCCTCCGTTTAGCGGGCACGACCTGGATCCACCCCTCCGCCAAAATTTCTACCGGCGCCTCGATCCGCAACTCGTTCGTCGGCCGCAAGGCAGTTGTCTCGGACCGAGCGGTCATCGCGGAATCTGTGGTCGCTGAGGAAGCGCAAATCGGCAAAGGAGCGCTGGTGACTCGCTCCGTACTCCTCGGCGCGGTCGAAATCGCCGCGGACGAAAACGTGGTCGGAGAATTTCGCGCCACAGGCCGATGAAAAACAGCGGGGCGACCGGCCGCTCCTCACATTCCCTCCGACCGCCACTTGGGCCAACCCGACCTCCACACTCGCGAGATCACGCGGCCGGTGCCACCATAGACCCTCAACACACGCATTCGCGCCCGATGATCGGTGAGGTAGATTGAGGCGGGAGTGGCGGTACTCCTCGGGGTGAAAGTAATGATGTTGCCTCGCCCGGCGCGGACCGGGTCATCAAGATCACCCCGCAGGCGGCCCCGCCCCGAAGGATCGGGAACGAACTCATGCTGCAAGATTCCGAGACCCGCGCCTCCGCCATCGATGTGAAGGACCTCGCCAACCACCCGATCGATAAGCCTGTGTATGTCTCGTGTCCGGATTCCATCGCCGTCTCCATCGACAGCGATAAAGCACCTCCAGGATCCGTCGTCACGGCGCTCGAAGACCACAGCTGTCGCGCGCGAATTCATAATCGCGTAAGCCCGGCACCGAAAGAGCAGGCCTTTGAGCTGACTCGATGCCGTTCTCAACGTCGCCGCGCCCCGGATCTCAGCAAGGTCCGGGAGGGTTGCTGCAACGACGATGGTCAATACTACGAGCGCCAGCATAGCTTCGACCAGTGACATGCCGATGTTTGTCGAACTACCCGACCAATCTCTATCCATTTCTACCTCCCGATCTGCATATCCAGCCGACTGTCTGCCGCGGCCGGAAGTTTGGTGAGATACGCAGACAGAAAACGCGGCCCCGAAGGGCCGCATCCCGTCCACGCTGTAGTTGTCCCGCCCGAGCCATGAATTTCAGTACAGACTCGAACGAGCATTGAACATCAGTCGGCGACGTTCTCGTCGCCGGTTGAACGCGCCATCCTCACCTTGTCGGCAAGTGTGGTAGCTCCGCTTGTGACAATGAACGGTTCGAGCTTCTCGAACGAGCTCTCACCGATGCCTTTGACCGCGAGAATCTCGTCAACGGTCTGGAATGGGCCGTTTGCCTCGCGGAATTCGATGATCCGACCCGCCAGGGCCGGGCCCACCCGGGGCAGGAGCTCGAGTTCCTCTGAAGACGCGGTGTTGATGTTCACCACCCCGGAGGGTTGCGAGCTTTCAACGGTCCAGGCAACAGCGGTGACAGCGAACGCCACCAGGATCAGGGTCAAAAATCTGCGATGCTGCATAGTGAGTCCTTTCTTGAGCGAGTTGGTCGATAGGGTTCTGGGCCGAATCATTCGCCGCTCATGGCATCCTCCTCTCATTCACGACCCACAGGAGCACTATCCGTGCCAGTTCTTTATCGAAGGAGAAGTGCTTATTTTGCATAAGTTTAGATCTCTTTCTCAGATCCCGCACTACACACACATGACAAAAAATTCTTACACCAGCCCTGAAAACTCATCCGCAGAAGATGTAATAAAATTTTGTCAGTGACCGGCTGCTATACTCCCCCGATGATCGAACCAACTGACCTCCACCAACGGCGGCAAGGCTGATCGTGGCGAAGGAGCTGGCCCTGTTGGTTTCCGGGGGTTCCGGCAGCGTTCTTGCGACTCGATTCGCCATAGCTGCACTCGAGAGCGGGCAGATAGATGCCCTCCATCTGGTCGTGACAGGCGCGGCCTCAAAGGTCCTTGCCCACGAGATGGGTTCGGAGTGGGCGAGTGCGCGGGCCATTCGGGACAACCTCGAACTCGACGAAGATTTACGAAGCCGAATCCACCCATACACCGACTCGGATCTTGCAGCCCCAGTCGCATCCGGTTCGCATCGCCTCCACGGAGTTGTGGTGCTACCGTGCTCGGCCGGCATGGCCGGGTCATTGGCCAACGGTATCTCGCGCGGCCTCGCTCAGCGGGTTGCGGATGTCGCCATCAAGCAACGGTGGCCGCTGTTGATCGGGATCCGCGAGACTCCGATGTCGACAATCCTGCTCGAGAATCTTCTCCGATTGGCGCAGGCCGGCGCCCACATCGTGCCGCCTTTACCCGCGTTTTATCTCAAACCCGAAGATAAAACCGCCCACCAAATTTTCGTCGATCATTTCTGCTTGCGCCTGCTCGATCTTCTTGGAATCCCTTCGCGGGACAACGGCCTCCGATGGCGGGGCTGACTGGCTCCACAGGACGAATCCTTGCCGGTCTTCGCGAGACGGGTGAGATGGTCGCCTTCAAACACACCGTGTTCGCGCTTCCGTTCGCAGTCATTTCCATCATCACCGCTGCAGCGCCTGGATGGCCAACAGCACACACCTGGCTGTGGGTGGCGGTAGCCATGGTGTCTGCAAGGACCGCAGCCATGGCCTTCAACCGCCTCGCCGACCATAGAATCGATATTGATAACCCCCGCACGGCGGGCCGTGCACTGCCGGCAGGAAGGCTGAGTCGTAACTTCGCGTGGGCCATCACTGGGTTTTCAGCGGCCCTCTTTTTGTTTGCAGCGGCATCCCTCAATTCTCTGTGCCTAGTTCTGGCACCACCCTCCTTGGCGGTTCTACTTGGCTACTCCTACGCAAAACGATTCACAGCCACTTCCCATCTGTGGCTCGGCCTCGCCCTCGGCATCGCGCCGGTCGGTGCGTGGATCGCCGTCACCGGAAAGGTCGAATGGCCCGCATTGGTGCTCGCCGGCGCAGTGGCGCTGTGGGTGGCCGGGTTTGATGTGATCTATTCGCTCCAAGACGAGGACTTCGACCGCCAACAAGCCCTTCACTCGCTCCCCGCTCGGGTTGGTGGACGGCGCGCCCTGGCGATCGCCAGGGGCTTTCATCTGCTCGCCTTCGCCGGCTTTCTGGCCTTTGCACTGGCCGCGGGTGGTGGTGCAATCCGATTGCTGGCGGTAGCGGTAGCAGGTCTCTTATTGGCCTGGCAGCACCGACTGATCAGGGCCGACGACCTACACTCAGTCGACGCCGCATTCTTCACCACCAACGGTGCGCTCGCAATGGTGGTGTGCATCCTCTTTGTCGTCGCGAAATTGATGGCAGCGTAAAATTCGTCCTCGACGTCATGCACTACGGTCCCTGCTAAGATCGCCAAAGCCCGATGAGTGGACGCACTGAATGATGCGGGACAAGATTCCCTTCCGGCATATCGCCGTCGAAGGCCCTATCGGGGTCGGTAAGACCTCGCTCGTCGAGCTCCTCGCCGAGCGATTCGAAGGCGTCATGGTGCTCGAGGACATTACCAATCCCTTCTTGCCATCGTTCTACGAGGGGCGCGCAGGCGCCGCCTTCCAGGTCCAGATCTATTTTCTGTTGTCTCGTTTTCAGCAGCAGCGTGAAATCGCGCAGATGAACCTCTTTCAACGGCTGGTATTGGCCGACTACACCTTCCCAAAGGATCGAATATTTGCCTATTTGAATCTTGATGACACCGATCTCCGAGTTTACGAAAAGCTCTACCCGGTTCTCGAACAGGAGGTTGCTAAGCCAGACCTCGTGATCTACATGCAAGCGTCGATCGAGGTGCTCCTGGAGAGGATCAAGAAGCGGGCCCGGGATTTCGAGCGCAGCATCGATCCCGGGTATCTCGAGCGGTTGGGCGAGGCCTACTCCTACTATTTCTTCCACTACCGGGAAACGCCCCTCTTGGTGGTCAACACCGATGAGATCGACTTCGTCAACAACCCCTCCGATTTCGATGCGTTTGTCGAACAGATCATGCGCAGCCGTCGCGGCACTCAGGTGTATGTGCCGGTCGGCTCGAAACGAGGTTAAGGGTTAAGAGTTAAGCCCACCCTCCCTCCCCTGAGACATATGGTCTTTACCCTTGGCTCTTTGCTCTTAACCTGCACGGTATGCCAGCTGTCATGTAGCACGGGCTGCCCTTTCACTGAAGCACTCCGCGGCTGCTATAGTTCCCGCCGAAGGAGTGCTCATGCTCGCCCGCGATCTATTCCGCAACGACCCCGAGCGGATCCGTACCATGCTTGCCGAGCGCCACACTGAGGCGAACCTCGATCGTCTTCTCGAGGTCGACGCTTCGTGGCGGGACGTGCTGGTACAGGTCGAGGAGCTCAAAGCACGCCGCAACGCCGGTTCGAAGGAGATCGGTGGTCTGTATCGAGAAGGGCGTCAGGACCAGGCTGAAGAGTTGAAGACTGAGATGTCCACACTCGGAGAGGAAATCAAGGACCTGGAGGGTCGCGCCAAGGGCTTCGAGGCCGAGCTTGGCGAGCTCGAGCTTCAGATCCCCAATCTCTTCGACGAGAGCGTTCCGGTCGGGGTCGATGAGGACGCCAACCGGGTCGAGCGGATCTGGGGTGAACACCCCGAGTTCGACTTCGAGCCCAAGGCTCACTGGGACCTCGGCCCGGAACTCGGGATGGTTGATTTCGAGCGTGCTGCCAAGATCGCCTCGAGCCGATTCGCGGTCCTCCGCGGAAAGGGAGCGGCGCTCGAGAGGGCATTGATCTCCTACATGCTCGATGTTCACACAGGCCATCACGGCTATACCGAGATCATCCCGCCATACCTCGTCAATTCTGCCTCGCTCTTCGGTACCGGTCAGCTGCCGAAGTTCGCCGACGATCTATTCCGCGTGAAAGACTTCGACCTTTACCTCGTGCCCACCGCCGAGGTGCCGTTGACCAACCTCCATCGTGACGAGACTCTTGACGAATCGGAGCTTCCGGTTCGCTACTGTGCCTCCACACCTTGTTTCCGCGCCGAAGCCGGTTCGCATGGGCGCGACGTTCGTGGTCTGATCCGCCAGCACCAATTCCACAAGGTGGAATTGGTTCAATTCGTTCGGCCCGAGGAATCATGGGACCGTCTCGAGGAGCTCTGCGGACACGCCGAGGCAGTGCTTCAAGGACTCGAGCTTCCGTACCGTGTCGTCACCCTGGCGAGCGGCGACCTCGGTTTTTCAGCCGCCAAGACCTACGACCTCGAGGTCTGGCTGCCGGCCCTCGGCTGCTACCGAGAAATCTCGTCCTGCACCAACTTCACCGACTTTCAGGCCCGCCGCGCACATCTCCGCTTCCGGCCCTCCCAGGGTGGAAAATCACGCCACCTTCACACCCTTAACGGCTCCGGGCTCGCCGCTGGCCGCACCATGGTGGCGGTACTCGAAAACTACCAGCAAGCCGACGGCTCGGTCGTCGTGCCCGACGTCCTCCGCCCTTACATGGGCGGCCTCGAGGTCATTGAACCCCAGTAGCCACCGAGGGGTTGGTTTTTCACCGCCAAGACACCAAGAGCACCAAGAAAATCTTTGGGTCTCGAACACTCGACCACCGTTGGCGTCAACGCTGATGAACCCCTCATCCGCCTCATCTTAAAAGGGCCTCCTTGGTGTCCTTGGTGACTTGGTGGTGAGAATGGGCGAGGGGCCTACTCTGGTGGAGGGAGTTCCAACTGGTCGGAGATGGTCGCCATCGCGTCGCGCACGAACTCGATGTGCTCGCCGAGATCGACCTCCAACTGTTCCGCGCCAACTCGAACGTCGTCGCGATTGACACCACGGGCGAAAGCCTTGTCCTTGAGTTTTTTCTTGACTGATTTCACCTTGACCTCGGCAATCGCCTTGTCGGGGCGCACCAGCGCACAGGCTGTGAGGAAGCCCGAAAGTTCGTCGACGGCAAAGAGCGTCTTGGCGGCTCGGCTGTCTCGCGGTACGCCCATGTAGTCAGCGTGCGAGGCAACAATCCGCACCCACTCTTCCGGCCAGCCCCGTTCGCGGAGAATTCCGGTGCCGACATGAAGGTGGGTTTCCTCGGTAGGGTTCTGTTGATAGTCAAAGTCGTGGATCAGACCGATCGTGGCCCACATTTCCTCGTCTTCGTCGTACGACCGTGCGTACGCCCGCATCGCCGCCTCCACCCCAAGGGCGTGTTTGATCAGGCTCGGATTGTCTGTGTACTCCGTGAGCAGCGCCCACGCATCCTCGCGAGTCGGTGTCTGGCTCATCGTCCCCTCCAACGGGAGAGTATAACGCTCGCCCCTCGTTCGCGCCCCTGCCCGCGCCCGTACCCGTACCAGACAAGGCCATCACGGCCTTCTCTCTCCCGGCTTCGAAATGTGTTTAAGTAATTTTGCAATATGAACAAAGACTTCTGCTTAAATTGCAAAAATAGTCTTGACTTTTCTCATTTCAGATCACAAAATCAACAAATCGACACGCCTGGAGGCAGCATCGTGCCAAAATCAGCATCCGACATCCTCGCGCACGCAAAAGAAGAAAAAGTTCATTTCCTGCGTCTTCAGTTCACCGACATCGACGGCATCATCAAAAACGTCGAGGTTCCCGAAAGCCAGTTCCAAAAGGCCCTCGACGGTCAGATCATGTTTGACGGTTCCTCCATTGAAGGCTTCACCCGCATCGAGGAGTCCGACATGCTCCTGGTACCTGACCTCGATACCTTCCAGGTCTTTCCCTGGGAGGCCAATCAAGGAAAGGTCGGGCGGTTGGTGTGTGACATTGCGACCCCGGACGGTACACCGTTCGCAGGCTGCCCGCGTGGCGCACTCAAGCGAGTCGTTGCCAAGGCAAAGGCGATGGGTTACGAGATGATGGCCGGCCCCGAGGCCGAGTTCTTCCTCTTTCAGCGCGACATGAATGGAGCCGCGATCCCAGCAACCCATGACACTGGTGGTTATTTCGACCTCAGTCCGCGCGACCTCGGCGAGGAAGCGCGGAGGGACATCACGTTGGTACTCGAGGCGATGGGTCTGGAGGTCGAGGCCGCCCACCACGAGGTGGCACCAGGGCAGCACGAAATCGACTTCAAGTACGGCGAGGCCGTGGCCACCGCCGACGCTGTCGTGACCTTCCGCTTCGTGGTCAAAAAGGTCGCCCTGATGCACGGCCTTCACGCCACCTTCATGCCCAAACCGATCGCGGGGGTCAACGGTTCCGGCATGCACGTCCACCAATCTCTCTTCACTGCCGATGGCGGGAACGCTTTCTACGACGCGGATGGCTCCTGGCAGATGTCAAAGGTTGGCCAATTCTATATCGGCGGCCTACTCGACCACGCTCGCGCCTATGTTGCGCTGACCAACCCGCTGGTCAATTCCTATAAACGACTGGTGCCCGGTTACGAGGCCCCGATCAATGTCGCCTGGTCCGAGAAAAACCGTTCGCCGATGGTGCGTGTCCCCGCGCGACGTGGCGTGGGCACCCGCTGTGAAGTGAGAATCCCAGACCCGTCCTGCAACCCGTATTTGGCGTTTGCGGCGATGCTTGCCTCGGGTCTCGACGGCATCGAGCGCGAGCTCCCCTGTGGCGAGCCAGTCAACCGCAACATATTCGACATGAGCCAGCGCGAGAAGAAGCGCCTCAAGATCCACCAGCTCCCGGCCAGTCTCGACGAGGCGCTCGACTTCATGGAGAAGGACAAGATGCTGCGCGAGGCCCTTACCTCGATCGGTACTGAGCAGCCTCGTCTACGACAAGGCCCCGCTGAAACGACGGGGCCTATTTCTTTCCAGACTGATGCGAATCAGGGAAAAATCGACGGCCGAACGTTGACCCGAACCTCGGCGACACCGGTGACGGTAGAGGCGACACCAATGATCTGTTCACGCACCTTGTTTTCCTGGGCTAGTGGCGCCTCGACATCGATGAAAACAACGCCATCCGCCGCCGAAATACGGACACCCGGCCATTCGCAGATCACTGCGCTGCGCACGCGCGCCGCCAGCAGTAGATTTTGAAGAGCGGCCCGAGAAGCAACTGTCGTCTCGAAGCACGGGCTCGAGGAAGCCGTTTGGCAGATTATTTCAACCGCACATTCGACCTCCATGTCACAGACATTGATGACGAGGTCGTAGAGCGAGGAGTCGAGTGTGTCGATGCCGTAAAGTGAAAGGGCCCAGTGGCGGCGCTCGTCGTCATCCTTTTTAAGGATCCGCCGAGCCTCTTTTTCGCTGATCCCCTCGCGACTCATCTCGAGACCGACGCGATCGTCCATGCCGGCAATGATCCGAACCTTGAGCACATGGCCGACACCCCGAGTTCAACTTGGCGGCTACTTTTTCCGCGATTTCCTTGCCGCGCGAGTACGAGCCGCGTGAGATTGTGATGATGGCCATTTTCTACGCTCCAGAATCTCGGGCTGCGGAGTGTAACACCACCGGTCCTGAAAAAAGAACTCCTCGATGGAACTGTTGGAGGCGAAATGTTACAAACGAGTAACATTGTGCAACCAAAACAGAATCCAACCCTCGCCCCCGCATCGCGCTCGAATTGTCGAAGAATCAGAGAGTTGCGCTGCCAGTTCCAAATCCAACCCGTGGCACACATTTTGCGGGGTTTCTCGGTGGCCCCGGTGCCGTGAATGATCGTGTTCCGAACCGCACAACGGTCATCCCTCCGACACGAGGCAGTGTTGTTTCAAACCAGTGAATCCGGCGCCCTCGTGGCGAGGTGGCATCGCGTCCGTGACGCGAGGCGGGTTTCGACCGCAAAAAGAGCCCTGGTGAGACGACTCACGATCACTCCGATCACAGCCAAGGCGTACACTGGTCCGACCACCGGTCCTCGACCGGAGAGTTAGCAACGGGGGTTCTGAATCCATGCCCATCATTACGATTTCTCGGGGATCCTGCAGCGGCGGCGCACGATTGGCGGATGAGTTACACAGAGTCCTCGGCTGGGACGTCCTCAGCCAGGAGGACGTGTCAACCGCCGCGGCCAAAACCTACCGGATGACGGAACAGGAGCTCTTTCGCGGGCTCTACCTGCCGGCCAATTTCTTCGAACGCTTCACCCACCGCAAGACCCGATACCTCCTCGCCACTCAAGCGACGGTCACCGAGCTTCTCGCTGACGGGAACGGCATCTACCACGGGCTCGCCGGACAATTCCTATTCGCCGACCTGTGCAACGCATTCAAGGTGCGGATCGTTGCGCCGATGAGTTATCGGATCGAGACCGCGATGCAGCGATTCGGTTTGAAGAAGGACGAGGCCAGACGACATATCAAAGACGCCGACGAATACCGTTCTCGGTGGGGCCGCCAGATTTTCCATGCCGATATCGCCGATGCCGACCTCTATGACCTGGTCGTCAACCTCGAACACGTCAGTATCGATAGGGCCGCAACGATGATCGCCGAGCTCATGGAGGGCGACGACTATCAGCCCACCCCACAGTGTGTCCAGGACTTCCGGGATTTCGCACTCGAACGACGGGTGAGGGCAGAGCTCTTTTTCAATTCGCCCTTCACTCCCGAAATCGCGCACGTCGAGACCCGAAACTCCGAGGTCACGCTCTCCGGGGGCAAATCGTTTGCGGCGTCCGAGAATGGGCTGATCGATTTTGTCGCCAAGATCCGCGGGGTCGAGAAGGTCACGACTGATCACGGGACCGTCGGCGCCGTCGACATCCGGCTCGACCCCGACTTCGCCCTTTCATCACGCGAAGCGAAGGCAGGCGACGTCATGTTGCCTCCTGAGAATTACCCGCACTGCAGGCTGACCTGTACCGTCCGCGAGGCGATCGTGGCCCTCAGTGCATCGGCCGTCAAGCTCCAGGACGGCTACATCATGCTGCCTCGCTACGTCCTGGTCCTTGATGACGACGACCGCCTGGTGGGCGTGGTCAGCCGTCGCGAGCTTCTCAAGGGCCTGATCCCCCACCTCCATGAAGATCGAGAGGCCGCGGCCCACATCAGAGAGTTGGTTCCCTTCGGCGGCAGCATGCCAACCGAGCTGTCGATTCGCTGGACTTCGTTGTTCTCACGTTCGGCGATCGAAGCTTCGATGATGCCCATTCAGTCTGTTATGGTGCCGATCAAGGGCACTGTCCAGGTCAACGACACGTTGTCGACGGTCATCTCGACAATGCTCTTCCACAGGGTGGACCTGGTGGCAGTCCTCGATGGCGAGAAGGTGGCGGGTGTGGTTCTGATGACCAACATCTTCGACATCGTCGCCCAGTTCATCATGGAGTACGGACAGCCGCCCGCCGCCGATAGTGGCAAGGGCGGCAACGATGGCTGAAAACGTAACCACCACCAGTGCCGAAACTGGCTCGAAATCCCGCCGCCGCTGGACGATTCGATTTCGGAGGAAACCCGAGTCGACCGTTGACTGGAAACGCCTCTTCTTTCTCCTTCTCGGTGTTTCGCTTTTCTTCGCAGTTTTCTTTTCACCGGCGTGGCCGGACGCAATCGATCCAATGGGGGAGGCTTTCGAGCTCAGTTCTCAGGGCAAGGCAGCGCTCGGCCTGTTTCTCCTGGCTGCCGTGTGGTGGGTCTTTGAGGTGGTGCCGATCGGTGTCACCAGCATCACGATTGCAGTCACCCAGGCGCTCTTTCTGATCCGTCCAGACGTGATGCTGGTTGGAGGAGACGCTCCAGTCGGTGGCGCCGAGTTGGCGTTCAAGGAGTTCATGCACCCCTCGGTCTGGTTCATCTTCGGTTCAATCGTCATCGGCATGGTTTTTACAAAGACCGGTCTCACCAAACGATTGGCGTACAAGATGCTGGTCCTGGTCGGTGAGAAGACGAGCCGGATCTACCTCGGCTGCTTCGTCATGACCGCCGTCCTGACGCACGTCATGGCCCATACCGCGGTCGCCGCGACGATCTTTCCGCTGCTGGTCGCGATCTACCGTCTCTATGAAGAGGGTGACGAGCCGACCAACTTCGGCAAGGGGCTGTTCATGGGAATGGCCTTCGTCGCCGGAGCCGGTAGCATCGTCACGCTGCTCGGCGCGGCCCGCGGCGCGGTGGCCCTCGGTTTCTACAAAGAGATCACCGGTCGGGACGTAAGCTTTTTCGGCCTCACCTGGTACATGTTCCCGATCGGTTGGGTGATGGTCTTTGTCTTGTGGGCCTTTTTCATGGTCTATTACAAACCGGAGCGCGCATCGATCCCGGGTCTTCGCGAACGAGCAAAGGACCTCTACACGCGCCTGGGGCCGATCACCGCCAAAGAGATCCAGGCCGCAGTCATCGTCCTCGGGGCGGTTTCAGTCATGAGCCTGCGATCGTTCATTCCGGCGCTCAAGAGCGTCGACAAGAGCGGGGTGATTCTGCTCGCGACGGTGCTCTTCTTCGTCCTCAAGATCCTCGACATCGGCGACCTCGAGAATGTGCCGTGGAATATCATCCTGCTCTTTGGCGGAGCGATGAGTCTCGGCTACTGTCTCGTGCTGACGGGCGCTGCCGACTGGCTCGCCATCAACACGGTTTCGATGCTCAAGACCGCCCCGGCCCTGGTCTTCATTCTCGGCATGACGTTCTTCGTGATGATCATGACGAATCTGATCATGAACGTCGCCGCCATCGCTATCTGCCTGCCGGTGGCTCTCAAGGTCGCACCGTATCTCGGAGTCGGGGGCGAGGTGATTTTGTTCAGCGCGCTGGTCGTGGCCGGCATGCCATTTCTTCTTCTGGTGGGCGCGGCACCGAATGCCATCGCCTATGAGAGCAAACAGTTCACCTCGGGCGAGTTCTTCAAAGCAGGAATACCGGCCTCGCTGCTGCTGATGGTTGTTGTGGCCATCTTCGTCATATTCATCTGGCCGGTGATGGGCATGGAGGTGCTCATTCCGACCCAGTGAGAAAAGGGATCTTCTGAATCGAGGTCATACGCAGGAGGTACAGATTGCCGACTTCAAAACTGATCTCAGGGTATCGAGAGTTCAGGGATAAGTTCGACTCAGAGCACGAGGTCTTCGAAAGGCTGGCCGAAGAGGGTCAGAATCCAAAGGTCCTGTGGATCGGTTGCGCGGACTCGCGGGTAGTACCTGAGCTGATCACCGGCGCCGATCCGGGCGAGCTCTTCGATGTGCGCAACATCGCCAATGTGGTCCCGCCCGCCGCCTCCGCCGCATGCGCAACTGGCGCCGCGGTAGAGTACGCAGTGATCCACCTCAATGTGAGTCACATCGTTATCTGTGGCCACACCGATTGCGGCGGCATCAAGGCCCTGGAGGCATCGCCGGATCCGGGGAGTCAGCCCCATATCACCTCGTGGCTCGAGCTCGCCAGACCGGCCCGCGACCGCGTTCTCGGCTCCGACGTTGCCGAGGAAGATCGGTACTTGGAGACAATCAAAACCAACGTGCTCATGCAGTGTGAAAACCTGCGGTCCTACCCTTGCGTTGCCGACGGCGAGCAATCGGGCGGCCTGTCGATCCATCCCTGGTTGTACGACCTGTTCACCGGCGACGTCCTGGAATTCGACCAGGACTCCGGGACCTGGGGTACCATCGCCGAATCCGCCGCAGGCTTGGAAACCTAGCAACACCGTCGTTATCCCTCGAACGCGGCACTCGATTGGGAGTTCATTCTCGACAATGGGACAGACAGCGACGATTTCCAACGGCGCCCTTGCCGAGGCGTTGTTTATGCTTGCGGACGCCGAACCGCCCGGCGACAGGCGCCTGGCTCTGTTGCGCGCCGGCTATGCCGCCTTCGACGCGCCTGGAAAAGCACGTCGAGACCTGCTGCGAGAAGCGCCGCACTGGCTCAAACCTCTGATATCGCAACTCATAGCCTGCCGCGGTGAAGACGCGTTGCAGGCTGCAGTCCAACGCCTTCAGGGCGGTGAGAACTCTCGTCGTCGGCCCGCGCGTCAGGGCTATCTCAGCCGTGCTGAGATGACCGAGGTTCTCAAATCCGGACCCGAGGATCTCCATCCTCAACGGCTGCGGGGGGCCTGTCATTGGCACACAAGGCACTCAGACGGCAAGGCGTCGCTCGAGACCATGGCCCGGGCGTGTGGTCGCCGCGGCTACGCCTGGTCGATGGTCACCGACCACTCACGCGGGCTCGAGGTCGCGTCGGGGCTCGACCGGGAAGGAGTCCGTCTCCAGCGCCGGCGAGTTGAGCGGTGGAATGATCAGCACGGCGAGGAACACCGCCTTTTCCAGGGGCTCGAGGTCGAGGTCCTGGCCGACGGCACCCTAGATGTACCGAAGGGTGAGCGTCTCGAGATCGACTGCGTGGTCGCGGCCGTCCACAGTCAATTCGATCCGGACCGTGATCAGACCGAACGCCTTCTGCGCACCATCCAGACGCCCGAAGTGCACCTACTCGCCCACCCCCGCGGTCGTCACTTCCACCATCGTCCTGGCCTCAAGGCGCGTTGGGAGACCGTGTTTTCGGCCTGCGCAGACGCAGGCGTTGCAATCGAGATCAACGGATTTCCACGTCGTCAGGACCTCGACGCAGACCTTGCCCGCCTGGCTGTCGAAAAGGGCTGCGAGGTCATTCTCTCCTCGGACGCCCACGCCGTGCCGCACCTCGAATTCGATGCCTACGCCTCGGCAATCGCCATGCGCGCCGAAGTCCCCCGCGAACGGATCCTCAATGTCCTCCACGCCGACGAGTTCGAGGTTTGGCTGAAAAGGTAGCGAAGTAGGTGCCCCTCTTCTGAAGCGCTTCTCATTGGGGCGAGGCGGGTGCCACCCTTCGCATTGTTTGAATTCGTTGCGTTTGACCCTGGCAGCGCCATCCCGGCAAACAATGCGAAGAGTGGCACCTGTGTCGACGACGCAGCTACGCGCGCCTCACCGGGAGGAGTTGATAACTGCCTCAACCTCAACCAGCGTTGTCTCTTCGAGTCGAGCCCGGAGCATGGTGTTCGCCTCGAGAACAATCCGGCCCAGAATGCAGTTGTCACCGTCACAGATGGCGGAGCTGAGCAGACATTGGTTCGGCTCGAATGGTCCTTCAATGGCTTCGAAGATTTCCAAGAGCGTGACTGACTCCGGAGGTCGAGTGAGGATAAAGCCTCCGTGAGGACCGCGTAAAGATCGTAGAAGCCCGACCTTTACCATTCTTTGCAGCACTTTTGCGAGATGCGCTTCAGAAATTTCAAACCGCCTTGCGATCTCACGCGATGTGATCGGTCCATCCTCATCGTTGGCTAGGTATCCAAGGGCGTGCATGGCCAATGAGGAAGCTTCCGATATCTTGAGCGCACACGGCATCTTGATAACTCCGGTTGTTGAATGTGTCGCGGGTTTCGGCACCGGACGGCACCGGCCTTGACCTCGGTCAAGGATACCTTGACCACATTCAGGCTATTCAGTATTGTAATGCCGAAATTCGGGTTTCAATTCCGAGAGTCCAGCGGAACGGTAGGAGGCATGACGAAAACAATGGTCGCCGAAACCGTCAACCGAAAGAGTCATCGTTCGTGAACGAAGCTGACTCTATCGCCGAAGGACGCTTTGAAGACGCCTTTTTGATCGCACGCGCTCCCAACCCGTTGGCCTCGGTCTGCGGTCGGATCTGTTCCGCGCCGTGTGAGGATGCGTGCCGACGGGCATGGGTCGATGAGGCAGTCACCATCCGACCCCTCAAGCGATTCGTCACCGAACAATTTGGGGCCGAGTCGGCACGCCCGGATTTCTTCAAGCTCTTGATGTCCGACCCGCAGCAGACGTCTGACGCAGCCGATGACGCAGGCTGCCGGCGGCTTTGGCACGTGGATCAGCTGAGCAGGGACACATCCCTCGCCGGCACACGTTCCCAGAGGGTGGCTGTGATCGGAAGCGGCCCCGCCGGGCTGGGATGCGCTCACGATCTGGCGTTGATGGGCTTTGACGTCACCGTCTTCGAGGCCCTGCCGGAGCTCGGCGGCATGCTGCGATATGGAATCCCCGAGTATCGCTTACCCCGGGGCGTGATCGATCGGGAGGTCGCCGCAATTGAAAAACTTGGCGTCACCTTCCTGACCAACAAACCGATTACCAGCGAATATGGCCTCCGGGAACTCCGGGCAGAAGGGTATGAGGCGTTCTTCCTGTCGGTGGGTGCCATGCGCGGACGCGATCTGAGAATCGAGGGATCCGACAAGGACGGGGTCGTCAAAGCCGTAGACTACCTCCTCAACCTCAACCGCGGCTACCGCGTCGATCTCGGCGAACGAGTCGTGATCATCGGCGGTGGATCGGTAGCTCTCGACGCCGCGCGCACCGCGGTTCGTGAGTTCTACCAACCCATGGACGAGATCGAGCTCACTGCCAAAGCGGTAGCGAACCAACCAGCTATGGACGCCGCCCGCGGGGCGTTGCGTGGTGGTGCGAGCGAGGTCCACGTCATTTCACTCGAATCCCTCGATGAACTCCCCGCCGCTCAGACAGTGCAGGGGAAGGATGAGCTCGACGAGGCCCTCGAAGAGGGAATTCAGCTCCACCTGGGGTGGGGACCGAAGAAGATCACAGGCAACGGCGGCGTCGAGGGCATCGAGTTTGTCGGGGTCGAGAGGGTCTTCGACGACGAGGGCCGCTTCAATCCCTTGTTTGACGACAGTCGCACATTAGCTCTCGATGCCGACTCGGTGATTTTGGCGATCGGCCAGCAACCCGATTTCAGCTTTCTCTCGGACGAGGACGGAATCGAGCTCAGCCCAACAGGAACCGTCAAGATCGACCCAGAGACCCTGGCGACCACTGCGGATGGCGTTTTCGCGGGAGGGGACGCCGCCTTCGGTCCGCGCATCGCCATCGAGGCGGTGGCGAACGGCAAGCAAGCCGCACGTTCAATCCATGAGTACCTCACCGGATCTCCGGCCGCAATCAGGATGCAGGTTGAAATCGAGAAGATTCCCGCCGACGTGTACTGGATGCCCGAGGCTTACGAAAAGAAGATGCGGCGTTCCGCTCCGACCGTCTCCGCAGGGCGGCGGACCGGGATCACCGAGGTCGAAGAAGTGATGTCGCCCGAGCAGGCCCTGAATCAGGCAGAACGATGCCTGTCCTGCCATGTAGACACCATCTACGACCCGCACCGGTGCGTTCTGTGCAACCGTTGTGCGGACGTCTGCCCGGAAAAATGCCTGACCTTCGTTCCTCTCGAGCAGGTGGACATGCCTACGGAGCAGCTCGAGGTCGCCCTCGAAACCTACGGACACGACCGCAACCGGCCGATGACAGTCCTTTTGAAAGACGACACCGTCTGCATTCGCTGCGGTCTCTGCGCGGCGCGTTGTCCAACGGAGGCGATGACCATGGAACGGTTCAACTTCATCGAGTCAACGGGGTGAGAACAGTGGCATCAAACACAATCCAAAACGAAACAGGGGTCTCCTCCGAAGCCGGCACGGATCCGACGCGTCGGGGTTTTCTGGGGCGCCTGACGGCGGCGGTTGCAGCCGTCGGAGCCCTGGTGGCGGGATGGCCGCTGCTGCGATCGCTGGTGCCGAATGTCCTCTACGAACCACCGAAGAGATTCCGCATCGGCGCTCCCGAGAACTTTCAGGAGGGCGTCACCTTCCTGGAAGAGCATCGGCTCTTCCTGTTCCGCGACAGCTCGAACTATCACGCCGTTTCGGGGATCTGCACTCACCTCGGCTGCACCGTGAAGTTCTCCCCGTTCACCCTGCCCCAGGAGGAGACGGTCCGCGAGTTCACCTACCGCGCCCTGGGCGAGTTCCACTGCCCGTGTCACGGCTCGAGGTTCAGGGGCGAAGGAACCAACTACGCGGGCCCCGCACCGCGGCCTCTCAAGTGCTTCCACCTAGAAGTTTCACGCGCAACTGGAGAGTTGGTGGTTGATGTGGCGACCGAGGTCTCGCGCGACTTCAGACTGGTGGTATAGATGATCCTCTCCAAAATCACCGGTGTCTGGCAGAAACTCACCTGGTCGTGGCGGCCGGAGTCCAACCGCGAGGCCGGCAGCGGAATCGTCGCCAACTTCCTACTCCACTGGTTTCCGAATCGAATCTCTCTTCGCAGCCTCGCTTTCCCCGCTTCGTTCTATCTCGGCACCATCACCTTTGTCGTCTTTCTGGTCCTGACTGTCACCGGGGTGATTCTGATGTTTTTGTATGTGCCTTCAGTAGAACGCGCTTACTGGAGTCTCAAAGACCTCGACCACGCGGTGAGCTTTGGATGGCTCCTCAGACGGTTGCATCGGATCTCCGCCCACCTCATGGTGGCCTTGGTCTTCCTCCACATGTTCCGGGTCTTTCTCACCGGCTCGTACAAAGCCGGCGAGATCGTCAAGTCCGCGCGCCCATTCAATTGGGTGCTCGGAGTCACACTGCTGGTGCTGACGCTCCTCCTCAGCTTCACCGGTTACCTGCTGCCGTGGGACCAGCTCGCATTCTGGGCGATCACGGTCGGAACCAACATTGCGGCTGCCGTTCCATATGTGGGCGAAACCATTCGGCAGTTCCTGCTCGGCGGCACGATCATCGGCCAACCGACCCTGATCCGATTCTACGTCCTCCACTGTGCCCTCCTGCCATTGGTCCTCTTTGGGGTGGCGGCCTGGCACATGTGGCGCATCCGCAAGGATGGCGGCCTCGCGATTGTCGAGCAGGACCGCCAGGAGGCGCTTGCCCGGGAACCCCAGGCACCCAAGAAGAGCAAGACCTACAGCGTTCTCGGCATCGCCAGCGGAACCACCGTCCAGGTCAACGATCCGACCACTCTCAACGAGGAAAACTCGGTGCCGTCGACGCCATTCCTCACCGTCCGAATCCTGCTCGTCACCCTTCTGACAGTGGCCGTCTCGATCGGTCTGTCGCTCGTTGTTCACGCACCCCTCGAGGCTGCTGCAAACCCGGAGGTCACCCCCAACCCCGCAAAGGCGCCGTGGTACTTTCTCGGGCTTCAGGAAATGGTCGGTTACTCCGCCCTCATGGGCGGCGTTATCGTTCCGACCATTGTCATCCTCGGCCTGATGCTGATTCCCTTTCTCGATCGCGAGCAGAAGGGGATCGGCTTCTGGTTTACCGACGGCCCCGGGAGGAAATGGGGTGTCTTCGGTTTCGTCTATGGGCTGGTGACGACCTGCGGTTGTCTGGCGATGGCGCTCCTCGCTCCCATGCGCAGCATTTTCCCGACCATCGAGAGCCAGTTTTTCTTCGATCTCGTGAACCCTGCGACATTCCTCCTTCTTCTCTTTGCAGGCATGTATTTCGTGGTCCTGAAGAAGACCGCTTCGACGCGCTATGCGGCGATCGCCACCTTCTGCGCGTTCATCATTGCGTTCGTCATTCTGACCTACACCGGGACGGCCCTGCGTGGGCCCAACTGGGATTTCTTCTGGCCCTGGCAGGCGTGGCCGGTTCACCCGACGGCGCTGTGAGGTACCGATGATCAAAAAGATTTCTCAGCGCGAGATCCTGCTGGTGCTCATCGCCGCAGTGGCAGTCCTTGCGGTCGGCATCGCGGCGATTGTTTACGACACCGCACCGGAGTGGAAGTACTACCAGTCCGAGTTCGGCGCGATCGTCGCCGAAACGTTCGCTGAAGTCGATCCTGCGACTCTACCGTCCGGGATCCAACAAGTCTGGGTCGAGAAACTCGACCGTGTCGACCGTTGCACCACCTGTCACCTCGGCGTCACCTGGCGCGGTCTCGAGGGCGTCGAGCAACCGTGGACCACTCACCCCATGCCGGAGATCTTCGACAACCACCCGATCGAGGACTTCGGTTGCACGGTGTGCCACGGCGGGCAGGGATTTGCGCTCGCCGAGTACGACGCCCACGGTTTCGTCAAGCACTGGGAGGAGCCTCTCCTTTCAGACATCGCGGGATCCGAGTACGACCCTCGCAACCCGCCGCCCCTGTATGAGGTCCAGTGCAACTTCTGTCACCGCTATGAGCGTTCGACCGACGGCACGCCGTACATCAACCAGGCCAAGGAGTTCGTGCGCACCAAAGGCTGCAAGATCTGCCACGTCATCAATGGTGACGGTGGCAAGCTCGGACCGGATCTGACACGGGAGGGCGACAAGCACGCCGAAGGCTTCGATTTCTCGAATCTGGTCTCCGATCAGATAACTGTCTTCAACTGGCACATCAAACACTTCCAATCGCCACCGACCATCGTGCCTGGATCGATCATGCCCGAGATGAACTTCCAGTCGCACGAAGCTCAGGCTCTCGCCATGCTGGTCATGAGCTGGCGCGACGACGAGGACCTGCCCCGCGCCTACTTGCCGGGAGTCGAGCTCAAGGATGAGATGACACCCGAAGAGGTCGAGAGGGACCGTCGCATGCGCGAGGGTGACGGCGCCTTCTTCGTCAAGCACAACTGCTTCGTGTGCCACAGCATCAAGGCGTATGACATTCAATCTCCGACCGACAAGGGGCCCGATCTGTCGCTGGCTCCGGACGACGTCCGCGCCCGCTTCAACAAAACGGTCGAAGAATTCCTCTTCGATCCGACCGGCACCATGAAGATCATCCTCGAGAGTCAGATCGTTCTCTCCGACGAAGAAAAATGGCAGGCCGTCGAAAAGATCATGAAGGCCTACGACATCGTCAAAAACCGGGCCGTGGAGGCCGAGGCCACCGCGGCGAGCGGGCCATAGAACCGCACAACAAGGAGGAGGCATCAAATGAACAAGAAGACAATCTTTCGACTGACGGTCGCGTTGCTCGTCGTCGGGCTCTTTGTCGGGCTCGCGGCTTGCGGCAAAAAACCGCCGCAACGTCGCGGCGCGCGCGCCGGCGGAGGAGGAACATCCGATCTGGCGAGCGCGGCTCTGGCAACCTATGTCGCTCCGGGCGACCTCGACGAGTACTACCTCTTTTACTCGGGTGGTCACAGCGGCCAGATCTTTGTCGCCGGCATCCCGTCGATGCGCCACATCGCAACGATCCCGGTCTTCACGCCGTACCCCGGTACCGGCTTCGGTTTCGACGACGAGACCAAGGAAATGCTTGGTGAATACTCGTGGGGTGACTCCCACCATCCGGGTCTCTCTGAGACCGGCGGTGAGTACGATGGTCGGTGGTTGTTCATCAACGACAACGCCAACGGCCGGATAGCACGGATCGACCTCAAGGACTTCAAGACCAAACAGATCCTGACCATCCCCAATATTTCGGCCAACCACGGCAGTTCTTTCGTCACCCAGAACTCTGAATATGTGACCATGGCGACCAGGATGTCGGTTCCGTTTCCTGAGGGCAGATATGCCGACGTCACCGAGTACGCCACCGAGTACAACGGGATCGTCGCGGGCATTAAGATCGATCCCGACGACGGAAACCTGAGCTTGGGATGGGAGGTCCTGGTACCGCCATTCAACTACGACCTCGGCGACGCCGGAAAGGGCCCCTCGGACGGATTCCTCTTCTGGACCTGCTACAACTCCGAACGCGAGTTCATCGAAGGCGGCAAACTCGAGGTGACCGCCTCTCAGAAGGACAAGGATTACATCTTGATCGTGGACTGGCGTGAGGCCGACAAGGCCATTGCCGCCGGCAAATTCAAGACCGTCACGGGAGCACCGGTCATCGATCCCGCGGCCGCTCCGGGCGTGGCCTACTTCATGCCACTCGCCAAATCGCCACACGGAGTCGACGTCGACCCCAGCGGTCGTTGGATCATCGGCTCGGGCAAGCTTTCACCGACGACCACCGTGTATGACATCGAAAAGATCAAGACCGCGATCGCCAACAAGGACTTCGAGGAGACCATCGACGGCATCCCGGTGCTGACCTACAGCTCGGTGCGTGAGGCCGAGATCCCGGTCGGACTCGGTCCGCTCCACACCCAGTTCGACGGCAAGGGCTACGCCTATACGTCGCTCTTTGTCGAGAGCGCGGTCGCGAAGTGGAAGCTCCCGCCGTACGAGGCCGGCGCCGACATGAA